>CAJXOL010000015.1 GCA_913057675.1 uncultured Pseudomonadota bacterium | reverse complement strand
TGCCTGTCTCGTGGGCTCGGAGATGTGTATAAGAGACAGTCGTAACGCTGTGCTCGGTCACCTTTGCCCAGCCATCAACCGCTACCATCCCATCCTTACCATCAAGCCCCACGATAATATGGCTCGGAAACGTCAAGCAAGCCTCCCGCAGAAATTCTGGTTTACTAATCGCAGCGGTTCCAATAACGACAAACGACACTCCCCGATCTAAATAACGCTCTATCGTTTCAAGATCTCGTATTCCGCCCCCTACCTGAACAGGAACAACGCCTCCAATAGCATCTACGATTTCACTTATTGCGCGTTCATTCTCTGGCTTTCCCTCAAAGGCTCCGTTTAAGTCCACAAGATGGAGTCGCTGCGCACCAAATTGTTGCCAATGCTTAGCCATGGCCAGTGGGTCCTCAGAGAAAACAGTGGCATCCTCCATCAAGCCTTGCCGAAGACGAACGCAATGCCCGTCCTTAAGATCAATCGCTGGAATCAATATCATAGAATTTAATTAAGTTTTACAGTGGTTAAACCCACACAATGAGATGAATAATGCTAGCAAGCCCAACAGCCATCCCAATTCAAAAAATTAGATAATAGTTTTAGTCCGGCCTGCTGGCTTTTTTCTGGATGAAACTGAACGGCAACTAAATTTTCATAAGCCACCGCACTTGCGAAGTTATTGCAATATGCCGTCTTACCAATGATCGTTTCAGACAAAAATGGCTCAACAAAATAACTGTGTACGAAGTAAAAATATTCTTGATTATCTATCTCAGCAAAGATCGGGTGCCTGCGACAAATCTCGACCTTATTCCACCCCATATGAGGAACCTTGTATTTCGCACCAGTGGCATCGGGCGTTTCTGGGGAAAACTTACGAGCCTGACCCAGCATTAACCCTAGCCCGGGAACACCCCCCTCATCACTGCGCTCAAATAAAAGTTGCAGCCCAATGCAAATGCCTAAAAACGGTTTTGTCTTTGCCGCCAATCGGATGGGCTCTATTAACCTCCTCGAATCCAGCTCTTTCATACAGTCTGGCATCGCTCCTTGGCCTGGGAACACAATTTTATCCGCAAGTGCAACATCGGCAGGATCACCTGAAATTTTTATGACATCAGATGTTCCTAAATGAACGAGCGCCTTCTCTACTGAGCGCAGATTGCCCATTCCATAATCAACTACTACAACCAAAGCCATATTAAACTTTCACGTGACTAGAGTTGCCCCTTAGTTGAAGGAAGAGCACCGCCGCTACGCACGTCAACGGCCACGGCCATACGCAGCGCGCGGCCAAAAGCCTTAAACACTGTTTCCGCTTGGTGGTGTGCATTAATCCCCTTCAAGTTATCAATATGAAGAGTAACTCCCGCTTGATTCACAAAACCTTGAAAGAATTCTCGAATAACATCGACATCAAAGTCACCGATACGGCCTCGAACGTAATTAACTGAATACTCCAAGCCTGGCCTCCCCGACAAATCTACAACTACTCTCGACAGGGCTTCATCAAGGGGAACATAAGAATATCCGTACCTAAAAATTCCCTTTTTATCAGGGAGCGCTTTAGCAAAAGCTTGGCCCAAGGTAATACCAATATCCTCCACCGTATGATGGATATCAATATGAAGGTCACCATCAGCCTTTATGACAAGGTCAAATAACCCATGACGTGCAACTTGGTCGAGCATGTGGTCGAAAAAACCTATTCCCGTGCTGATGTCAGATTTTCCGACACCATCCAAGTTAACCTCTACGCCAATCTGAGTTTCGAACGTGTTTCTTTCAACTTTAGCAATTCTATCCATGTGTGTCTTTAAGCTTAAAAATGATAAATATAAACAATACTATTTTATACGAATAACGTTATCTATTAATGCGTAAGGATTAATTGCAAACGCTCAAGTATCTGCTCAACCATATCCTCTGTACCAACAGTAATGCGAAGAAAGTTCTCAATTCGAATCGGGTGAGCAAAGTGCCGCACCAGAATATCGGCTTGCCGAAGCTCTTGGTATAGCAACCGAGCTGGAAGACGCTTATGGCGCGCAAACACAAAATTAGTTGCCGAAGGTAGCACTATAAATCCTAACGCGGACAGACCAAACGCGAGCTTTTCACGATTGCGTATAATATTTAGTCGCACTTTATGCAAGTAATCACGATCTTGTATCGCCGCAATGGCCCCGGCTGAAGCAAGGCGGTCAACCGGGTAAGAGTTAAAGCTGTCCTTAACTCGATGCAAAGCCTCTATTAAATCAGCATGGCCCATCGCGTAACCAACACGCAGCCCTGCTAGCGCATACGACTTAGAAAAAGAACGAGTCACCAGAAGGTTAGGGAACTCCTGAATGAGTGCCGCAGAAGACTGTGCGCCAAAATCGACATAAGCTTCATCAATGACCACTGTTTTGTCAGGTTGGTTTTCCAATAGCGTACGGATTGAGGAAAGCCCGAGATCAATTCCAGTGGGCGCATTGGGATTAGGAAGAACGATACCACCAGCATCTTTTGAATAATCTTCTATTTGGATGAGAAAATCAGCAGTTAACGGGATCTCCTCGTAGGATAGATCGAATAATCGGCAATAACTTGGATAAAAGCTGTAGGTAATATCCGGAAACAAAACTGGCCGATCAGACTTAAAGAGCCCGCGAAAAACATGTGCTAGAACTTCATCCGAACCATTCCCTGCAAAAACATTTTCCAGGTTCAAACCTTCAGAAGATGCGATCGCCGCACGCAACTCTAGGCATCGGGGGTCAGGGTACAGCCGAAGATTTTCATCTGTGCAAAGAGCAATCGCCTCGATCGCTTTCTTGCTAGGTCCATAGGGGCTTTCGTTCGTGTTTAGTTTAATGACCGCTCTTGACTCAGTTTGTTCTCCAGGAATGTAGGGAGTCAACTTACTTACCACGTCACTCCAGAAACGGCTCATGACTGAAATCTCTTTTCAGCCGATCGAGCATGAGCTTCGAGCCCTTCCTCTCGTGCCAGCTTGGCCGCAACACGACCTAAATCGCGAGCCCCAGACTCGCTGACATCAATCAAACTCGTACGCTTCTGAAAATCATAAACACCTAAAGGAGATGAGAATCGGGCCGTTCCTGAGGTCGGCAACACATGATTAGGACCCGCGCAGTAATCGCCGAGGGCCTCGGACGTATACCTACCCATGAAAATCGCGCCCGCATTATCAATCTGATCTAAAAGCAATCCGGGCTCCTCAACAGACAACTCCAAGTGCTCTGGGGCAATGCTGTTAGCAATCTTGCAAGCCTCATCAAGATCTTTAACCAGTATCAATGCGCCGCGATCCTCTAACGATTTTTTAATAACTGACTTTCTCGGCATCTCGGGTAGGAGTGCTGCAGCCCTCTCCTGTACCCTATGCAGAAATAACTCATCGTTCGAAATTAAGATTGACTGAGCCAACTCATCATGCTCAGCCTGAGAGAAGAGATCCATCACGATCCAGTCAGGATCAGTCTTCCCATCACAAATTATCAAAATCTCAGAGGGCCCTGCGATCATGTCAATGCCAACGACGCCAAACACTTTTTTCTTTGCTAACGCTACATATGCGTTGCCAGGGCCAACGATCTTGTCTACCTTTTCAATTGTTTGGGTTCCATATGCCAGTGCACCGATCGCTTGCGCACCACCGATTTGATACACCCGATTCACTCCAGCAATATGCGCCGCCGCGAGCACGACAGGATTCACCACGCCGTTGGGTGTCGGCGCCACCATCACAATCTCTTTAACTCCAGCAACACGCGCTGGAATTGCATTCATCAACACAGAGGATGGATAAGCCGCTTTACCGCCTGGAACATAAAGTCCAACCCTCGCTAGAGGACCAATCTTTTGGCCCAGCATACTTCCTGACTCATCTCTATACGACCACGAGCTCTGCACCTGTCGCTGATGGTAACTTTCTATTCGATCCGAAGCATTCCTTAACGCCTTAACAACTTCGCTATCGACAGAACTAAGAGCCGACCGCAAAACCTCCTCGTCAACCGTCAAATCTTCGATCGAAGCTGCTTGAGTCTTATCAAATTTATTCGTAAGGGAAATAAGTGCTGCATCACCATGCTTACGCACCTGTTGGAGTATGTCATCCACAACGAGCTCAATCGCAGACGCAGAGCTTTCCTCAAAAGCCAACGTATTTCTCAATTGCTGATCGAAATCCGCATCCTCGTACTTAAGAACCTTAATCATTGGCATTCTTTTTTCTGTTGACTGTTAACGCGAACGCATCGATGATCGGCTGGACCATTGCATGCTTTAACTTTAATGATGCAGCACTCACAACCAATCGTGAACTGATCTGGCGAACCTCCTCTACCGCCACAAGTTTATTCGCCTGCAGGGTTTTACCACTCGATACAAGATCAACAATCGCATCCGCTAAACCAACTAAAGGAGCAAGTTCCATTGAGCCATAAAGTTTAATTAAATCAATATGTACACCCTTCTGGGCGAAGTGCTTCCGCGCGGCTTTAACATATTTAGTGGCTACCCGCAGGCGTGCCCCAGAACGAATGACGTTGGCGTAATCGATACCTTCTGGCACCGCTACCATCAATTTGCATCGAGCAATCCCCAGATCTAAGGGCTCAAACAATCCCTCCCCATCATGTTCGAGTAACACATCTTTACCCGCAACCCCAAGGTCAGCCGCGCCTCTTTGAACATACGTCGGAACGTCACTCGCCCGGACAATAATAATGCGCAACTTAGGGTCAGAAGTCCCGATAATTAGTTTTCTCGATTCCTCGGGATCATCAATGAGATGTATCCCCATACCCGATAAAAAAGGCAAGGTATCCTCTAGAATACGCCCTTTGGAAAGCGCCATCGTGACGAATTCACCAGATTTAACCAATGCTGTAACCTCAATAATTTATGAAAAAAAAAACCATTAGCCCATTCTAAAACTAATTGGTAACACGCTTAATTTTCGCCCCTAAACGTCCAAATTTTTCTTCAATCCGCTCATAACCGCGATCTAGATGGTAAATACGACCTACAGCGGTCTCACCAGAAGCGATTAAGCCCGCAATGATCAATCCAGCAGACGCACGAAGGTCTGTGGCCATCACCTCAGCTCCCGCGAGTGAAGAAACACCTTGAATAATAGCTATGTTACCTTGGGTTTGAATCTTTGCGCCTAAGCGTTTGAGTTCTTGTACGTGCATAAATCTATTCTCGAAAATAGTTTCCGAAATAGTACTGGTGCCGTCAGCCATTGTATCAAGAGCCATAAATTGAGCCTGCATATCCGTAGGGAAACCGGGATAAGGTGCAGTTTTTATATCTATTGGGCTCAACCGGCGCGATACAGTTAACAGCAGATCATCTCCCTCATGCTTGATAACAGCACCCGCTCCGGCAAGCTTGGTCGTGATTGAATTTATTATATTCGCATCCACTCCTTTGATTAACAATTCGCCACCAGTTGCCGCCACCGCAGCCATATAGGTCCCGGCCTCGATCCGGTCAAACATAACCGCATGATCAAATCCATTAAGTGACTGAACGCCTTCAATTCTAATCGTCTCCGTGCCTGCACCCGTAATTTTAGCCCCCATAGCCGTTAGGCACTTAGCGAGGTCTAAAACCTCGGGCTCCATCGCCGCATTTCTCAAAGTAGTGACGCCATCGGCCAATGTGGCAGCTAACATAAGGTTCTCTGTGCCAGTCACAGTAACGAGATCAAAAACAATCTCCGCGCCTACTAATTGTTCGGCACTAACGCAAAGATACCCTTGGTCAATTTCAACTCGAGCACCCATGGCTTCAAGTCCTTTAATGTGCTGATCGACAGGACGTTGGCCTATCGCACAACCTCCTGGCAAAGATACTTTGGCTTTGCCGAACCGAGCCACCAGCGGCCCTAAAACCAGCACGGAAGCCCGCATAGTTCGCACTAAATCATAAGGCGCTTGCAAGCAACTCACATTCTTCGCGCACAACAGCACACCCATCTTTTCATCCAATTCAACATCAACACCGATATGCCCCAAAAGCGTCAGCATTGTGGTGACGTCATGAAGATGTGGCAAGTTATCAATTCGGACAGTTTCCGAAGTCAAAAGACTCGCGCAAAGTATTGGAAGCGCAGCATTCTTAGCCCCAGAAACATTAACTTCGCCAAAAAGCTTTACTCCGCCTTGGATTAAAAGCTTCTCCACACTAACCTTCTTGAGCTTTCCACTCCAGCGGACTAAATGTCTTCATTGACAGAGCGTGAATCTCGCTTTTCATACGGTCACCTAAAGCTGCATATACGATCTGGTGGCGCTGCAGTCGATTTTTACCATCAAAGGCCGCGCTCACAATAACGGCCTCAAAATGTTGGCCATCACCGATCACCGTAATATGCTTACAGGCTAACGAATCCTCAATATACGTTTTAACATCTTCTGGAGTAACCATAAATTTAAACCCTGCTTAACCTCGGAGCTTATAGCCACTCCGAATTAGTAATAAACATCCCAATGATAAGACCAAAGTCACCAGTGAGACAACACAAATACTGATTTCAATCGGCACATCTGACCTACCAAAAAATCCAGCACGAAACCCATCAATTAAGTAGAAAAAAGGGTTAGCATGCGAGATCATTTGCCAAAGTGGCGGCAGGCTTTCTACCGAATAAAAAACTCCCGACAAAAAGGTCATCGGCAAAATAACGAAATTTTGAAAGGCTGCAACTTGGTCAAACTTGTCTGCCCAAATTCCTGCGATAAGACCTAGGGAGCCGAGTATAACGCCACCGCAGGTGCCAAAAAACAAGATATAAAAAATATTACTGATGGGAACGCTAACAAAGAGCATGGCGGCAATGATTACACCCGAGCCTACGAGCAACCCTCTCAGGCAAGCTGCAGAGATATACGCGGCAAAAAGTGCATGGTGGGATAACGGAGTAAGAAGAATAAAAACGATACTGCCCATCATTTTTGACTGAGCCACACTTGATGACGTGTTAGCAAAAGAATTTTGCAACAAACTCATCATAGCCAGCCCAGGAACTAAAAACGTCAGATAATCTATTTCTAAATCAGGATATACACTGATTCTGTTTTTTAGTGCATGAGAGAAGATCAGCAGATAAAGAAGAGCAGTAAGAACCGGTGCGCCGACAGTTTGGACGGCAACTTTCCAAAATCTTAAAACCTCCTTCAAGAAAAGCGCACTAAACCCTGACATTTTATTCTGACCGTTCCGGGCTAGCTTTCATGATCGACAGAAAAACATCCTCCAGGCTTTCATTTTCCGTTTCCAGCGTATCGATCTCATACCCCAACTCTCGCACAAGCCGAAGAACATCTTCAACCTCCGAAGGATTTGGGACGCTAACAAGATATTCCCCTAGCTCCACACAAACCGCATTAGGCAAAAGAACCTCCAGAGGAGATAAATTTTCTTTCGCTGGTTGTTTGACGCGCAAACGGATCACACACTCTTTATCCCTTTGCAACAAAAGGTCCGTAGACTCAATCATCACGAGCTCACCATTCTTCATCATACCAATGCGACTGCAGAGACTCTCAGCCTCTTCTAGGTAGTGCGTCGTGAGCACTATCGTGTGACCCTCATCATTTAACTTTTGAATGAACGACCAAAGATTTTTTCTTAAATCTACGTCGACCCCGGCGGTTGGCTCGTCTAGTATGATTAGAGGGGGACGATGCACCAAAGCCTGAGCAACCAATACTCGCCTTTTCATGCCTCCTGATAGCGATCGCATGTTGGCATTTGCTTTATCTGTAAGATTCAAGCCAGACAATATTTCATCTATCCAAACATCATTTTTTTTAATCCCAAAGTACCCCGATTGAAACTCTAGCGTTTCTCTAACAGAGAAAAACGGATCGAATACCAATTCTTGAGGAACAACCCCTATGGCGCGTCGAGCTGACTGATAGTCTCTCGACGACACGTCATAGCCCATCACTTTTATTGATCCGCTGTCCACACGACAAAGCCCTGCCACAGAATTAATGAGCGTTGTTTTTCCTGCTCCGTTTGGCCCAAGAAGCCCAAAAAACTCACCCCTAGGGACAGAAAAACTAACATTCCTCACCGCCTTTACAGCACCGAATGATTTCGAAACTGAGTCAATCTCAAGAGCGGGGCGCATCTTATCATCCATAACTAATTTAGCTCAATTTGTCTTTAATAGGTCGGAAACACCGTACAGACTCATGAGCCCGTTCAACGTATTGGGCAACGACTGAAATATCACTTTGCCGCCAGAGATCCTTACACACTGCAACATAAAAGCAATTGCAGAAGAATCTATGTCCTGCACATTAGCAAAGTCAATTGTAAGATGGCCTTGCTCCAGAGCGGCTTTAGCTTCCTCCAGCCGCTCGATATAATTCATTATAGTTAACTCACCCGACAAAAGGAGTGAACCTGTGCCCACCTGAATCGTCACTACCGCGATCCAGTTTCAGCACTGACACTTTGAGCATTTTTCTGCCTAAGCGTCTCAATTAAACCATCGATTCCAGATGATTGAATCTCTCTTTGAAAAAGACTGCGATTATTAACGATCAAGCTAGCTCCATCGATTTGCAAATCGAACACTTTCCATTTGCCTTCTATGACCTCCATGTCGTAATTCAAGGAGATCGGCTGAGCCACCGCAGTAGGTAATTTAATTGATGACTCAACAAGCGCCCATTTCGGATTCTCTGAAGCACGAAGTGGCAAAACTTCGATTTTTATACCCTTGAAACGGGTAAACGCCGCAGCATACGATCTGACTAACAATATTCGAAACTCCTGAACAATGAGCGCTCTCTGTTCAGGGGTAGCATTACGCCAAGGTCTGCCGACAGCCAACCTCGCCATTCGTGGAAAATCAAAATGAGGAGCAACTTGAGCCTCAACAAACGCTATTGTTTTTGCCATGTCCCCAGCAGAGACATCAGGGTCAGTCTCAACCAGATGCATGATTTCGCCGACGACATCCCTCACAAGCTCGTCAGGTTTAACATCTGAGCTAAAAACATTTGAAGCGCTAAACGCGAATATAAAACAAACATTAACTAATGAATTAATAACCTTCATCGAAAACCTCTAGTTCATTTAAAAAATTAGCTTACACAATTAATCGGTATTTTTTTCAGACATCTTTCCATACAGAAACTGACCAATCACCTTCTCCAATACAATAGCCGACTGTGTAATACGAACACGGTCCCCGCCCTCAAGATTCTCAAGCGCACCGCCTGGATCAATCCCAACAAACTGGTCGCCCAAAAGGCCAGAGGTTAGAATCGACACTGAACTATCTGCGGGAAACTGGAATTGCTTATCTAAATTAAGCTGAACTAAAGCCCTAAGGCTCTGATTGTTAAAAGTTACACTTTCAACTCGCCCCACAATAACGCCAGCGCTTTTGACAGGAGCCTTCGCCTTAAGCCCGCCAATGTTGTCGAATTCTGCAGACACCTTATAACCCTCTGCTTTCATAATGGAATCCACATTTCCAGCTTTTAGCGCCAAAAACAAAAGCGCCCCAATTCCCGCTGCAACAAACACTCCAACCCATAGGTCGACATTTGATCTTTCCATTTAATGCGCTCCCGTAAACATAAATGCGGTCAAAACAAAATCCAACGCTAACACAGCCAGCGCAGACGTCACCACTGTTCTTGTTACTGCTCTAGAAACCCCCTCAGCAGTTGGCACTGAGGCGTATCCCTCATAAACTGCTATTGCGCTAACAGCAGTCCCAAAAACAACACTCTTAATGACGCCATTCAAAATATCGTGATGAAAGTCAACACTCGTCTGCATTTGGGACCAAAAAGCACCTGAATCAACCCCTATCACCACCACAGTAATTAGGTAGCCTCCAACAATACCCATCGCAGAAAAAATAGCGGCTAGCAATGGCATAGAAATAAATCCGCCCCAGAACATAGGCGCCACAACACGGGCATGGGGATCGACCGCCATCATCTCCATGGCAGAAAGCTGCTCCGTTGTTTTCATAATGCCAATCTTAGCCGTAATCGCGGATCCGGCACGACTCGCAAACAATAAAGCAGAAACCACAGGCCCGAGTTCCCGCACTAATGAAAGTGCTACCAGCGTCCCCACAGCCCCTGTGGATCCATATCTTTTCAGTGTCTCGTATCCCTGCAATCCGAGCACCAAGCCAACAAAGAGTCCGGAAACAATAATGATCACCAAGGATAAAACACCTGCAAAGTGTATCTCTGCCACGAGCAGACTGGGACGACGCAAAATAATTGATGACCGCGAGACAACCCGCCCCATAAAAACGCTTGCTTCCCCAAGCTTCCATATGGAGTCAATACTAGCCCTGCCGAGTCTAGAAAGCATCTTGCGGACAAAAGTCATAGTTCAGCCTCGTACATGCTCAAGCCCCAAATCTTCCCGGTAAGGTTTAGAAGAAACGTGGAACGGCACAGGGCCATCGACCTCTCCGTTGACAAATTGGCGCACCAGAGGGTCATTCGACTCAAGTAAATCGCTGGGCTTGCCTCTAGCCGTGACAGATCCGCGCGACAGCAACACCACTTCGTCAGCCACTTTAAAGGAAGCCTTGATATCATGCGTCACGAAAATAGAAGTGATCCCCAAAGCGTCATTCAGCGTCCTTATCAAGTTACCTGTGATGGCGGTAGATATCGGATCAAGTCCGGTGAAGGGTTCGTCATAAAGCATCAAGCTTGGGTCCAAAGCAATGGCTCGCGCCAAAGCCACTCTCCTCGCCATTCCTCCAGACAGTTCAGCCGGCATCAGCCGGGAAGCCCCTCTAAGCCCCACTGCATGTAACTTCATCAATACCAGATCTCTTACCGCCGTCTCAGGTAACGAGGCTTGCTCCCTTAAAGGGAATGCAACATTCTCAAAAACATTCAGATCAGTAAACAATGCTCCAAACTGGAAAAGCATCCCAATTCTCTTGCGGTACGCAAAAAGTTCTCGATGCGTCATTTTATTTACGGCGCTCGCTTCGCAAATGACCTCCCCTTGCTGCGGTCGCGCCTGTCCACCAATCAGCTTAAGTATGGTCGTTTTGCCCGACCCACTGCCGCCCATAATAGCTGTGACCTTTCCCGCAGCGAAACCAACATCTAAATTTCGGAAAATTGTAGATTGCCCGTATGCGAAGTTCACCGAAGAAAACTGTATTAAGTCTGTTGGTTCACGCATTCCATAAAAATTTTATCGTAGATACAGCATTTTATCCATAATTGTCCGATATTGTCGATTTACTCAATATGACAATATTATTAAATAGTTTAAACGTCATAAGTACTTGTGCGAGCCCTCTGATATCACTAAACCAAAAAAGCGATTGCGGCATAATGTAACAAGTTAGTGAGCAGAGAAAACAAACGATGCGATATACTACTTTAATGACTGATAAAGCAAAAACCCATTCCGACCCAGTAATCGCATATGCTCAACAAGTACTTGCGATTGAAGCCAACGCGCTGCTAGAAATCTCCGAGCATCTGGATGAGTCATTTAGTAGAGCATGCGACTTGATGCTGACATGTAAGGGACGGCTTGTGGTTAGCGGTATTGGGAAATCCGGACACATTGCGCGTAAAATCTCCTCGACTCTATCCAGCACTGGTTCACCTTCTTTTTTTGTGCACCCGGCAGAAGCGAGTCACGGAGACTTGGGCATGGTTACCAGCGAGGATGTGGTAATTGCCATCTCCTACTCAGGGGAAAGTGCAGAACTCAACCTTATCGTGCCAACACTTAAGCGAGAGAACACTAAATTAATAGCCATTACAGGCAATAAGAATTCAACGTTATCTCATCTTGCGGACATCACTCTTGAGTGTCGAGTTTCTCATGAGGCCTGCCCACTTGGATTGGCTCCAACATCTAGCACGACAGCGACGCTAGCCCTAGGAGATGCTCTGGCTATTGCACTGCTGCGCGCCAAAGGATTCACGGAGCAGGACTTTGCCAAATCGCACCCGGGCGGATCACTGGGAAGGAAACTATTAACACGAGTTAGCGATATCATGCATCGTGGCGATGAATTTCCGCAGGTAGGTCGTGACACAAGCATTCAAAACACCATAATGGAAATAACCTCCAAGAAACTGGGGATGACTTCTGTTATGAGTGGCGGGAAGCTCGTTGGCATCGTGACCGATGGGGATCTTAGGAGGGTTTTCCAAAGTAAACGCTTAATGGAAAATTTGGTCGCCGAAGAAATAATGACGTCACAACCCAAAACCATCAACGAAAACGCGTTGGCAGATGAAGCCCTGCAAATCATGGAAAAAAATAGCGTAAATCAGCTATTGGTTATGGACGAGTCTAAAACCCCAATTGGGGTTTTAGGGATGCACGACCTACTCAAAGCAAAAATTTTATGAAAAAAGAAATTTTAGAAAAAGCAAAAGTAATTGAAGCGGTTCTATTTGATGTTGATGGAGTCATGACAGATGGGAAACTTTACTTCTCGGAAAAAGGAGAAGCCCTTAAAGCTTTTAATGCTGCTGACGGTCTCGGCATTAAATTGCTTAAGGACTTTAAAATCCTGACAGGTGTAATCAGCGGCAGGGACTCAGCAGCGCTTCGATATCGACTCAAAGAATTGAATATTCAACATTTTTATTTAGGAGTTGACGACAAACTTACTGCATTCGAAAGCTTCTTAAAACAAACTGGACTTGCACCAAACGTTGTGGCCTTCATCGGTGACGATCTCCCTGATTTGCCCATACTAATGCGCTGCGGACTCTCAATTGGCCCCTCAAATGGCTCAAGAGATGTGCTGTCCCGGGTAGACTACGTAACAATATGTAGCGGAGGAGAAGGCGCCGTTCGAGAAGTCGTGGAAATTGTTCTCGCGTCCAAAGGGGTTTGGGACAAACACATTGAGGACCTTTGTTGATACCCAAGCCAAGAACAGGGTTTCTATTCTTAGCTTTGCTGGTAACCTTAGCCTCAGCATCGTGGTGGGCACACTATGCCGCCCTATTTTCATCGGAGGCAACCCTCTCCACAAAGGGAGTCCCAAAATTTTTTCTCACCGAGGTTGCATCGACCCGATTCAACCAAAGCGGGGAAATTAAATCAATCCTCGAATTTGATTCCCTCATTCAGTTAGAATCAAAGAGCGAATCTCAACTTATTCGACCCAAAGTCATATTCCATAACAATACTCAATCCACGCTCACTGTAACTTCAGATGCTGGGATTATTAAAAACAATGAAAAAATTGACTTGATGGGAAATGTGACACTTAAAATTATGAGTGCAGAATCGTCAGCGCCTACAAGCATCGCTACCGACTTCGCAATAGTGGAAATTCATAAGGAAATTGCCAGAACAAACCACAAAACAACAATCACCCGTCAATCATTGGTCGGCTTTTCTCACGGATTCATATATCATGCTCAAGCTGGACTTCTTGATCTTTTATCGAACGTAACGATGACTTACGATGATTAAAAATAAATCGAAACACGCCCAAAAAGACTTAGCGTCTTGGAAAATTATTTTATTACTTCCTCTCATATTCAATTCTGCCCAGTCACTGGCTGAAAACGCAGACAGAGATAAACCCATAAACATCGAAGCAGATAGTGCGCATATGAACGACAAAACAAGCACTGCGGTATTCAAAGGTAACGTAGTACTCACGCAAGGAACGCTCCTAATCAGAGCGGATACGCTCACAGTCATTCAGGAAAATGACGAGTTCAAACAAGGCATTGCCCTCGGCGAACTTGCTTACTTCAGACAAAAACGTGAAGGTTATGACGACTATATCGAGGGCGAGGCAAAAACAATTGAGTTCAATGCCATCACAGATCAATTGACGATGGTCGACACTGCAAAACTGTGGCGCGAAGGAGACCAAGTGGAGGGAAAGTTTATCCATTACGATGCCACCACTGAAACATTCACAGTCAGGAGTGACGCAGGCAATCCAGATAGCGGAAACCCCTCCAATGGGAGGGTAAAAGCGACAATTCAACCCAAACAACAGATAGAACCGTGAGTCAAGCCAAAAAATATTACTGCGCTTTGTTTTATCTGGGCGTCTACTAGCTAAGGTCTGCATGCTTAAAGCTTTACAACTAAGCAAAAAATATCGCACGAAAACCGTTGTCCATGATGTCTCGCTTGAGGTGGAACGTGGCGAAGTGATTGGGCTGCTCGGGCCCAATGGCGCTGGAAAAACGACAACCTTCTACATGATTGTCGGCATAACACCGTGCACCAACGGCAACCTTACCCTAGATGGGACTGACATCACCCATCTACCTATACATCGGCGCGCGCAGTTAGGCATTAGTTATTTGCCGCAAGAAATGTCCATTTTTAGAAAACTGAATGTCGAAGAAAATATCCAGGCTATTCTAGAACTTCATAAAAACGGAAAAATAGCCGAGCGTTTAGAGCAGCTACTTGAAGATTTAAGCATAAAACACCTAAGAAAAAACTCAGCGGGGTCTCTGTCTGGCGGTGAGCGACGGCGCGTAGAAATTGCACGAGCACTCGCCAACAAGCCCAGTTTCATACTTCTAGATGAACCATTCGCCGGAGTAGACCCTATTGCCGTTCTAGATATCAAGGAAATTATTCGATATCTTGTGAAACAAAAAATCGGGGTGATTATTACAGATCATAACGTTAGGGAAACACTAGACATTTGTAATCGCGCCTACATTGTTCATGAAGGGACTGTTTTGGCAAGTGGGTCTCCTACAGAGATTATCAAAAACCCATCTGTCCGAAAAGTCTACTTAGGTGATCAATTCAAGCTATGAATAAGCCGCCTTTACAAAATAATACAACTCTCGGCAAGAGTTTCTTATCTGTTCTTTTTGATCATTAATACCTCCATGAGACAGCAATTAGTCGCTAAACAAACTCAAAGTTTATCTTTGACCCCAGAGCTGAGGCAATCGCTGAGATTCTTGGGCTTAGGAACGAATGAACTTTTAGAAGAACTCAAGGGTATAGCTCTGGAGAACCCACTACTCGACCTAGATGAAACGGTCAGGTCTGAAGCGGAAGAGCCAGAATCAGCCAAAACTAAAGAACCTAACGACTCAAACGCACCCACATACCCCGATATCGAAGCGAGGATAAACCACACAACCCACACAATGTCTTCTTCAGGAGAAAACCATTTCACTTACGATGGCTCAAATTCCAACGATCTTGCGACGCATGTCGACTTTAGACAGCATCTAAAGGAACAATTAATATCAAATAACACCTCAAATGAGGACAAAGAACTAACCACTTATCTGATTGATAATGTAAACGAAGATGGATTTCTAAAAGAGACATTCGAAGAGTTAAAACACAACTTCACAGATGGAAAAAACTGGAAATTGGCAGACTTTCAAAGATGCCGCAGCCTTTTGCAGAATCTCGAACCGGCCGGAGTAGGATCACTAGATCTAATCGAGCACTTAAAATTACAAGTAAAAAAAGCAGCAATCAGTCCTCATATAAAAACACTTTCAGAAACCTTATTGGACAGTCACCTCACCTTACTTGCGAGTTATAACCATAAAAAAATTGCTCACCTTATGGGCTGCGCAGTAAGTGAGGTTGCTGAGGCGGCTAAACTAATTTCAAGCCTAAGTCCGAAACCACTCAGCGAAGACTGGGAAGATCATGCGAGATACATAAAACCAGATCTAATTACAGAAAAGTACAACAAAAAATGGACCATACGCTTAAATGAAGAATGGATACCTAGGGTTTCAGTAAATCAAGAGTACGCGGAACTAATACAACATGAGAGCGACGATGCTTCAAATCCCCTTAAGGATTATTTAAAGCAAGCAAAAAACATACAACGCAGCATCAACCAAAGACATGAAACATTATTACGAGTCTCTAAAGAAATCTTTAGAGTACAAATGGATTTCTTGGAAAAGGGACCAAAGGG
Organism: uncultured Pseudomonadota bacterium; assembly: GCA_913057675.1. Lineage (GTDB taxonomy): Bacteria > Pseudomonadota > Gammaproteobacteria > Burkholderiales > Eutrophovitaceae > Eutrophovita. The sequence continues at coordinate 13,246 of CAJXOL010000015.1, read as the reverse complement.
TCTGAGTCCATTGAATTTGCAAACGATATCTGACTCGCTTAACTTGCATGAGTCAACAATTTCTAGAGCGACTTCGGGAAAATACATCAGCACGCCTCGGGGAACATTCGAACTAAAATATTTCTTCAGTAATGCAATTGGCGACATGAGCGACACATCATCCACACATGTTAAAGATCTCATCAAAAAATTGATTCGATCTGAGAATTCACAAGATCCGTTATCTGATAGTAAAATTCAAAAGATTCTTTCTGGGTCGGGAATTGAAATTGCTAGGCGCACAGTAGCTAAATACCGAGAACATCAAAATATACTACCATCACAAATGCGGAAAAAAGCCTCATCTTAAAATGTCATCTGATATCAGTCTAATTAAACTGCTCGAGGAAGTGGAAGTCATTCTGGACATAACCATATCCAGCAAGAAACGATTATTTGAAGCTGTGGGCCTATGTATTGAAGAAAAATATGGAATACCACGGTTTGAAACCTTTGAAGCACTATTTGCCAGAGAGAAGCTTGGATCTACAAACATAGGGCATGGCATAGCATTACCGCATGGCAGGCTCACGAATCTGAAACGATTTGTCGGAGTTTTCGCCCGACTTGAAAACCCAATTCAATTTGAGTCTGGAGACAACAAACCAGTCCAAATAGTTTTCGCTTTATTAACTCCGGAGGTCAAGCAGCAAAACCAACATTTAGCTTACCTTGCACATTTAGCAGAGGTATTCAGCGAAAAATCTAAGCGAGAAAAACTACTAGCCGTATCCGACAAGAAGGAAATCATCCAAATTTTGGGGAAATAAATGTCAAAAACCTCAGTGAGTAAATTGTTTGACGATAACCAAGAAGCTTTAAGTCTCACATGGGAAATCGTGCAGGGTGCTGATAATCGCTCTCTCGACTCAACTGCCGTCAATGAATCGTCTAATGGATTAATTGGACACCTCAATCTTATACACCCAAATTGGATACAAATTTTTAGTCGAACAGAGGTTGCTTACTTCCAAGATATCCCCCTACAAGCTCAAATTGAATCACTCGAAAAAATAGCTGCAAACACCAATTGTTTTATTGTTTCCGACGGTGAAAAATGTCCACCATCAATCTTACAAGTTGCCAATGCCAATAATATTCCGGTCCTATGCTCTACGCTCCCCAGCCTTCAGATTATCTGGGTCATCCGAACATATATGGGAAGAGCTTTGGCGGAATATGTCACGCACCATGGTGTTCTTTTAGATGTCCTGGGAGTAGGCGTGATGATCACAGGCGAAAGTGGTGTTGGGAAAAGTGAGTTAGCCTTGGAACTCATATCTAGAGGATCTGGCCTTGTGGCTGATGACATTGTGGAGCTGTTTCACATTGCGCCCAAGACATTGGAAGGCAGAAGTCCAGAACTACTCAAAGATTTTCTAGAAGTCCGTGGATTGGGCTTACTTAACATTAGAACTATTTTTGGAGAAACCGCAGTCAGGCGACGAAAAAATCTTAACCTAATTGTCGAGCTAATGAAGCCCACTCAAGGGCAAGCCACCCAAGCAGAACGATTGCCATTGCACGCCTCCTCGCAAAACATTCTGGATGTGGACGTTCGCAAAGTGCAACTTCCTGTTGCCGCAGGAAGGAATCTAGCGGTATTGGTGGAGGCTGCTGTACGCAATTTCGTATTACAACTTAGAGGCATAGACAGCACCCAAGAGTTCATTGATCGTCAAAGCAAAAGCATTGCCGATCAATAAAGTTAACGGTTGTATTAAAGTGCTCAAAAAATGAAACTTTTTATATTTACAGGCCTCTCCGGTTCAGGAAAGAGTGTTGCACTCAAAACACTTGAAGACCTCGAATTTTACTGTATCGACAACTTGCCCATCAAACTACTTGATGCCTGCATCGAAACACTAAAAATACAGAGTTACTCTAATGTGGCTATCAGCCTTGATGTCAGGAACCCATCTTTCCTCGGGACATTACCTGAGGAGGTTGAAGGCCTGTCAAAAAAAGGTATAGAAATTAAAATAATTTTTCTTACCGCATCCAAAGAGTCACTTCTGCGAAGGTACTCCGAGACCCGAAGACCTCACCCGCTATCCGATGACAACACGACCCTGAATGAGTGCATCGAAGTTGAGCGTAAACTCCTCGAGCCTCTAAAAAATAACGCTGAGCAAATCGACACCAGCAGATTAAGTCCTCAGCAACTGAAGAATTGCGTGAGAGATCTGGTTGAAAATAAAAATCATCAATTCCAACTCATCTTGCAGTCTTTCGGATTCAAACATGGTGTACCACTAGATACCGATTTCACTTTTGATGTTCGCTGCTTACCAAACCCATTTTACGAAGATGAGTTAAAACAACTATCAGGCTCTGATTCACCGGTTGCTGACTATCTGAGCAGAAGTGCTGACACACTGAAATTAATAGGGGATATTCATCGGTTTGTAGACAACTGGTTGCCCTTGTTTATCACTGAAGGTCGCGTAACCCTATCGATATCCATTGGATGCACAGGAGGGCAGCACCGATCAGTTTATGTTGTGGAGCAACTTGAGAAAAAATTCAAACAAAACTACCGTACGTTGATGCGTCACCGCGACATAAGTTAACTAAACAACCCAAATATCTTTTTAACCAGTACGGAAATAGGTAACTGACCTTGGTTGTGAAGGCTGACCCACTTCAATCCGGCATGCCGCCCCTTTGAAACACCTAGAGAGACATCCACTCGCACAGGATGAACCAAATAATCAATATGAGTGAGCCGATGACGAAAATTAGGGAGGTGTGCGATGGACTTCACTTTCAATGCAAATCCATCTGCGAATCGCTTTAAAATATCGTCCGAAAAGGTGTCAGAATCAATGAATCCCAAAAGGCCCGGCCACAGACCTTCACCTGAATTCTTAACCATTAAAGCCGCTCCATTACGCACAAAGACGATCATATAGATCGATTTCTTGGCGACCTTTTTCCTGGCGCTCTTAACGGGATACGCCCCAACAGCATCCTCAAGCTGAGCTTGGCACCTTTGTTTTAGAGGGCACGATAGGCAAGTGGGCTTTCCACGAACACATACGGTAGCCCCAAGATCCATCAACCCCTGAGTGTAGGTATCAATATTCTTATTAGGCAGCAGTTTGTCGGCAAGCACCCAGAGGTCTCGCATCGTCGAGCTCGCGTTGGTAGGCCTATCTACACAAAAAACGCGCGCCAAAACTCTTTTTACGTTCCCATCTAATATCGAATATTTTTTTTTATACGCTAACGCGAGAATTGCACCAGCAGTAGTACGGCCAATACCCGGGAGACTCATTAATGCATCGTACTCTGAAGGTACGAATCCTCCGTGAACATCAGATATTATTCGAGCCGATTGGAGCAGATTTCTAGCCCTAGAGTAATAACCCAAACCACTCCAAAGACTTAAAACCTCCTCTTCTGTGCCTCTCGCAAGCGATGCGACGTCGGGAAAAGCAGCCATGAAGCACGTAAAATAACGAGTTACAGTGCTCACTTGAGTTTGCTGCAACATAATTTCGGATACCCACACGCCATATGGCGTTCGACTCACCTGCCACGGCAAATCATGTCGGCCATACTTCAGTTGCCACTTAATTACGTCGTCCGAAAAATTGAGCACATTTACAATCTCATGCGTAAGAGTTCAACAGCCAGCAGCCTTAAAATCCCAACCTGTAAAGCCGCCTAACATTTCTAGCCGCGCTTTTATCAAGCCAACTCATCACATCTAAAATTAACCTGAGTCTATAATAAAAAAGGCAATTACTGAAACTAAGAATGTCGATATAGACTATGCCAGTGATAGAATATTAACAATATAATTAATAAATTACTGAATGATTATGATTGCGGTACATATCAATGGAACTATAAAGGAAATCCAAACTGGGACCACGATATCTGCTCTCACCAATGACCTAGATGTTGCACACAAAAAAATTGCACTAGAGATCAACGAGGAAATCATTCCTCGAAGTCAATTTGACTCTCGAATATTACAAAATGGTGACAAAATAGAAATCGTTACGGCTGTGGGTGGCGGTTAAATTATTTGTTTGACAAGTTTTTCACATTACACTGGGAACTCCGCAAAAAATGGATCTTTTACAAATTGGCACGCGATCTTTTGACAGCCGCTTAATCATCGGCACTGGTAAATATAGATCCTTCGAAGAAACAAGTGAAGCAATTGAAAAAAGTGGCGCAGAAATAGTTACTGTCGCGATACGTCGAACAAATCTGGGGCAAAATGCATCAGAACCAAATCTGCTCGATTTTATTGATCTTAAGCATACAACATTACTTCCAAATACCGCTGGCTGTTATTCCTCAGGTGAGGCTGTTCGCACACTAAGGCTCGCACGCGAGCTACTAGATGGTCATGATTTAGTTAAGCTGGAGGTTTTGGGGGATCCACAGACATTGTTTCCCAACGTATCCGAAACACTCATTGCAGCCGAGCAACTCGTAAAAGATGGCTTCCAAGTAATGGTTTACACATCAGATGATCCAATAGTTGCGAAGCAACTTGAGGACTTAGGTTGCGTCGCCATCATGCCACTTGCTTCATTGATTGGCTCCGGGATGGGGATTCTAAATCCATGGAACCTCACTATTATCATTGAGAGTCTCAAAGTACCAGTGATCGTAGACGCGGGAGTCGGCACAGCATCGGACGCAGTAATCGCAATGGAGCTGGGGTGTGATGCAGTACTCATGAATACGGCAATTGCAGCAGCACAAAATCCTATCCTGATGGCGCGAGCAATGAAGAATGCGATTCAGTCTGGCAGAGACGCTTTTCACGCCGGCAGGATGCCAAAAAAGCCATACCAGGCATCACCAAGCTCACCCGCGTCGGGGATGATGCCCCCAGCATCTAAGAAATAAAGCCGACTCAATTCAACTTTTAAAATAACTTCAAATCCTCACATGGAAACAAGAAAGGTCCGAAGTTACGTCCTAAGAGCTGGACGAATGTCAAATGGACAGAAGAATGCTCGGCAACAATTAGGGGATAAATACCTTTTGCCCTTCCAGCTCGAATCTGTACTTAATTTCAACACTATTTTTGGAAACAACAACCCGACCTTTTTAGAGATTGGTTTCGGGATGGGCGATGCGACCATAGAGGTTGCTCAATCCCACCCGGCACATAACTACATTGGGATTGAGGTGCATCCACCAGGCGTTGGTCGCGCACTTAAGTTAAGCGAGACTGCTGAGCTCTCCAATCTCAAAATTATTGAACACGATGCAGTAGAAGCGACACGACATATGTTCACAGAAAAAAGTTTAAGTGGTATCCATATATTTTTTCCTGACCCATGGCCCAAAAAACGGCATCATAAGAGACGCTTAATGAATGGGGAATTTGTCAATCAACTAACGCTACTTTTGGGGAGAGCCGGGTATCTGCACATTGCGACTGACTGGGAAGAGTATGCCAAGGAGATATTGACCACGTTGCAAGAAAATCCTCATTTAAAAAATATAGCAGTCGATTATTGCGAACGCCCCTCCTATCGACCTACGACCAAGTTTGAACGGCGCGGACTTAAACTGGGGCATCAAGTCTGGGATATTATCTTTCGAAAATGCTAAGTCTCCCTAACTCACAAAAACTCTTGCAATACCTCATTTAAAAAACGCATACCCAATGGAGTCGTGCGAATGAAACCCTCAGATACATTCATAAGTCCTCGTCGCTCCAATGCTACAAGTTGCGCCTCAACGATATCAATGGGTAGCGCTGTTCTCTTTTCAAATAAGCTTCTAGGCACTCCATCATTCAACCTCAAAGCGTTCATAAAAAACTCAAATGGTAGAGATTCAGAAGTAACTATTTTATCACTGGATACACTGTCCCCTATTGCTACAGCCTCCATATAACGCTTAGGTTGTTTGTGCTTCACAAGACGCGTGACGCTCTTGGATGTCGTTATTTTAGAATGAGCACCCGCCCCAACGCCAAGATAATCACCAAACTCCCAATAATTCATATTGTGTGAACATTGCCTCCCCGGTTTCGCAAACGCTGACACCTCATACTGTTTATATCCATGTTCATGTGCCACCGATTCAATCTCAAACTGCATCTCTGAAGCCAAATCATCATCAGGCAGCTTCGGAGGATATCTAAAGAACCAAGTATTTGGTTCAATTGTTAATTGATAGATCGATAAATGTTCAGGGGCAAACTCCAACACACGTGAGAGATCAGTTTTCAGCTCGCCAAGCCCTTGCTCTGGTAGGGCAAACATCAAATCTATATTGATATTCTCAAAAATAGATTTTGCGTCCGAAATCGTCTCGATGGCTTCAGCGCTAGCGTGCACTCGCCCCAGTTTCTTGAGCAGTTGGTCATTAGTCGTTTGCACACCAATCGACAACCTGTTAACACCGACTCTTCGGTAACCCTCAAACTTAATCCTATCCGACACACCAGGGTTAGCCTCCAACGTAATTTCAGCATCAGTACGAATCAGGCAATTCTCTTTGACGTAATCAATAACTGTACCGATTAAATCTGGTTCGAAAACAGATGGTGTACCCCCGCCAAAAAAGATTGTTTGAATTTCACGATCTTTAATCTGGCCTAGGTGCTGTTCTAAGTCCCTAATAAGGGTATTAGTATAGTCCTTCGGAGAAACATCACTCCTAAGAGGATGGGAATTGAAATCACAATACAAGCATTTCTTAACACACCAAGGTATGTGTACATACAACGACAGTGGCGGTAGATGGCTCAAACTCATCCTCGGTATGCAATTCGCAGGACCTGAACAATAATGCCGCCGCAGATCAAAGTGAAATTGGATTGCGCCATCAATACAGTCCCGACTCTAACAATGCTTTCATACTCCGGACTGCTGCACCTCTGTGGCTTACCCCATTTTTTTGTACCAAGGACATTTCCGCCCCTGTTAAGTCAAAATCAAGGTCTAAAAAAAGTGGATCGTACCCGAATCCTTCCTGGCCACGTGGCTCGTGGAGCAGCTCCCCAAACCATCGACCATCTGTAACTAAAGGAGCGGGGTCATTGAAATGCCGCACCAACACGAGCGCGCAGTAAAAATATGCACGACGATCAACAGCATTTCTCATCAATTCAATCAAATGATTATTATTTTGTGCATCAATTGCCCCCTCACCAGCAAAGCGAGCCGACTTTACTCCGGGCCGACCATCTAGTGCTAACACGCAAATCCCAGAGTCATCTGCCAGCACAGGTAACTTTGAATATTTAGATACATGCCGTGCCTTAGTCAACGCATTTTCCAAAAAAGTATCATAAGGTTCATCAGCCTCACTCACCCCCAGATCCCCCTGGCTTACAAACTCCATACCCAAACCTTGAAACATCAAATTAATTTCACGAATTTTACCTGCGTTACCCGAGGCGATCGCGACCTTAGATGGCAGCATCATGAATCACGTGCCGAAGATGATTTTTGTATTGCGATAAGCTCTAAAATACCCTTCTCTCCGTAGGCAAGCATGTTGTCTAGCTGTGCTTTATTGAAAGCAACACCTTCAGCCGTTCCCTGTATTTCTATGATGTCACTCGCTTCGTTCATAACGAGATTTAGGTCAGTGTCGCAGCTGGAATCCTCTGCGTAGTCAAGGTCCAGTAAGACTACTCCGGATGAGACCCCCACAGATATTGCGGCAACATGATGTTTAATCGGTGATCGCTCAAGAGCACCAGTTCGTATCAAATGGTTGATCGCCTCACACAATGCTACGAACCCACCAGTAACACTCGCTGTTCGAGTGCCTCCATCTGCTTCAATGACGTCACAGTCGATCTTAATTGTTCTCTCACCAAGATCAGAAAGCGAAATAGCCGACCTCAAACTGCGACCGATCAGCCGTTGAATTTCCTGCGTTCTACCAGACTGCTTACCTTTTGAAGCTTCTCGATCCATTCTTGTATTAGTCGATCGCGGCAGCATCCCATACTCCGCCGTAACCCAACCTTGTCCAGTTCCCCTGAGAAAAGGTGGCACCTTGTCCTCAACAGAAGCGGTACAGATCACACGCGTTCTACCAAACTCAATCAGCACAGAACCCTCAGCCTGACCAACAAAATTTCTTGTCAAACAAATCTTTCTTAGACTGTCAGCACCACGGTCATTTCTGTTCATTAACTACCCTTTCTTAAAAAAATCTAAAAAAACCATCATGATTCTTTGTAACAGGCTCATCACGCCCGTGATATCGTATTAGTAGTTTTAAATTACTAATGACATAGGAAACAATTCATGACTACCAGTATGACTGGATTCGCATCCGCTTCATGCACAACTAAATTTGCCACCATCGTAACGGATATCAAGTGTGTTAATCACCGATATTTAGACCTCCAGTTTAAAATTCCTGAAGAATTACGGCAATATGAAATTAAATTTAGGCGCTCATTAGTAGATTCCCTCAAAAGAGGGAAAGTAGAATGTAAGATATCGATCAATAACAATCATGACACGGGATCTAAAAAAGTATCCGACCAAGTTCTTAAAAACCTAAAGGCGTTGGAAGAAACTGTCGCAGCGCAATGTCCTGAAGCGATAAGACTCTCCGTCAATGACATTCTGCGTTGGCCCGGAGCAATTCAAGAAGAATCGATGGGACTGGAAACCCTAATCACAGCGGCTGAGGAAGCTATAGGTGCCGCAATTAAAGAGCTTAATATCGCCCGAAACGAAGAGGGCGCGAAACTAAAAAAAATCATCCAAGAAAAAGCCAACCACATCAAGGCTCTCGTCCAAGACATAAAACCAAGAATACCCGAGATTGTTGCGTCTTACGAAGCAAAATTAAAAGACCGAATCAAACTGCTTAATATCGACGCTTCAGAGGAAAGAATTGCACAAGAAGTTGTAATGTACTCAACAAAAGTAGACATAGAAGAGGAAATTCAAAGGCTAGAGGCACACACGTCATCATTATTGGATATTTTAGAATCCAGAGAGGCGCAAGGCAAAAAACTTGACTTCCTCATGCAAGAATTGAACAGAGAAGCCAATACGCTAGGTTCCAAATCGACAAATGCTGAGACGACCAATATCGCAATGGAACTAAAGGTGACGATTGAGCAAATTAGGGAACAAGTCCAAAATATTGAATAGACCTATGGCTAATATTTTTATTATTTCAGCGCCCTCAGGTGCGGGTAAATCGTCGTTAATCGACGCCTTAACCGAAAAAGATAATAGGTTAAGGAAATCCGTGTCAGTTACAACGAGACAACCCAGAGGAGGAGAAAAACATGGCCAACACTATGTATTTACCGATGAGGCGGATTTTGAAAAACGTTTACGCGACGGTGAATTCCTAGAACATGCGCAGGTTCATGGCAATTGGTACGGAACCAGTAGGATCTTAGTCGAAAACGAACTGACGGATGACAATGACCTCGTCCTGGAAATTGACTATCAAGGCGCACAAATCGTTAGAAGACTCTACACCGATAGCATCTCCATTTTTATATTGCCTCCCAGTAAGGCTTTATTGCGTTCGCGCCTCGAGAAAAGAAATACGGACACTCCCACAGCAATTGAGCAGCGTCTTAAGGCTGCGGGGACTGAGATTGGCCATATTTTCGAGTATCAATATGTTACTATTAATGACAATTTCGGTGATGCCTTAGCTGACTTGGAAGCCATTGTGCGGTCGACTAGAATCACAGCACAAAGGTGCAAAGGCTCACACATCGTAAAAGATTTTACAAAGGATGATTGAATTATGGCTCGTATTACGGTGGATGATTGTTTGGAATTCATTACAAATCGCTTTGAATTAACACTAGCAGCAAGTCTTCGCGCGCGGCAAATCTCTATTGGTAATACGGCGCTCGTTGAGGAAAATAATGACAAACCGACCGTTATTGCCCTGAGAGAAATTGCGAGTGGTAAAGTCGGCATTGAGATACTCGATAAAAAATAGTCACCTTATTCATTTTGGCTCAGCGTGAGTCGATAACTACCAAATTATAAATCGCATTATAGGGATATGTGATGTCATGGAAGATGACTTTCCTACAGTGTCAAACATTATCGAAGTAGATCTAGCCTCTCCACTATTCGCACAAGCAGCGAATTACCTCAGTCCCTATGAGCTTGAAATGCTCAAAGAGGCTTATCAATACAGTCGAGAGGCACACCAAGGTCAGTTTAGGAAAACAGGGGAGCCGTACGTTTCACACCCCGTGGCAGTCTCCCAAATTCTTACGACCTGGAATCTAGATTCTCCAGCGCTGATTGCGGCACTCCTGCATGACGTTGTTGAAGATACTCGAATCACAAAAGAAGAAATCAGTCAGAAATACGGCAAAGTCGTCGCGGACTTAGTTGACGGCGTGTCTAAGCTCGATAAAATTAGTTTTGAGTCTCAGAAGCAAGAGCAAGCTGAGAACTTCAGAAAGATGCTGCTCGCAATGGCCAAAGATGTGCGAGTGATATTGATTAAGCTGGCTGATCGGCTCCACAACATGCGGACGTTGACGGTAATGCAACCCCAAAAAAGGATGCGTATTGCGAAGGAGACCCTCGAGATTTATTCACCAATTGCCAACCGCTTGGGACTGAATGATGTGTATCGTGAACTGCAAGAATTATCACTATCACACCTGTACCCAAATCGTTATAAGGTACTGTCAAAAGCTGTAAAACGGGCCCGTGGAAACAGGAAAGAGCTGATCAGGAAAATTCTCGAATCGCTGCAACAATGCCTCAAAGAGCACGGGCTTGAAGCCCAAGTATCAGGACGCGAAAAGGCGATTCACAGCATTTATCGGAAAATGACCAAAAAAACTTTATCATTTGCTGAGGTATTTGATATTTATGGTTTTCGCGTTGTAGTTACAGATATTGCATCATGCTACTCAGCTCTCGGAGTATTACACCAGCGCTATAAGCCTGTGCCAGGAAAATTCAAAGACTATATTGCCATCCCAAAAGCAAACGGCTACCAGAGTCTACAGAGCACCTTATTAAGCCCGGTGGGCACACCTATTGAGGTCCAAATTCGAACAAAAAAGATGGATCAAATTGCGGAATCAGGGATTGCGTCACACTGGCTTTATAAAGAAACTGACGAAGCTTCTCTGTCAGAGCTGCAAACCCGTACACACCAGTGGATGCAGAATTTACTTCAACTACAAGCAGAGCCGGGAAATGCGGCTGAGTTTCTGGAGCATCTTAAGCTAGATTTGTTCCCTGATGAAGTGTTTGTTTTTACTCCTAAAGGAAAGATCATCTCGCTTCCTCGAGGCGCCACAACCATTGATTTCGCTTATGCTGTGCATACAGACGTTGGGAATTTTACCTTAGCCGCTAAAGTGAACCATGAGCCGACGCCCTTAAATACTGAATTAAGAAGCGGCGATCGGGTAGAGATCATCACGTCTGCACAAGCAACAGCAAATCCAAATTGGCTCAGATTCATCGTCACCAGTCGAGCAAGAGCGCAAATACGTCATTCAGCAAAAAACCAGCAGTATGAAGAGTCTGCTGTACTCGGCGAACGTTTACTCAAACAAGCATTGAGTGATCTCAAAATGGAGCCCAATGCAATTACTCTTGAGCATTGGGATCGCCTTACCAAAGAATATGCTGGAAAAACTAAGAATGAAATTCTCTCTGAGATTGGTTTAGGTAAACAATTAGCCATCGTTGTTGCCCGACACTTGTTAGCGCTGGATACTGATGAGGTAACCCAAACTAATGTACAGAAGACTAGTTTAGTCATACACGGGACAGAGGGAATGGCTCTGCAGTTTGCGAAGTGCTGCCATCCAATTCCCGGAGATCCCATCATTGGTTATCTAAGAAAAGGCCATGGCTTAATCATACACACTCATGACTGCCCTATCGCCAGGAGGGCTCACAACGATCCTCACAAATGGATTGATGTTGAATGGGACCCAGACTCATCGAAATCTTTCTTAGTCAAGGTTTGCGTTCTAGCGAAAAATGGTCGGGGTATTCTCGGAAAAATTGCTACAAAAATTTCGGCAGCAGACGCCAATATAGAAACAGGAAACTTCGAACACAACGACAGTACGAACTACGCTGAAATTAATCTATCCATCATGGTGACGAATCGTATTCACCTGGCTAAGGTAATGCGTAACCTTAGATCCTTGGACGAGGTTTCTCGGATCATCCGACTTAAGTCTTAAACCTCTTAACAAGTCCTGACTGACACAGTTAAAACGGACCACTTAACCTTTAAGCAGTCCGCGTTACTGTTTACAATTACTATGGACGCACCATCTCACAAGTTGTTGCTACGGCAGTATCAGCAGCCGCAACAACAAAATCGGTTTTAGGTCCTGTCCCGGTCTGCTCTACTTCGTATTTAACACCGTCTTCACCCATCCTTTTAAAGGTGGAAACATACAAGGGCTGCATCAATTGATGATTATCCTCTCGGATCCACACCTCACCCGTCACCGCTTGATACCTTCCTTGCTCTAACGCTCTTGCTACACTAAGTGCATCGGTTGATCCGACTTTATCAATCGATTGAGCCAAAAGATCCATTCCATACTTAAGAGTCAGAAAAAACAAATCATCATTATTTTCAGGGTATCGACTTCGATAGGATTCCGTTATCGCATCTGATGCCTCCCCGCCCACATTAACGTGCCACTGACCCACCTGCTTGACTCGGTCAACACCCGAATCACCGATAGCCGAGGGACCACCAGCAATACCTGCATAATACGTATAAAAATCCGCCTCTATCCCTGAATCTCTTGCCGCTTTGATCAACAAAGCTAAATCAGCACCCCAGTTTCCTGTAATCACTGAGTCCGCTCCAGAGGCTCGAATCTTCGCAATATATGGGGCAAAATCCTTGATTTTGCCCAAAGGATGCAGGTCATCGCCAGCTATCTCCACATCGGGACGTTTTTCAGCCAACATTTTCTTAGCCGCATTCGAAACTGCATGACCAAAGGAATAATCTTGGTTAATAAGATAGACCTTCTTAACAGAGGCATCAGCCGCAATTGCATCACTTAAAGCTCGCATTTTCATATCAATGTCCGCATCGAACCTGAAGTGCCAGAAATTACATCGTTCGTTCGTTAAAGCAGGGTCAACCGCAGCGTAATTCATAAAAATGATAGCTGAATCAGGATTGCGTTCATTATGCTTGGCTACCTGTCTCTTATACACATCTCCGAGCCCACGAGACAGGCAGAAATCTC
>CAJXOL010000014.1 GCA_913057675.1 uncultured Pseudomonadota bacterium | reverse complement strand
ACGCAAAAGTTTGTTGCGAAGCGTCATCAATACAGCTAAAACGTATATTTTTAATGACTTGCGTCGCGTCATATTGCCGCCAAAATATGCATTCAATCACCCCTACAAAGTCATGTTGCAAGTATCATCCCATAATCAGACCAGACTTCCTAGGCGTGATTTACAACCACGAGTACGTCGAGAAAACAGTCTTATAAAGGCCTACTAATCTGCAATATCATGCAAAAAAAATCCCCAGCATAACTGAGGATTTTTCATCTCGAATACAAAAAAATCACATATATTTTTTTAACTCGAGTCTAGCCACTTGTGCTCGATGGACCTCATCTGGCCCATCAGCCAAACGCATTGAACGGTTCCAAGCCCACATAAAGGCAAGCGGGAAGTCTTGACAGACACCACCTCCGCCATGCGCTTGAATTGCCCAGTCCATAATTTTTTGAGCCATGTTGGGCGCAATCACTTTGATCATCCCTATTTCTTTTTTGGCTTCCTTATTCCCCACGGTATCCATCATATGAGCGGCTTTTAACGTTAACAACCGAGCTTGATCGATCATTATTCGCGACTCAGCAATGCGCTCATGCCAAACTGACTGTTGAGACACCGGTTTTCCAAAGGCCACTCGGGAATTGAGACGACGAATCATGAATTCTAACGCCCTCTCAGCCTGACCAATAATTCTCATGCAATGATGAATGCGCCCTGGCCCCAAACGACCTTGAGCAATTTCAAATCCACGCCCCTCTCCCAAAAGAATATTTGAGGCCGGCACTCGAACGTTTTCCAAAGATACTTCCATGTGACCATGCGGCGCATCATCATAACCAAACACAGTCAAAGCTCTCTCAACCTTAACACCTGGCGTAGCCGTTGGAATCACGATCATTGACTGCTGCTTATGCCGATCAGCCCCATCAGGATCAGTTTTACCCATCACAATGAGAACCTTACATCTTGGGTCGCCGGCACCGGAAGACCACCACTTGCGCCCATTAATCACATAGTGGTCACCATCGCGCACAATGAGACACTCAATATTCGTCGCATCGGAAGAAGCAACCGCCGGTTCAGTCATTAAAAATGCTGACCTAATTTTCCCTTCAAGTAACGGTTCGGCCCAACTTTTCTGTAACTCAGGCGTCCCATAACGAAGTAACGTCTCCATATTTCCAGTGTCAGGAGCCGAGCAATTAAACACCTCAGGAGCCCAAGTAACTCGCCCCATAATCTCACACATGGGAGCGTACTCCACATTGGTCAAGCCCCCTCCATGCGCCGCAGGTCTCCACAAGTTCCACAAGCCTTTTTCACGAGCTTTCAACTTTAATGATTCGACCAAGTTAGTCGGAACCCAGGCATCTCCGGCCTTACGGTTAGCCTCAACCTCAGCGTGAAAATCATTTTCATTTGGATAAATATGCTCATCCATAAATGCGTTGAGTTGAGCCTGAAGCTCTTTAACCTTTGACGAAAACTCAAAATCCATGATCTCTCCTTCTAAATTGTTTTATTCTGAGCCCATCCGCCAAGATAAACAGTGCACCTTAACAAGACTCGATAGCATAACTATACAACGATATGCATTATCGCTCTGGAGGAGTCTTCTCGAACGCCGTGCACGCGTCACGAAATTTCTGCGTTAATGGAACTGATTGGCGCTTTTCCAAATCGGCATGGACATAAACCATTTCTATTGTCGCTATCGACTCTTCAGCACGCACAAGTTCGAGATGAAAATCAAAACTGCTTCGCCCTAAACGGGAAACACGAACGTATATTTCAAGCAAATCGTCAAAGCGTGCTGCCGCGTGATACTCAATTTGAGTCTTCCTCGCATAGAGATCAGCCACCGAAACGTCAAAAGCTTCCGGATAAGGCATCCCTATGCCTCGGTAGTACTCGGTGATCGCAATATCAGCAAACGTTAAATAGTGAGGATTGAACACCACGCTCTGCGCATCCACTTCGGACCAACGCACCCTTATCTGATGCGAAAACCGGAAATTTTCATTCGACATATTTTTATGGTTTTAGTAAATTATTTTGAAGTCATCACCCAAACACCATCCCATTCTTTCTCGGGTGGATTTGACTTAAGGAATTCACAGCGCTCTACATAGTTCTGAGACAACTGATCAGTTGGATTCAATTTGAGGCAATGTTTGAATCGCTCTATCGCCCGATCCCAGTTGCCCCCCTGGTAAGCTTCAATACCATCATTGAATAAATTAACCACATCCATCAAATTCGGAAAAGATGTCTGGTCATGATAATCTAATACTTCATGAATCTTAACTGGCTGGGTTTTACCTTTCACCACAACCAAATCAACTGCCCTCATACGATACGTGCCTTTTAACTTTTGAACAGTTGCATCACTTACAAGGATGCGTGCCGCGTAAGATTTACAAGCACTCTCGAGTCGGGCTGCTAAGTTAACCCCGTCGCCAATCAAAGTGTAATCCATACGTTTGGGCGAGCCGATATTCCCCGAAACGACCATATCAGTATTCAACCCGATGCCCATATCGACAGTTTTTAGGCCTTTCGTAAGACGAGTTTGATTCCATGCCCAAAGCGTTTGAATCATCCCGATGGACGCACGCATGGCTCGATCCGGATCATCATCATGAGGCATCGGCAACCCGAAGCAAGCCATAATAGCGTCACCTATAAATTTATCGAGCATCCCCCCCTCTTTGCTGATGCAGTCGACCATCAACGAGAAGTAATCATTTAAAAACGAGACTGTACCTTGAGCCCCATATTCCTCCGTAATCGTAGTGAAACCGCGAATATCGGTAAACATGACTGTTGCTTCGGCACTAACCCCACCCAAAAACTCTTGTCCATCGCCCTCCATCATCTGCGCAGCAATCACGGGATCCATATAACGCGACATCGTTGACTTCATGCGCTTCTCACTACTGATGTCTTCGAACATCATCATTGAGCCGAGCTCTTTATCTTCTTCAGCTGCAACCAACGGCATAAATGTTAAATTGACTGTTTTATTCGTTCCCGACAACGTAAACATCGTGTCGGAAATCAATTGAGGAATATTTTCAGTTTTAACTTTCTCAATCTGCTCAAGAATCCACTTACCTTCATCCTCAATTAGATCTTGTATTTTCTTTCCAACAAACTCATGCTCTTCTGCTTCCCAAATCCTCAATGCCGCCGTGTTACAAGTGACCACCTCACCCGAAGGGTCCATCGTCAAAACCCCATTCGACATACTCTGCAGCATACTTTCGTTGTAATTTTTAATGCGTTGCACGTCATCAAACAATTTAGAATTTTGAAGACTGATGGAAATCTGAGCAGTAAACGCTTTAAGTCGTTGCTCATCCTCATCCGTAAAGACACCACCCTTTTTATTCAGCACCTGAGTCACGCCAATAGCTTCATTGTCGTTGTTTACGATCGGCACACACAATATCGAACGAGTAAAAAAACCAGTTTGCTTATCAAAGCCCGGATTGAACCGCAGGTCAGCGTAAGCATATGGAATATTCATACTTTTACCGGACGTAAAGACTTCTCCAGCAATGCCCAAGTGGGAAGGAAAGCGTATCTCATTGATCTCCCCTCCCGCAGACACTTGGGAGAATAGGGTTGCGGTTGATTGATCGAACATGAAGATCGTCGCTCGCTCCGCCGTTAACATCGCGGTGATCTCCTGAACGACACGCATCAACATTTTTGACAATTCAAATTCAGAATTAATGTCAGACATTAATTGCAAAAAAGCATTTTCTTTTTCTCGTATCTTATCAATCTGTTCGTAATGCTGGAGCCCCTGTAAAACAACCGCGGCCTGAGTCGTCATTTCCTCAAGCAACTCTAGATCATCTTCGTTAAATTCACCGACACGTTTATTTAACGTTTGCATGACACCAATTTTTTCACCCGCCATAGTCCTAACAGGTACACAAGCTATGTTCCTAGTGGTGTAACCTGTTCTCTGATCCACCTCGCGATTGAACATAGGGTCACTATATGGGTCGTCACTAATTTTGGATTGCCCTGTTTGGAAAACACCTCCAGCAATACCACTGTCATTTAAAATTCTAATTTCTCGCGTCAAATTTCCCTGAGCTACAAATGAAAACAATTCATTAGTTTCTTTATCATTTAAAAATAAAGTGCCACGATCACAATCGAGCTCATGAGAAGTCATGCCCACAAGTTCTTTCCAAACATCCTGAATATTTGCCAAGGATGCACACCTACGAGTGACATCGAGCAAAATCTGAGAACGCTTTAGGCGTTCATCTTTCGTACCTTTTTTCTTCTTTTTAGGAGGAGCGAACTCTTTGGCACTCATGCGTTAACCTCCAGTTGATCTCTCAGCTTTTGGATCTGCTCTTGTAGACTACGCTTTTCTTTACTAAATTCTTGCTCCACCTCATCAATCGCCCGTATGGACGATTGTTTCTCACGTTCTAGCTCGTCACGAAGTGCTGAGGCGGCTGCCCGCAGCTGTCTATTTTCGTTATCTAGTGTCATTTGTGCGTGCTGTAACAATTCATTTGCCTCATGTTTATGTTCCTCAAGCGAATCCCTGACTGCCTGCGTCGCATTTTTTAACTGCTGGATTTCATCAGACGACTTTGCTCGCTCTTTTTGAACTTCACGTTCCGTGTTAGCTGCAGTTTTTTCTAGCTCATCCCTAAGAGAGTGAACCATTTGTTGCAATTGCCTTAAATCAAGTTGGGACATTTTTTTACTTCAGTTAAGATTAATTTAGCCGTACCGCCTGGTTAACCATTCAGCAACCAAAACAGGTTTCATTTCATTTTGAGCCTCAACAGTCACCTCCCACTCAAGTTGCACACCATCATCTATTGGAACCACATTTTTAAGTGCAAATCGAGCCCTAACCATCGCCCCGCTTTTGACTGGGGCGGTAAACCGTACGCGATTTAACCCATAATTAATCCCCATTTTTGATTTCCCAAGATCAATCGTCTCGTTAAGGAATTTAGAAAGGAGGGATAAAGTCAGGAACCCGTGTGCAATAGTCGACCCGAACGGCGTATCCTTGGCCGCCCGCTCAACATCCAAATGAATCCATTGGTGATCCCCAGTCGATTGGGCAAACAAATTAATCATATCCTGAGTCACACAAACCCAATCGCTCAAGGCAAGATCCTCACCTATATGATTTTTTAACTCAGATGGCTTAGCCACCGATATTTTTTTCATTCACCCCCCTTAAAAGATTCCACAACGGCATCCATGCCGCGAGACAAAAGAAATCCATCACCCGTAACAGCGATGAAAGTCGCACCGTTACCCAACCATTTCTTTGCCTCAGCATCATCAAACGCAAGAATACCCGCTGCACAACCCACATTAACCGAACGCGTAATCACATCAGCCATAGCAGCCTGTGGCGTTTCCTCAGCGTTTTTTCCAAGGTAGCCAATGTCTGCCGCCAAGTCAGCAGGTCCTACAAAAAGACAATCAATACCGTCAACAGACGCAATCTCTTCAACATTATCCCAACCCATTTGCGTTTCGATCTGAACAATTAAACAAATGTGTTCATCAGCACGGTCGAAATAATCCTTAATACGACCAAAACGATTTGAGCGCGAGTTTCCAGACACGCCTCTCACACCACGAGGTGGGTACCGGGTAGCAGCAACCGCAGCCTCTGCCTCTTGCTTGGTCCTTACGTTTGGCACCATGATGGTTTGCACACCCATATCCAGCAGTCGTTTGATCATAACGGCATCATTCCAAGGCGCTCGTACTGCAATTGAAACCGGGTATGCCGAGGCCGCGTGAACCAGTGATAACACTTGCGACATATCATTCGGGGTATGCTCCATATCAATTAATACCCAATCGAAGCCACTAGATGCGCATATTTCAGCTGCCAATGGGCTGCCGGTCATCAACCAACATCCAATTTGAGACTTACCCTCTTGAAGCGCTGCTTTTAATTTATTCTGTATAAATTTCATACGGCTGCCTCTTTTTTTTAACGATTTTGTATATGAGCTTTTGTTTATATAGACTGATATTTAGACTAACGGCATAAATCATAACCTTTAATAAGAAATCATGACTATCAAATTCAGCGGTGTCATACCCATCCTAGTTACTCCTTTCAACGAAGACGAGTCCGTGGACACACACTCCATAAAAACCATGATTCACTTAATGAAGGACATTGGAGTCAATGGAGTCACAATCTTAGGCGTCCTTGGAGAAGCAAACCGCCTAACTGATAATGAACGAGAATTAATTATCACCACAGCAATCCAAGCGGCTGACCAACTACCAGTTATTGTTGGCACGAGCACAACTGGAACACGTTCCGTAATCCACTACAACACAACTGCAAAAAGATTGGGAGCAAGCGCAGTCATGGTGACCCCGCAAGCAGAACCTAACCCATCAGATGAAAAAGTATTCCAGCATTTTCACACGATATTGAGTGAAAGTGATCTGCCCGTTATTTTGCAAGACCACCCCGCATCAACTGGCGTACACATGCCCAACGAATTAATTTTTAGGATGTTAGATGAGCTCACTGGGTTTGGTGGTGTGAAATTAGAAGCCGTGCCGACGACACCAAAACTTCAATCGATCAAATCACGTTATCAGGAAAAAATTAGCGTCATGACTGGACTTGGCGCCCTGTATGCCGCTTTTGACTTAGAGGGTGGATCAGATGGGTTCAACACAGGATTTGCATTTCCAGAGGTGCTAATAGCGCTGGTAGGAGCTGCGAAACAAAAAGATTGGGCATCTGTGCATAAAATATATCAGCGTTTTCTCCCGTTAATCGTTTATGAACAGCACCCAGGCGTGGCGATTCGAAAGGAACTCCTCAAAATGCGTGGGGCCATTCGCACAGCCAAAGTAAGAGCTCCAGGAATTCAAGGAACTAAGTCCATCACAACAACACTCAAAATGCTTTTGCACCGCACATTGCCGAAACAAAACGTGACCACCCCAATCAAGTTGGACTCCGGGCATTAGAAATAGCGTTGCGTGCAGAGCTTAAACAAATATACTGCGTTTTTTTTGCGAGTATCGCAAAACTCGTATGACGTGAAAGCTCATCAATGTCCATAGTTTTGATCTTAGGGTCCGCCCCAAACGTAACCGCCGTAAAAGATTGGCCTAAATCTCTATTTACAAAAATACTGGCGATTAATAATGCTTGGTTGGTGCGTCCCGATTGGGATGCAGCAATTTATGCCTGGGATTTCCCACTAAAAAATCGCCCAACTCCAGAAGGCGATCAACGGATAATAGAAGAGGATTGTTTCGTTCCGGTGCAAAACGACTATGGTGGGTTTGTCTATTCTGGCGGCACCATGGCATTTACCGCAGGATACTTCGCTCTGGGACACTACAAGCCAAAGGTGCTTGCGTTTATGGGGTGCGACATGGTGTACACCAACATGCTAAAAACCCATTTTTATGGGGTCGGAACTGCAGACCCACTGCGGGAAGACATCACTTTACGTGACCTTGAGGCGAAGTCCGTGCGATTGCAGGTCATGGGAGCAAGGCAAGGATGCGCGGTGGTGAATCTATCTCACGATCCATCCCGTTTAACATTCCCTTGCGCAGAGCTAGATAGTCTTGGACAAACGAAGCCTGATTCGTTTAATGAGAACCTCGTTACAAAAGCCCTTGAATTAGAGCGAAATTTGGGCTATTACACACCCTCGGGTCGCTACTGGGAAGACGAGAGTCGGTTCAATACCGACAAAATTGACGAGCTCGACAAACTTTGGAGTCACATTAAGACCCGCGAATAAGTAGGGCAATAGGCCAAAACGTGGTCGAATGAGACCTTGTGAATTCACAAATATTTATTTGTCCGACCTGCCATCCATATTTTCAATCTCAGCGCTCCTCTCAGACATAGCCTCGACAATACACGTTACGTTATTACATTGTCCCAAAACGTCGTTGTACCAATCAGTTTGAGACTGCTGTAATAACTTCATGTCAACTCCTCTGCGCATTGCGAGGTTGTAGGAAAACGCCAAGTCTTCTTGAGAGACCGAAGCACGGCTACTGGTGCAAATTAAGCGTTCGACACCTCCTGTTGGATTACTGCAATTGATGGCAGCATGCGCAACACTTCCAGAAGAAAACATCAATAAAAGCCATAAAGAAATATTCTTCATCATTACCCCCCAAAAAAATGAGTTAGAAGTGGCCGTGACGTTTAAACAAGTTTGACCACTTCACCAAAAACCTTAGGAACAGTCTTATGTGTGCTTAGATTTGCCGCAAAGCGAACTTCATCTTCCATACCCCGCTCAACCATAAGACGTCCAACACGTGATCTGAGCAGAGATTCGGCAGAAGGTTCAGATTTAAAAATGAGACGTGCCGCCTCCGCAGAATCAGAAAAAACATCAGGACCCACATTCCCCATCCGAGCCTTTAATAAATCGACAAAATAGCCTGCACCAAAAGCATCTTCGAGATTTGGATTACCCATCGAGCCAGAGCACACAACGAGAATGGTTTTTCCAGCGCACGAAGACAACACATGGTCCACCAGCGCCTCGGCATTAATTAGCGCACCCACCAAGACTTCGTCCGCGGACGCCGCCTGCCTGAGCGCAACCGTACCGTTAGTTGTTGAATATATTAATGCCTTGTCGCGCAGACGCTCCTTGGCTAGCCTTAGTGGCGCAGGATGTAAAAACCCTGGTAACGTCTCGCCATACAATTCACCAGCCAACAAACAAGTGTTCTCATCATAACTCTTGGCAACCTCTCTGACAGCTCCCTCATTCAAAGTGGGAACCACCTCTTTCGCACCGGAATGAAGAGCATGGATAATTGTCGTAGTGGCAAATAGAACATCTAGGACAATGGCCACTTTCCCCTCGAGTCGCTCATGGTCAAGGTCTTCCCTTTTAAATAGAACATGCACCTTATGTTTGAAGTGATTGACGTCCTGAATCATTGATCCACCTCTCGTCTTAAAAAGAAATTAACACCCGTCATAGACATAACTAAATCACCATTTTGGTTTTCAACTTCCCAAAACGTTTTCACAATCCCACGATCAGGTTTAGACGCAGAGACTCGGGTTTCCACGACTGTCCGATATGCAGTTAAAACATCTCCTGGATAGACTGGTTGTGGCCATTTTACCTCCTCAATGCCGGGCGACCCCAAGCTTGTCGAGTTCAGCAAATATGAGTCGCACATGAGCCGCATAACCATTGCGCAGGTATGCCAACCGCTGGCAATTATCCCGCCATAGATCGATTGTTTCGCCTGTTCCTCAATGATATGGAAGGGTTGAGGGTCATACCGGCTCGCAAACTCAAGAACCTCATTCAGTTCAACAGTAACCTGTCCCATTGACTCTCTAACATCGGGGACAAAATCCTCCCAATACAACTTCTTTTCAACAGCCATATTCAAACCATCAACCCACATCAAAATTATTAAAAATTACGGTTTATACCAACCCCGACCAGATTTTTTTCCATTGTAACCAGCACCAACCATTTGTTTCATAATTGGCCTTGGTTTAAAGCGATCACCGTAAGCGCCACATAGTATTTCCTGCACTTGTAGAGAAAGACTAATTTGTGTTGCGTCCATTAGTTGGAACGGCCCAATGGGGTGCCCAAGACCCAGACGGCATGCAACATCTATATCCTCCGGTGTCGCGACGCCTTCCTCAACTAATCGGGTCGCTTCAATCATCATTGCGTGGAGCAGACGATTGACCGCAAAACCGACCACGTCTTTAACTTCAATAGGTGTTTTCCCAATCTCTCTACACACGTTCATAACCTGCTCCACAATTAGTGGTTCAGTATCTAGACCAGGGATAACCTCGACCAATTTCATTCGAGACACTGGCGAAAAAAAATGCGTGCCGATAAAGCGCGACCTACGAGACTCAGAAACTTTAGACGCAAGCGTCGTAATTGAGATGCTAGACGTATTGCTCGCCAACACACAGTCGTTAGAAACAAATCGATCCAAATCCGAAAACACGCGCGCCTTCACAGCTTCATCTTCAAACACTGCTTCAATAACCAAATCACAATCAGAGTAATGATCTAACCCCTCACAGCGTTCAATACGAGGCAATGCAATATCAATCACACTCGGGTCATATAGCCCTCGATCGATACCTTTTCCAAGAACGCGCTCTAACCGCTGCATAGCTTGATCAACAAGTGACGAGTCTGTATCGTACAATTTCACTTTTCGGCCTGTTAGCGCGAATACAAGTGCGATCTCTGATCCCATTAAACCAGCACCAACTACGCCCACCGTTTTAAATATCATTTAAGAGTCCTAGCAATTTGGAGAGATAATTCAGATTTGTTTCCACTGCTTTTTAGGCGAAACGAATACAGTCTTTTCCGAACCCTCATCTGCAGCATCAGCAAACCGACGTCTTTGAAATCGCTCACCACCAAACATCAGCTCAATTGCTAATAGGCGTCTTACAAAATCTGCCAGCGGCAATTCCAGCGTCATTCCCATCCCACCATGGAGCTGAATTGCTTCTTGCGCAACTAGCCGACCAGCGCGATTTGTCAGCGCCTTTGCCGCCGAGACCGCTCTAACTCGTTCATATTCGCTTTCACTCCAAGCTTTCGCTGCCGCATGCATTACCAAAGATCGAACCTCTTCAATATTGATAAACATATCAACCGCTCGGTGTTGAAGCGATTGAAACTGCGACAACGCCGATCCAAATTGCTTTCTGGTGCGGAGGTACTCCATTGTCATTTCGTGGATGACCTCCATAATTCCAAGTGCCTCAGCGCAAATGGCTGCAGTGGCTCGGTCATTAACACAATCAATAGCTGATTGACCTTGATCAATTGCACCCAAAACACATTCGGGACCTAACTCAACATCATTTAATTGAATATCCAACACTCGGCTACCGTCGATCAATGGATATGCTTTACCGCTTATTTTTTCATCTAAAGATTCGACAATAAACAAAGTAACGCCAGCGCTCTTATCATCAGTCTCACTAGTTTTTGCAGAAATGATGAAACGATCCGCTGTCGCACCTCCAAGAATTAATTTCTTTTCCCCCTTGAGCACCCAATTGTTACCCGACTGAGTTGCCGTTGTATGAAGTATCTCTCCACCCTCGTCGTTCAATTGCTCAGAATGCGCGAAGGCCAACTTACCTTCTCCTGCTACGAGCTCTGGGATTAACACTTTTTTCTGAAACTCAGAGCCACAGAGATCAACCAACCCACCAGCCAAAATGACAGAAGATAAGTACGGCTCAAGAACTAAATGTTTTCCCAAATGCTGCATGATAATCATGGCTTCGATACCTGCTCCGCCCAGCCCACCACTATCTTCTGAAACAGGCACACCCAGAGCTCCCATAGATGCGAGACCAGTCCACACATGCTCAGAGTTAGATTCTTTTGCCTCGACCATTTTTCTTCTTGCGTCAAGAGAAAAGTTTTTCTCAAGGAATCGGTCTAACCCCTCCTTGAACAGTTTCTGTTCATCCGTAAATGTAAAATTCATACGATTGTCCTAAGATTAATTTTCGACGAAACACTATCCGTTAAAAAGACCAACAAGAACATCAGAGCCCTAAGACTCGCTGGGAAATAATATTTCGTTGTATCTCATTGGTTCCTCCATAAATGGAGGTCTTTCGAGTGTTTAAGTAACGCGCGGCAAGCGGCGCAGAATGAACCGCACCGGGAGTCTCGCCCAACCAATGATCACCCCAAGCCATTGGCAAATGGGGCAATGCCGACTGCCCGGCGACTTCAAGTTGAAGCTCAGTGAGTCGTTGTTGTATTTCGGTGCCGCGAATTTTTAAAATTGACGCTTCCGGGCCCGGCTCTCCACCAGAACCTTCACTTGCAGCTACCCTCAAAACAGTCATTTCTAACGCCAAAAGATCGATCTCTAACTCCGCTATACGGTCCGCGAAAACTGGATCATCTTTCGCTGGCTTCCCAAGATAGTGATGTATTGATGCAAGTTGCTTGAGATAAACTAACTCTCGCTTAGAAACACCCACGCCAGCAATTGCGGTTCGCTCATGCGAGAGTAAAAACTTTGCGATAGACCACCCCTTACCCTCTTCTCCAACCAAATTCTCAATGGGCACTTCTACATCTTCAAACCAAACCTCATTGACTTCATGTTCACCATCTAGCGTTAAGATGGGTCTTACTTCAATGCCTGGAGAATGCATATCACAGAGCAACATTGAGATGCCCTCTTGCTTACGAGCACCTGACCCTGTGCGTACTAGACAAAATATCATGTCAGCCCATTGAGCGTGAGTTGTCCACGTTTTCTGCCCATTAACAACGTAAGATTTGCCCCTGCGTTCAGCACGAGTATTTAAAGAAGCCAAATCAGACCCCGATCCAGGCTCAGAATATCCCTGGCACCACCACTGCTCTCCCGAGAGCATCTTAGGCAAATAAGTGTTTTGTTGTTCTTCTGTTCCGTGAGCTAGAAGTACTGGACCGATCATATTAAGACCAAAGGGCGACAAACGCGGAGCGCCAAGAGCTGATGATTCAACATCGAATATGTGTAGATAGACAGAGTTCCAATCACAACCGCCAAATCGTTCTGGCCAACCGGGCACTATCCACCCTTTTTCATAAAGCGCCACATGCCATCTGAGCACATCTTCTTTGCTAATTCGCTTATGCTCTAAAACTTTTCGTGAAACATCGCTAGGCAAATGTTTAGAAACAAAATCTCGCACTTCTTCTGAGAAGGAGATTTCTTCTTGAGTAAAGTTAATATCCATATATGTACAATTTCAGGTTATTAGGAATCTAAACGAGGATAAGTGATTCCAGAGCCCCCCGCAAATCTCCTTCATAATGTTAATGCAGTTAAGACTTTAAACATTTATGATGAATTTAGTAAATATTAAATGATTTTAAATTATCAAACTTCTAACTAAGAGCACCACCCCCATTTACCCAAGGAGTGTTGGCCATGAATTCAAGAGATGATTTAGCGTTAAATGAAATAAACCAAAGCATTAATATGAGACCACTTTGGTTGCCGTTCACGCCTAATCGACAATTTAAAGCTGCCCCTAGACTCATTCATAAAGCGCAAGGTATGTTTTATGAGACGACTGAGGGCAAAGAAATTCTCGATGGAATCTCCGGTCTTTGGTGTGTTAATGCTGGCCACGCTAGGGAGCCGATTGTAAAAGCCATTCAGAAACAGGCAAAGGACCTTGATTACATCACTGCATTTAATATGGCCCACCCCATGCAGTTTCAAGCTGCAGAATTGATTGCGAACCTCGCGCCTGAAGGACTTGATACAGTTTTTTTTACAAACTCCGGATCCGAAGCCATTGATACTGCCCTGAAGATTGCCCTCGGATACCATCGTGCGAGAGGAGAACACAGGCATCGACTAGTAGGACGAGAACGGGGTTATCATGGCGTGGGATTTGGGGGAATATCTGTAGGTGGAATGACAGCGAACCGAAAGGCCTTCAGTACAGCAATGCTTCCTGGAGTTGATCACCTTCCTCACACACACAACCTTGAAGAAAACGCATTTTCTAAGGGTCAGCCAACCTGGGGCGCCCACTTAGCTGATGATCTTGAACGTATCGTCGCACTTCATGATCACTCAAATATTGCTGCAGTGATCGTAGAACCTGTCGCCGGCTCCACAGGCGTACTCGTCCCTCCATTGGGATATTTAAAGAGGCTCCGTAAGATTTGCGATAAATACGGGATATTACTAATTTTTGATGAAGTGATCACAGGCTTTGGTCGAACAGGTAACGCGTTTGCAGCAAACACCTTCGAAGTTACACCGGACATGATCACATTCGCTAAGGGAGTTACGAACGGCGCAGTCCCTATGGGCGGCGTCATTGTTAGTGAAAAAATCTATCATGCATTTCATAATGGGCCCGAAGAACAAATCGAATTCTTTCATGGTTATACTTATTCAGGGCATCCATTAGCCAGTGCTGCAGCCATCGCTACACTAGACGTCTACAAAGAAGAGGACCTCTTCGAAAAAAGTAAAGAGTTAGCGCCATACTTTGAGGAAGCCCTTCATTCGCTCAAAGGTCTACCTCACGTTATAGACATCCGAAACCTTGGGCTCATGGGTGGAATTGAACTTGATCCTATTTCTGGATCAATCGGAAAACGAGGGAACGACACATTTGTTGCTTGCTATGAAAATGGAGTCTTAGTAAGAGCTGCTGGAGACACAATTGCACTAACACCTTCGTTCATTGCATCGAAACATCACATTGACAAAATTATCGAAACGATAACGAAAGTACTTAAGTCAAACTAAACAGCTGAACATTGCCTTGTTGCTGACAAACAAAGGGCTCTCATCCCATCGATATTTTACCTAAGCGAGACATCACGCCCATGAAAATTGTGATTGCCCAAATGGAACATGAAACCAATACTTTCTCTCCAGTAGAAACACCATGGGAATCGTTTGGTCCGGACGGACCCTATCTTGGTGTTGAAGCCTATCAGGCAATGAAAGGCACAAAGACACCAATCGGAGCATTTATTGATATCGCAGAACATGAAAATGCAGATATTCTTACTCCCGTAGCAGGCTTTGCCTATCCCAGCGGCCCGGTCTCTGCGGCCGCCTACGATCGATTTTGTGAACTTATTATTGATGATGTGCAAAAAGGCTGTGATCTAGTAATGCTGGATCTTCATGGCGCCATGGTCGTCCAAGATAGGACGCTCGACGGCGAAGGTACTTTGCTCAAGAAAATTCGTGAAGTGGCGCCAACCACTCCCATTGCCGTCTCCCTAGACTTGCACGCCAACGTCACGGCAGACATGGTCCGTAACGCAAATATCATTGTTGGATATAAAACATACCCACATATCGACATGTACGAGACCGGAGCGCTAGCAGGAAAATTATTGCTCAGATTACATCGAGGGGAAATCAAACCAGTGATGCACTGGAACAATATTCCCGTGCTCGCACAAACACTGAAAATGAACACGTCAGAAGGTGCCATGAAGGACTACGCTGATCGTGCCGCCCATTCAGAAGAAGAACCCAACGTTTTAGCGAGCTCTGCTTTTGGTGGTTTCCCAATGGCAGATATACCGGACGCTGGCATGAGTGTGGTGGTGATTACGGATGATGACCACGAGTTAGCGAAAACAGAATGTGATTCAATCTTGGATGTCGCGTGGAAAAAAAAGGAAGCTTTCATCTGGAGGGATGAACCATTAGAAGATTCCATTCGTCACGCGAAGTCGCTAAACGAAGGGCCAATACTACTCCTCGATCACCCAGACAACTGCGCTACCGGAGCCACTCAGGACACGATGACAACCTTACGAGAAGCACTTAAGCAGGGTCTAAGTGATATCGCCGTAGGGCCAATTCGAGATCCAGAGGCTGTTGGCCAATTGATCGACGCCGGAGTTGGGACGATGATCACCCTCCCCATTGGTGGTAAAACAGATATGCCAGCCATCAATAAGAAAGGAGAACCACTTGAATTGACGGGCATTATTAAAAACATCTCCGATGGTGACTATGTCATTACTGGGCCACAATTTACTGGCGTGAAAGCCTCTATGGGCCGCACCGTGGTATTCGACACGGGAGACGCTGAGATCGTGGTCACCGAGAAATTGCAAGAGCCTTGGGATCGAGGTGTCTTTACTAGCGTTGGTATCGACCCAACGACAAAAAAGTATTTATTATTGAAATCTAGAATGTATTTTCGTCCGGTATTCTTACCCATAGCAAAGCACAGCGTTTACTGTGCCGGTGTCGGAGTAGGCTCTTCAGATTGGACAATGTTCAATTATGAAAAAATCCGGAGACCAATCTATCCACTTGATAATTTAGACTAGATTCCGAACTCAGATGTCATGAATTGGTTTTAAAAAAAGAAACTCAATATAGAGATAAAATAATGTCCATAAAATTCATGACACATAGGAGTTAGCCCACACATGCAAGTTATAAATCATTTCATTAATGGCGAACACTTTCAAGGACAAAACAAAAACACGGTTGACGTGTTCAACCCAGCGACCGGTGAAATAGCAGCACATGTTGCACTTGCCTCTCAGCAAGAAACCGAAGAAGCCATTCGAGTAGCGACTGAAGCTTTACCCTCATGGGCTAATACTCCTCCATTGAAACGAGCTCGTGTAATGTTTAAGTTCAAAGAACTTCTTGAGCAACATATAGACGATCTCGCCGCAATGATCACGAGCGAGCACGGAAAAGTTCTTTCAGATGCTAAAGGCGAAATTGCAAGAGGTATAGAAGTTGTCGAGTTTGCCTGCGGCATACCACAGCTACTCAAAGGAGAATTCACGGAGCAAGTGGGGACAGGGGTAGATAGTTACTCTGTTCGGCAGCCGCTAGGCGTGTGCGCAGGAATCACCCCTTTCAACTTTCCTGTTATGGTTCCCATGTGGATGTTTCCAATGGCCATCGCCTGTGGCAATACGTTCATTTTAAAACCCTCTGAGAAAGACCCTTCCCCGAGCCTGCTGATGGCAGATTTACTGAAAAAAGCTGGGCTTCCTGATGGTGTATTCAACGTTGTACAAGGCAACAAAACTGCTGTAGACACATTATTGAGCGACCCAAGAGTTTCAGCGATTAGTTTTGTAGGGTCTACGCCAATTGCGGAATACGTCTACAGAACTGGCACACAATATGGAAAACGTGTGCAAGCACTCGGAGGAGCAAAAAATCATTTGGTTGTTATGCCGGATGCAGATATTGAGCAAGCCGTAGATGCGTTAATGGGTGCTGCTTATGGATCTGCGGGTGAACGCTGCATGGCAATCTCCGTCGGAGTTGTTGTAGGTGATATTGCCGATGAATTAGTGGCTCGACTCATCGAACGAACTACCGCACTTAAAATCGGCAACGGCAAAATCAATGAGCCTGACATGGGCCCGTTGGTTACAGAGGCTCACCTTGAAAAAGTAAAGGGCTATATTGAAAAAGGAGTTTCAGAAGGCGCTTCATTGATCGTGGATGGAAGAAATACCTCTGTTGATGGCCACGAGAATGGTTTTTTTATTGGAGGTTGTCTTTTCGATCATGTCACCCCTGACATGACCATATATAAAGAAGAAATCTTTGGCCCCGTTTTATCGATCGTCAGGGTTGATGACTTCGAATCGGCATTAAAACTCATCAATGCGCACGAATTTGGTAATGGGGTATCTCTATTCACAAAAGATGGATATACCGCGCGGGAGTTCGCATCGCGCATTCAGGTTGGCATGGTAGGTATTAATATTCCTATTCCAGTACCTGTCGCTTTTCATAGCTTTGGCGGATGGAAGCGCTCACTATTCGGAGACCATTACGCTTACGGACCCGAAGGTGTGCGTTTTTACACGCACCTTAAAACCGTAACAACTCGGTGGCCGACAGATGCGAAAAGTGGTGCAGAATTTACAATGCCCGTTATGAAGTGAGCGGGGCCAAGCTTAAGGCTGTTACCGATACAAACTGATCA
The DNA here is from genome assembly GCA_913057675.1 of uncultured Pseudomonadota bacterium. GTDB lineage: Bacteria > Pseudomonadota > Gammaproteobacteria > Burkholderiales > Eutrophovitaceae > Eutrophovita. Next base: position 12,802 of record CAJXOL010000014.1, on the reverse strand, counting down.
ACTCACTTGTATCGGTATCGCTAAGGTCTGCATTATCCATCTTCTTTAATGCTTTTCACTTGCGGTAAGTTGCAGTCACCTTTTTGACCCAACTCATCAAGCATATCCAGTTGCTTGCGCGTGATGTTTAAGCGCGTGCTTACGAAACATTCACAACACACAATCTTAGGAAAGATTTCCTGCAATTGACATAAATAGGCTCACCCGCCAAATAATGCTTTAGGGGTTTGGTCTGTGTTGACTCCTATCTCACTCCATCAGTGAACCATCCTCAGTCAGCATGACCAATCCGCTAGGCGCCAAATGCTGATTAATAATTTTAATCGCCTGCACACCACCATGCGCAACCGTTAGTCTCACCTTCCCATCCAAAATCCGCCATATTGGCTCCATTGGGACAACCCATTTTAGGAATAATTATGTGTGACATTATTTTTGCTCCATACCCTAGGCCGGAAACAAATCTAACTGAGTTCATGAGAAACGTAATAAACTAAATTCAACAAAACAACAAGAAGAACGGCATGACGCAGAAATCAACCTTGGGAATTATCGTGGTCACTGGTGGTGCCAGTGGTATTGGTGAGGCTTGCGCACGTGAATTAGCGCGGCGAGATGCATCCGTAATCATCGCTGATATCGATCCAAGAGGCAGAGAGGTTGCCGAGAGTATCGGCGGCCATTTCTATCCGATCGATGTAACACAAGATAAAGAGGTTGCCGAAACTGCGGCAACGATTGAGGGGAAAATTGGTCCAGTACGGCATCTCATCAATTGCGCTGGGGTTATTCAACAACCATTAAACCCTCACGCCCTCCCCATGGAAGTCTGGGACAACATTGTTCGTGTGGACCAGCGAGGCACTTACCTTACCTCTGTAGCATTTGCAAAATATATGCTTGAGCGCAAAGTAGGTACCATCACAAACATTGCATCGATTACAGCACACCGCTCCGTGCCTTTACATGCCTACGCTCCAGCAAAAGCAGCTGTTGTTGCTATAACTGAATGTCTCGCAGCCGAATGGGGCCCACACGGGATCAGAGTTAATGCCATATCACCTGGCCACACGATTACGCCAGCGCTAGAGCGCGCCATAGAAGCCATGGAGCGCGATCCCGTTCTGTTGCGCAAAAACGCTCTTGGCCGCATGGTTAAGCCAAATGAAATAGCAAAAGCCGTAGCATTTCTAATAAGTGATGATGCGGCGGCCATTACCGGGGTCAATCTACCCGTCGACTGTGGTTGGCTTGTTGCTACGTCATGGGATAGCTATGGGGGGCTGCGCCAAGTCTCTTCTAATTAACGTTCTTTTTTAAATAATTAATGACCTTCTCTAGCTTTAGACTCTTTTATATTTTAATTTTAAACCTTTGCCTAATTCTTAGCGTTCAGGCGAACCAATTGGATTTATCACAAAGAAGCAACTTAAAACCCAGCGAAACTATTCATCTAGATTCCGAGCACGTTTTGTTACTCGATGTCCGTACTCAGCGGGAATGGGATGCCGGTCGCATCAAAGGAGCCGTACATCTTCCACTCAAAGACTTTAAAGCAAAACTAACCGAAATTGTCCCTGACAAAACGCAACAAGTTGTAATTTACTGCTCGAAGGGAGGCAGGGCTATCGCCGCCGCCAAATATATGAATAATCTTGGGTATCACGCTGTACCCGTTGTTAAAGGTGGTTATAGTCAAATGCTATCGGCTGGACTCAAGAACTCTGATTAGATTTTTAGAGTTCTACTTCCCTTGTTTATCCTTCTTAAAAATTTATGCCTTTAGTTCGGTTTATATCTCTCGCAGCACTATGTCACTTGGCATTTGTCTCCACCCGTTTTTCAGTATCGCTCTACGCGATTGATAAAGATGCATCGGCTTTTACCGTTGGTGTGATTTTATCGTTATTCTCAGTCATTCCAATGCTGATCTCAGTCAGAATTGGAAAATGGATCGATATTGCTGGCCCATTCATTCCTACGGCCGTTGGCATTTTCCTCACAGGAATTGGTGCGACACTGCCGCTCGTATTTTCTTACAAAACAGCAGATCTAGCGCCTTTACTTGTTTCGGCGTGCCTAGTGGGGACGGGCTTCACACTATCCATCCTCTCAATGCAACAATATCTCGGAGAATTAAGTGGACCAGAAAAGCGGTCGATAGTCTTCTCCTGGTTTGCCATGGGCGTTTCAATCTCTGGGTTCTTAGGCCCTGTTTTAGGTGGGATCATTATCGATGAATTTTCACATCGCTTATCGTTTCTATTACCCATTGGGGTATCAATATGTGCGGGATTATTATTATTTTTCAACCGAAAAAATAAAATAAAAAAAGCCAATCTAGTTTCTTCGTCCAAAATTACAAATCCATTTCAGCTATTTCGTTATAAAGAACTCAGGGATGTGCTAATCATCACTGGATTAATTTCCATGTGTTGGGATCTGCAAAACTTTGTCATTCCACTACATGGTTCAGAAGTGGGACTTTCAGCATCAAAGATTGGGTTTATTCTAGGCTCATTCGCGATGGCTACATTTGCGATTAGACTTCTTATGCCACTAGTGAAAAAATATATAACAGAATGGCAAATTCTAATCGGTACGCTCGGATGTGCCTCAGTGTGCTTTTTTATATTTCCCTTCTTAGAAACGTATTTATTTTTTATACTAATCGCATTTGCTCTAGGCTTAGGTCTCGGCGCCGCTCAGCCAAACATCATGACCCTCGTTCATTCAACGGCCCCTGAAGGAAGGATCGCAGAAGCCCTAGGATTGAGACTTACCATTATCCACGCTAATCTCGTAGCTCTACCTTTGATTTTCGGGGCGTTTGGTGCAGCACTAGGTACGTCTGCAATTTTTTGGATAATATCAGCATTTGCCTTTGGCGGTGTCTTACTAGCAATCAAGAAGAAAAAACATCTCAATGTAACCAATATCAAAAAATAGAGTTAATCTTCAGCTGAAGGGCAATTAATCCATAAATTACCGTCTTGAAGCACTCTTTGCTCCTGCAGCAACTTAATCAAATGAGCAAGAAGGGATCGTTTAGCGAGTGGGTGAAGCGCAGGGGAAACATCTTCATAAGCCTTGATCGTTAAGTCATCGATTGTTCCTTGGCCTATTAGAGATAACGCGTTGATTACCTTTGCCTCCCTCTTTCGACGATGCACCAACAACCGATCAATCGCCTCATACGGATTGTCCATCAGAAATCCATGCCCTGGTGCGATCCAATCAAACTCATAGTCATATAACTTACTCAGAGAACTAAAATAATCAGACATATTACCGTCTGGTGGATTAATCACGACTGTCGAACCTTGCATGATGTGGTCGCCAGTAAATAACATATGCGCTTCTGCAAATAGAAAACATAAGTGATTGGAAGCATGCCCAGGAGTATGAATCACATCAATCGTTACATCTCCAAAGTGTAAAACCTGTCCATCTGTCGGTTGCTCGTGCGGACAGAATTCTTGATCTTGGCGCTCCATGTAATTCGGCATACACCCCAACACACGCGCACCGGAATAGAGGCTGAGTAATCGTGCGCCAGGAGAATGATCAACATGCGTGTGCGTGCATAAAATCCACCTTACTTGATCTGAAGTAACCCCCCGAATCGAATCGATATGCTCTTGATTTTCGGGTCCTGGGTCGACGACTAGGAAACCATTAATCGCGTCACCGAGAATATATGTATTAGTTCCTGGGCCAGTCATCACACTAGGATTTGGAGCCGTTAAGCGTATTACCCGCTTATCCAGTTGGACCGCAACACCCGGTTTAATCTCGCGAGATACTGTACCTCGTTGCTCAGGGTCAAGTTTCCCTGCTTCCGCATAAGCATAGTCCCCAGGGACAAGTAGTTTTTTTCCATCTGACCCAATAGTAAGTCTAGGGTCCATAGGTGCGATCGGACGAGCTGAACGAGCATAATCTAATGCTTCACCTGCCGAGGAAAATTCCTGAAGCTTCTCAAGGGTCTTTCGCGTTGGGAACATCAAATTTAATTTCCCCTCACCGCTCAAGTGTAGCGCTTTGCTCGGCGACAGCCAGCGATGATCGATTAATTCTCCACCGTCATGTTGCGCAACTTGTCCCTGCGGCATTTGGGCTATGAAGAACCTCGTATCATATCGGCGTGGACTCCCTGCGTGCGTAACCCACCGACTGAAATAATGCAATTGATCGACCTCTAATACTAGACTTCCTTCTTGCACAAATTCTTGAAAGGAGATCTGGCCGCACGTGAGTTCATCTCTCTTTTTTGAACAAAATGCTGCAAATTCATCCTGATTAAACAGTAGCTTTTCAGAAGGTTTAGCCAACAAGACGCCAACTTCCTCAAAACACTCGCGAATAGCAGCAATCCAATAACTCAGACCACCATCATCAATTCCTAGAATTTGGTTGGCTTTCTCATCGGTAAGCCCTCCCGCTAGCCTAAAGTTAATCCTGAGGTCGGTCGTATCGAGCGCACCACCAGGGAACACAAAAGCACCAGCAGCAAAGTTAACCTTACTGTTTTTTTCACCCAGCAAAATTTCCAAGCCCAACCGCCCATCACGCACAAGGATGAGAGTTGACGCCGGTCGTGGCGTGACTATGTCACGCATAAATTGGATGTTCCCTTAGTGTCACGAATTAGACCGAACAAAGATAGTTACAGGCAAGGTTTCAGTACTTCAAGCTTCAAGCAACCCGTTTGTGCCCATACCTCCGCACCCGAAGATCTGCTTGCTCTTTATGCCCAGCAAAACCTTCGACCTCACAAAGCCTAGAGCAGTATTCTCCAACCATCGCGGAAGCTTCAGGTTTTACGCGCTGATAGGTACATGTTTTTATAAATTTACCGACCCAAAGCCCACCCGTATAACGTGCTGCTTTTCGCGTAGGAAGCGTATGATTTGTTCCGATCACTTTGTCACCGAAAGACACATTGGTCTCTGGTCCCAAAAATAGCGCTCCATAATTTGTTAAATTATTCAGGAAGTAGTCATTATTTTTTGTCATCACCTGGACATGCTCCGACGCGATTCGATCAGCCTCCTTGACCATTTCGGCGTTATCTTTGCATAAAATCACCTGTCCATAATTAGCCCATGCCTCACCTGCAATTGCTGCAGTTGCCAGAACTTTGAGCTGCTTTTCAATCTGTTTAACCGTATCTTCCGCCAATCGACGAGAGGTGGTCAGCAGAATAGCTGGAGAATTAGGACCATGCTCAGCCTGACCCAAGATATCGGTCGCACAGATCTCTCCGTCTACGGCGTCATCCGCAATCACAAGTGTCTCCGTTGGGCCTGCAAACAAATCAATCCCCACACGACCTGATAATTGGCGTTTAGCCTCGGCGACGAATGCATTCCCTGGTCCAGCAATCATATCAACAGGCTTAACGGAAACAGTTCCAAGTGCCATAGCACCAATCGCTTGAACTCCCCCTAGCGCATAAATTTCTGTAGCGCCAGCCAAATGCATTGCTGCAACAATCGCAGGGTGCGGGCTTCCCTTATGTGGTGGCGCGCAAGCGATAATTCGTTTAACACCGGCAACCTTAGCTGTAACAATGCTCATATGAGCAGATGCTACCATCGGGTATTTGCCACCAGGGACATAACAACCTACGCTATTAACTGGAATATTTTTGTGACCGAGCACCACACCAGGCATGGTCTCCACTTCCACATCCCTGAGGGAATCTCGCTGAATTTGAGCAAAATTACGAATCTGTGTTTGAGCGAACTTAATGTCTTCAATCACTTGTTTGGGAAGACTCTTCAAACATTCTTCAATTTGCGATTTGCTAAGCCTAAAATCTTTCGGATCCCAATTGTCAAACTTGTTTGACAACATACGAACGGCTTCGTCCCCACGTTTTTCAATATCCGTGAGAATACCCTCGACCACAGACCGAACCTTAGCCACATCTGCCGCATCATCTTCCGCCGAAATACCTTTTTTTAACCAAATTGCCATCTACGGCACCTCTTAAATCATTTATTTTCAGATGCTTACGGTGAATTATAGCTGTCACACCGCGTCAGCAATCCGCTATTTTCTTCCGTATATCACGATCAGTCAATTAATCTATGACAATTCATCGTAATCATGACGGTTATTTAATGGTCGATAAGCACATAATGCCTTGCCATAAGGGGGAAAATCGCGGATCACCTGAATTCGCCCGAAAAACAAGCAAAAAGAGTAAAATTTATAAGATTGCTCAAATTTAGGATTTATGACACCTATGTCGAATTTCAGACTCTCGGAAGAAGAAATTACCAAATTTGGCCAAGACGGATATTTCATTGTGAAAGGCCTATTCGATCAAGAAGAAATATTCATCTTAAGAACCGCAATAGAAGTTGATCCAAATTTAAAAGATAGACTCTACAACCGTTTTGATGCATCGGGACGCAAAACGCTTATGGCGACGTGGAACCACCCCGGGGATAGTGTCTATGGACTGGCAGCGCGCAGCCGCCGAATCGTCGACTCAATGGAGACTTTATTGGGTGGCGAGGTTTATCACTATCACTCGAAACTCACAGCAAAAGAACCATACGAAGGTGGCGCCTGGGAATGGCACCAAGATTATGGATACTGGTATCACAATGGCATCCTCTTTCCACATCTATGCAGCGTGATGGTCGCGCTTGACCAAACCAATAAACAAAATGGTTGCTTACAAATCGTGAAAGGTTCACACCTGTGTGGCCGCATTGAACATGGCGTGCTGGAAGGTGAACAAGTCGGGGCTAATGCGAACAGAGTTGGGGAAATGCTCAAAATGCTTCCTATCGAATACATCGAAATGGAACCTGGTGATGGTGTTTTTTTTCACTGCAATGCGTTGCATAGGTCCGATCAAAATCAATCCGAAAATAGACGGTGGACGGTTATCAATTGCTACAACCTGGCAACCAACAATCCATTCCTTGAGCACCACCACCCTTTTTACACGCCACTTGAGAAAGTAGATGATTCCGCAATTAAAATAGCAGGTGTTCGACTATCAGAATCGACTGTGGAATTTAACGAACAATCAAAAAATCCTCCTGAGTTAACGAGGAAAATGATCTAATTGAACATCTCGAGCATTTCACGTAGATCAAAACATTACGAAGTAACGCAAATGAACAATCACCCAATAGGTATATTCGACTCAGGAATCGGCGGCCTATCGATTCTTGGGCAAATAAGTTATCTCTTGCCTAACGAAAGTTTAATTTATGTTGGCGATACAGCATTCCTACCTTATGGCACTAAAAGTAGGGATCTCATCCAAGACCGCGCGCACAAAATTTGTAGTTACCTATTATCTAAACATTGCAAAGCCATCGTTGTCGCTTGCAACACGGCAACTAGTGTGGCGATTCAGAAATTAAGAGCTAATTTTTCAGTACCCATTATCGGCATTGAACCAGCAGTAAAACCAGCCACACAACAAACCCGAAGTCGCGTCATCGGAATCTTAGCCACCGAAGGCACTTTAGAGGGAGAGAAATTCGCAACTTTAAAACAAAGATTCGGTAATGACATCACGATTCTTCATCAACCCTGTACCGGGTTAGTCGAAATGATTGAGGCTGGAGACCTTAACGATAAAAAACTACACGAACTTCTTAAAATATTTGTATTACCATTACTCGAATGTGGCGCTGACACACTAGTCCTAGGATGCACGCACTTTCCACTCATTAAGCCTTTAATCGCATATTACGCTGGACCAAAGGTCACAATTCTAGACCCTTCTATACCCGTAGCAAACGAGCTGAAACGACAATTGGAGCTAAAAAGCCTGCTACTAAAAGAAAAATCAGGGATGTATACTTTTTTTCAAACTGGCACAAATGAGCAGTTTGAAAAATTCATTTCCAAAGAATTGGGTTTAGAGCCAACCTTATATTCATTAAACATTTAACGTTGCCTTCAATCAAAATATTTTGACTTAACTCGTCTTTTTGTGGAGCTTTAAATTCAACCAGCTCCCTAGAATCACAATAGCCCCCCTAAGAGCACCAAAAGCTCAGGATGCTCATCGTAAAATATAAACCCTATCAGGTAATAAATGGCAGACGAAGATAATCAAACGGCATAACTATTGAGACGTCGCATAGAGTAAACGCTCGTGTCAACGAGTAATTAGCCGTCAAGGCGAACACCCCCACTCCAATTGTCCATAGTAGAAAATTGACACTTGGCCAAGTAAATTCTTGGAAACTAAATATGACCGCGATGACTAGCTGTATACCTGCCAGATAAAATACGATAGCAACTGGCGTATCGAAACCAGATAGCTTTTTTGTCAACGTATGCGCAAAGGCATATAAAAATGCTGCTACAAGAACTACGATTGCTGCCGGGCTAATAATTTCTAAGCTAGGCCTCAACATGATCACAACACCAACAAACCCGATTGCAATTGCTAACGTTCTCTTTGGACTTATCCGCCCACCTAGCATAAACACCGCCAATATCGCTGTCCAAAAAGGCATTGTAAATTCATGCGCAAACACTTCTACCAAAGAAATTAATGCGATCCCATAAAACCACGCATATTGTCCCAAAAAATGGTCTATATTTCGTACGATATGCGTTCCGAAGTGCGTAGTTTTAGGTTGTCTCCATCCCAAACGGGACATCACCAAAACCATCAGAGAAAAGCCTACAACACTTCAACCAATTAAATTGTGATGTCGATAATTCTGATGATAGTTCACGGCCCGAAATAGCCATCAATGAAAATGAGAGTACTCCACCACACATCCATAGAGCGGCTTTATTCTGATCAATCATGAGCGCGATCTCGATTCAGAAAAAGCCGATTCATACAACTCCCGCAACCCCTAAGAGAGCACCAATCGCCATTAGACTCGTTAAGTGTAGCCGGGACTTCCACACAACCAAAGCGACGACCAACACACAGATCATAGGCCAGGCATTCGAAAAGCTTTGGATCAAAACAAATCCAGTAGACAACAGCAATCCGACCACAACCGGAGCAGAACCGATCGCAAAGGACTGTACGGATAATCGATGACTGTTTTCACGACACCACCGCGTCACATAGTAGGCGAATATAGCAGAGGGTATGATCATGGCCGCCGTCATGGCTATCGCTCCAACAAAGCCTGCAATTTGATAACCTAGCACGGCAACAAATAAAGCATTAGGACCGGGAGATAGTTTACCTAACGTGACGGCTGCTAAAAATTGTTCGTTTGACAATATCGATAGCTCATCGACAACCACGCGATGCATGTCTGGCGCAACCGACATCACTCCCCCTATAGCTAAAAATGAGAGGAGGGCAAACTGACCTAAAATTGAAATCCAATCGAATACACTCATAATCCGATCTCCTCCGCAGATCGTCGGCGCTTTAATGCGCGATGCGCCCAAAAAAAAGAGCCCCCGCCACATAAAAGTATTACCCAAAATATCGGCATACGCAGATATCCAACCGCATAAAAAACGATCAACACAACCAACGTGGGTATGAGCCTTCCCACGACATTGGTCTGCATCCCTGACAACATCCTTAGCGCCGTCCCCAACGTCATGCCAATGGCGACCACTGACATACCCTTTATTGCTCCTGCAACATGCGACCCGGTCTCTATCTGGTCGTATCCTCCAGCCAACGTTAAAATAACAAACATAGGCAAAGTAATCATTCCTGATAGCGCTACCAATGCCCCCTTTCTACCAAAAAATCGATCACCTATCATTAATGCCAAATTGCATACATTTGGACCAGGAAGAACCTGCGATAGAGAAAACATCTCAAGAAAATCGGCTTGAGAAAACCATTTTCGCTTCTCGACTAAATGCCTTTGCATGATGGAAATCACACCACCAAAGCCTTGCAAAGTAATTAATGAGAACACATAAAACAGCTCCAAAAGCGAACGCGGCTCATTGTTAGGATATTTAGACGACATATTCAGATAATTGGCTAAATGAATGTTAAAAAGAGTTGAGAAACGAAAAAAAGAGTGAGTAGGAATTAGGTGAAGAATAGATATATCATACGGTAAAGGCTATGAAAGACACATACTCACATCTCTAACTGAATAAAAAATATCCATGTCCATTCTGAATCTTGAACAACTCGTTAACGAAGACCTAACGAACCTAAACAGAGGCATCGAAAAAGAAAGTTTGCGTGTCACCCCAACGGGTCAACTGAGCCAAAAACGACACCCTAATCCATTAGGCTCCGCGCTGACACACCCAAACATCACTACGGATTTCAGTGAAGCCCAGTTGGAACTAATCACAGACACCCACAGAGATGTAGATGCTTGCTTGCATCAGCTAAGGGAAATTCATCAAGTTGTGAGTCGCAACATTTCATCGGAACTTCTTTGGTGCTCGAGTATGCCATGCATGCTTCCGGAAGATAGTCGCATTCCAATAGCTCAATTTGGCGAATCGAATATTGCGACAGCTAAAACGGTCTACCGACGTGGGCTCGCCCTTCGGTATGGGTCTAAGATGCAAACAATTTCCGGGATTCACTACAACTTCTCAATCTCAAATGAAACTTGGTCTCGGATATTCGGTAAATCTCACGACCGCAATGAGTTGATCGCAATAAGAAATCAACACTACTTTTCACTCATTCGAAACTTCAGAAAAAACGCCTGGTTATTGCTGTATTTATTTGGCGCCTCTCCCGCTGTTTGTGACTGTTTTGTTAAGGGACGCGTACACCATCTTAAAAAGATGAATAACGGGACTAATTTTCTTCCTTACGCCACATCCTTAAGAATGGGGCCTCTTGGCTATCAAAGCGACGCTCAATCCTCGATCAGTGTGAGCTATAACAATCTCACAAGTTATGCTCAGTCCCTCTACGACGCACTGACACAGCCCTATCCTCCTTATGCTGCAATTGGCCTAACTGACGAAAATAAACCCATACAACTATCCAATGCACTACTACAAATTGAGAATGAGTTTTACGGAACGATAAGACCAAAACAACCCGTTCAATACGGGGAACGTCCACTACTGGCTCTCAATAGAAGAGGAGTTGAATATGTCGAGGTTCGCTGCATTGACCTTGACCCTTATCAGGACATCGGAATCGATAAAGAAACGGTCGCACTTATCGATACCTTCCTACTCTTTTGCCTTTTATCAGAAAGTTCGAATGACTCAACTGAAGAAAATAGGTCAAACAGTGCGAATCAATATCTTATTGCCGAACGTGGTAGAGATCCATCTCTCAAACTAACTCGAGACAAAGACTACGTATCGGTCAAGTCGTGGGGCACAGACGTCATTGAGGCCTGCCAACCTTTTGCGTTAAGACTTGATGAAGCCAATCATACAAACATCCATACACAATCCCTCGCTAACGCACTCAAATGCATCAACAACCCTGAGGAGACACCCTCAGCGCGAGTACTGCGAGATATCGAAGGAAAACATAATGGTTCTTATTTTGATTTCGTTATGTCCCTGTCATCCAGATATACGGAACGCCTTAAGCACGACAAACTAAGTAGAGAAATACTCATCAAGCACAATAATAATGCTGCGTCATCCAGTATTAAACAGAAAAATGTGGAGCAAGATGAACAGCTGGATTTTGAAGAATTCAGAAAGGAATATATTTCTCAAGAAGCCTCCAGGATTATCCTGGAGGAACATAACTGAATAAGGCTGTTAATCTCGGCGTCTAAAATGCGCTGTTATAAACCCCGCCGTCAATTAAAAGGCTTTGGCCCGTAATATAACCCGCGTGCGCGCTGCATAAAAAAGCGCAAGTGCTGCCAAACTCATCGGGCGAACCAAAACGCTTAGCTGGTATCTTTGACGTACGATCCTTAGCAACCTCTTCAACACTCATGCTGTTATTTTCTGCCCAAGATTGCAGACCACCCCTCAGGCGATCTGTATCAAAAAACCCGGGGAGAATATTATTAATCGTAACATTGTGATCGGCGATCGTCCTTGACACTCCGGCTAGAAAAGCCGTCAAGCCAGCACGAGCTCCACTTGATAAGTCTAGCCCGGGAACTGGCATTTTTACACTCATCGATGTGATATTAATAATGCGACCAAAATTTTGGTGAATCATATGGTCAACAACCTGTTGAATCAACTCAATCGGCGTAACCATATTCATCGTCACGCCTTCTAGCATGGCCTCACGATCAAGTTCTCGAAAATCCTTAAATGGTGGACCACCATTATTGTTAACCAGAATGTCTGGTTTTGGACATGCCGCTAGGACCTTAGATTGACCCTCTCGAGTACTTATGTCCGCAATCACGGGGGTTACAGAGACCCCAGTATCTTTTACAATTTGATTCGCGGTCGCCGTGAGTACTTTTTCATCTCTCCCGTTTAACACAAGTGAAACACCAGCTTCTGCTAAAGCAACAGCACAAGCTTTTCCTAAACCTCGACTTGAAGCACACACAATCGCGGTTCTACCGTTAATTCCAAGATCCATGATTCATCTCTCCATAAAAGTTTTTAAGTACTAGTCTTTTAATATTCCAAAAAAGAATTCATTGAGCCAGATTTGCGCCTGATTACGAGCTTCTATAAGAGATGTCCGGTCCATTCTTTGACTCAACAAGTTAGCTTGGAACTTCGCGTTCTCATCAAAGTTAACTGTACTCGCCAATAATAACCAACGGTAGGCTTGTATATCGTCAACCTCACCGAAACGACCAGTCTTATAAAGCATGCCAAGATTAAACATCGCATAAGCATAACCACTGTCTCTTATACACATCTCCGAGCCCACGAGACAGGCAGAAATCTC
>CAJXOL010000013.1 GCA_913057675.1 uncultured Pseudomonadota bacterium | reverse complement strand
CACACTGCATATCGTCGGCAGCGTCAGATGTGTATAAGAGACAGCTCTAAATACATAGCTGAACAACGTCGCACCAAAAAATATGAAAAACACCATGCCATTGGTTAAGCCAGCAAGACGGATCACATCTTTCAACGTCTTCATGCTCAGTTTTTTATTCGTCCAAGCGAGAAATATCGATCCGAGACAACCAACACCTGCAGCCTCTGTTGGAGTGGCAAAACCACCAAAAATAGACCCTAAAACTAGCGTGATAAGCAACACGGGCGGAAAGAAACTCTTGCACACCAATACTACTAGCTCTAAATTAGACTTAGGTCCGATATCATCTGGCAGCGGAGGCGCTCGATCAGGGTTCATATAACTGGTGATGCCAATATAAAGGAGGTAGAGGCCAGCAAGCATCATTCCCGGCAAAATTGAGGCTGCGAACAAAGCGCCGACCGAGACAGATAAAAGATCCCCCATAATTACGAGCATAATGGAAGGCGGAATCAAAATGCCAAGGGTACCGGCAGACGCTATAGTGCCCACTGCAAGCTCCTTAGCGTAGCCACGCTCCATCATCGAGGGCAAGGCAATCATCGTCAACATCACAACGGAAGCGCCCACGATTCCAGTTGTTGCCGCCATGATCGTCCCCATCAACGTGACGGACATCGCCAAACCTCCAGGAACCCGACGGGTAACAATTTGAAGAGTATGCAATAAATCCTTAGCGACACCACTGCGCTCAAGCATAGTGCCCATAAAAATGAACATAGGTACGGCAACGATAATGGGATTAGCCGCAGCAGCTCCCCAAACGCGAGGCATCAAATTAAAAAACTGTATTGGGTGAAAGATATCAAGCGCCATGCCGATACCACCGAACAAAATAGCAACACCGCCAAGCACGAATGCCACGGGAAACCCACAAAAGAGCGAGAGCGCTAAAACAAGGAACAAAAATAGTGAAATGTGATGTGTGAACCAGCTCATGACGATGTCTCCAATTTGTCCGCAATCACGGGTGGCGTTGCCCGCTTCCTAAGACTTGGGTCACCGTACAAGTACACAATGGATCGCATTAATACCGAGATTACACCAGCAAATAATAGGAGCAAGCCGGCAGTCATGCAGCCTTTAGGTATCCATCTAAAAGCTAAGCCATTTGAAGATGGAGAAGCTTCACCGACGACCCATGCTTCCCAAGTGAAGTCAAAACTAAAATAAAGCGCAAGCAAACAATATGGAATAGCGAAGATTAAACATCCCATGAGTTCTGCAAACACGATTGTTCTTGGTTTGGCTCTGATAAAAGCAATATCAATTCGGACGTGTGAGTTATGGATATATGCCGCTCCAAGCCAGAACGAAAATAACGCCGTATGCAAGTGCCACTCCAACTCTTGCAACCTCGTCGAGCCCATCCCAGGCATTTGATACCCGAATTTACGTGTGAGCACATCGAATGCAATCACAATCATTGTCACTAAAAATAACCATCCGACAGCGCCCGATACCCGATCAAGCAATCTATTGATGCGGTCACTCACATTAAGCATTGATTCCATAATCACCACACACCATAAAAAAACATATAAAAAGAGCGGGCATGAGCCCGCCCCTAATGCTAAAGCTAACTGGTAAAGAAGATTTTACTTAAGGTAACCATTATCTCGCCAAATCGCAAACTCCTCACGAAATGCCATATAGTTTTCATACACTCGCTTGAACTCCGGATTCACTGCCATTTCCTCTGCCGCAACCTCATCCCAAGCACTCTTAAAGGCCGCGAGAATCTCAGGTTTCCAGTAATGAATTTGAACACCCTGCTCTTCCACTAATTTAGCGAGCACGGCTGGTTGAGCAAAATCACCCTGTGCGAGGCCATCGCGAATTTTATCGCCACACGCCACTTCAATTACCTTTTGGTGATGCGCGGACAGACTATTCCATATATCTATATTGATGAACACCCCATTAAACGAGGCAGGCTGATGCCAACCCGGGAAATAGTAATGTTTCGCCACTTGATACATACCCGAACTTTGATCAATAGATGGCATTGAGAATTCTGTGGCATCGATCGTCCCCATTTGTAAAGCCTGGAAAATTTCCCCACCAGCTAAGAGCTGAGTGGATACCCCCAACTTATCCATAACTTTTGCGCCCAAGCCAAAGAAACGCATCTTTAAGCCTTTGAGGTCATCAACGCTGTTAATTTCTTTCTTGAACCAACCGGAAGCCTCAGGTGGAATCATGTGGCACGGAAGGTACTTAATATTGTGCGCACCGTATAGTTCATCCGCGAACTTGGAACCATCACCATAGTAATACCAAGCTAAAAATTCAGTAGCATTGGGTCCAAAAGGCACAGCAGTAAACATACTAAAGACATTGTTAAAACCTGCGTAATAACCAGAACTTGCCCATGCCATTTCGACCGAACCTTTAGACGCTGCTGGAATAGCCTCCAACCCAGGCACTAATGCATTGGGCTCAAAAAATTTAATGTCTAAAGACCCACTGGATAAAAGCTTAACGGTTTTGGTCCACTCAACAGCACCAACACCAAGAAGCGGCAAAGACGCTGGGAACGCGCTGGCCATTTTCAACTTAACTGTTTTCACCGGAGCACCTGGTGTCGCTTCAACAGCTGACGTAGTCGCGCTGTCGTCTCCCCCACCACAACCTGTCAAAATGAATAGACTAATAAAAACGGAAGCCAGACTGGCTTTAAATTTCATCATAATTTCCCCCACGCACTTTTAAGTGCTTTTTAACTTTATGTATCTTTTAAGCCTATCTGAATCCAACCCAACTTGCGGCAAACGATTCACGACAACGCCTATTCCATATTAAACCTTGCTTCACCGTGATTTTACGGCAGAAACATGGCTCACGTATTTCGACCAATCGGCGGTTTCATAGCGTAGAACATTCTCCCCTAACGATCGTCTATCTTAAGTACCCATTATCACCCCAAAGTTTATAATCCTCTCGGAACTTTGTATAAGAATCATGAACTTTTTTGAAATTAGTATTTTTTTCGGATTCCTCCATCACCACCTCATCCCAAGCAGTACGATATGCCTTAAGAATCTCATCTGACCAATAATGAATTTCGACTCCATGATTTTCCATCATCCGCCGAATAGCTGGCGCCTGCGTAGCTTCTCCCTCTGCAATCATTTCTTTAAGAATGTAACCGCAGGTAACTTCCACAAGTTTTTGATGGTGGCTGGACAACGAATTCCAGACGTCGATATTAAAAAATAAGTGCCCAAGCGCTGTCGCCTGATGCCACCCCGGGAAATAATAATGCTTGGCCACTTGATAGAAACTTGCACTCTCATCGACTGTAGGCACTGAAAACTCTGTCGCATCAATGGTGCCTAGTTGCAGGGCCTGAAAAATATCTCCGCCCGCGAGTAACTGAGTCGCCACACCCAATTTATCCATCACCTTGGCACCTAAGCCAAAGAAGCGCATCTTCATGCCTTTAAGGTCATCAACAGAGTTGATTTCTTTCCTGAACCAGCCTGAAGCTTCTGGTGGTGTTATAAAGCAAGGTACTGCCCTTATATCGTGTTCGGCGTACATCTCATCCGCGAGTTCGTTGCCACCACCGTACTGCAGCCAAGCCAAAAGCTCATCAGCCGACGCGCCAAAAGGAACCGATGTGAAAAAGCTGAAAGCTAGGTCATTACCTGCGTAAAAACCCGAGGTTGACCAGGCCACATCGACAGAGCCCTTGGAGGCAGCAGGAATGGCTTCTAAAGCGGGAACAAGCGCACCCGGCTCAAAAAACTTTATCTCAAGCGACCCTGCAGATACTTCTTTAATGGTTTTTGAGAATCGTACCCCATTCTTGCCGATCAGCTCGAGAGAGGAAGGAAATGCGCTGGCCATTTTCAATGATACTTTTTTTTGCACCTTAGGTCCGCTCGAGGCAGCGGACTGCAACTCCTCCGAATCACCACCACTGCAACCACTTAAAGCAACTAACATCACGAGAGACAGAAAATATGTGAACCAATTAAATTGTTTCATTACTCCTCCCAGAGTTGATTTAACATCTTGATAAAATCTATATAGTTACTAATAGTTGGCCGCAGCCACATAACACCTTATCTGTAATTACTCTATCACAGTTTTTCCTCTTATAAACCGAGGCGCAGCAACTCCTAATATCCTCAGCATGTCATCGGAAAGGCCTAAAGAATTGGCGCATATCTTGCACCAACAGTTCTGGCTGCTCTAATGCAGCAAAGTGTCCACCTCTGTCGCACGTAGTCCAACTTTGAATATTAGAATAGAACTTTTCAGCGACCGACCGCGGCGGAGTAAGGATTTCTTTCGGAAACTCAATATAACCAGTTGGAACATCCACAGTTTGGCCAGCTGGAATAGGCCATGGACTGTGCATTCTGGCGTAATAAGGCCAAAATGAAGAACCAACAGCGCCCGTAATCCAGTAAAGCATGATATCCGTCAGCATTGTGTCGCGACCAAAATAACCATCTAGATCGCCACGGTGATCAGTCCATGTATAAAATTTCTCTACCAACCAAGCAGCCAACCCAACCGGCGAATCCGTTAAACCGTAAGACAGCGTCTGTGGCTTCGTCCCCTGAATCCATTGGTAACCAGTTTCATCTTTCAAAAACTTGTTCAGCTGCGTAAGAAATACCGCCTCTTCCGGAGTCGGATTCTCTACCATCCTTGGGTCTCTTCTGACTGCAAGAAAGTTAAGGTGTATTGCTCTTAGCAATTCCGGATAGGCAAAACCCATACGCGAGGTTACAAAGCCGCCCCAGTCTCCGCCCTGCGCAACAAAAGTATCAAAACCCAATGTCTTCGTCATCAGCTCGGCAAACGCATCCGTAATTTGCTCTACCGAAAACCGAGCTTGGCCCGGTTGATAAGAAAACGTATAACCAGGTAACGAAGGCGCAATTACCGTAAAAGAGTCTTCCGCGCCCCCCCCATACGACACAGGATCAGTCAGCATCGGCAATATTTTATGGAATTCATACACAGACCCTGGCCAACCGTGCGAAAGCAGTAAAGGCAAGGGATTCTCCCCCTTACCCTCTTCGTATATGAAGTGCAAATCGATACCCGCGACCTTGGCCTTATATTGTTTGAACTGATTAATCACTCCCTCATGGGTTCGCCAGTCGTAGTCATTCGCCCAATAAGCACATAGGTCCTTTAAATATCCCAAATCGGTCCCGTAGGACCAATTGTTACCCGGAATTTCATCTGGCCAGCGGGTATTCTCCAATCTCAGCCTCAAGTCAGCTAAAACCTCATCTGGAACCGAAAGCGAAAATGGGGTCAACTGATTATTGAGCATATGGATGCATCCTAAAAGTCAAAGAAAGTTATTTTAACGAAAAGCCATTACTGAAAAAAGCTGACGCTAAACATAGCAAAAAGATTAACGAAGAGATATTGCTGATTTTTAGACCTGAACCAAATTGATGTTACAGGGCTTGCAGTAACCAGATTACAAACTATTCGCCCGTATCCGGGTCGCAGGCTTGGCCTTGAGAGTAAGCTACCCTTATTTGACTACCAACAATCTCCAAGAAACGTTTCTGAAGGGCATAAGCCTCCTGCTCACGTCGATACCAACGTTCACACTCCTTAATATCAACCAGCTCTTTATTCATATCCTGCACATAGTGAACAAGTTCATGCAGCAACACTGAACGTGCGAAGACATTAGTCTCAGGCTCCATGGCTTCGTCAAGATACACGCCTTCACCTGTCCGATACACCGCAAGGGCGCCACATGGCTTCTGGCACGCATATTGCTGCACCACATGTCCTGGCACTTTTCTTACCTTGGGAAGCGCATCAGGTATACGATATTTAGTGATTTGATCAAGCGCCACGAGGAGATCCGGCACAAGCTTTTCCATCGGAATATGGTGCGTTTGACCTAACATTTGGCTCAGGTTTCGTGCTCCGTCCGAGGGGTAATTACTGTAGACACCCGGGATGTTAGAAGTCTCCTCCCGTGACGCCATCCCAGTAGAGAACCCTTCCCCGACAAAAAATAAAATCGTCAACAACCACATGACAAACCATCCATGACTCATGGGTGGCTCTGGACGTTTATCCGTATTCATACTAAATACGTGACTCACCCTCATCCAAACTCTTCTGAGGTGCTTGAGGTGCTGTAAATGTTTTCAGGACATCCAGACGATCCGCAGCCTCTTTTTTTTGCGCATCCGTTAACTGACTCTCAATTGAACGAACTTCCCTCTCGACTACGCGCAGGCTATTTAAATCTTGTGGGTCCAACCTCACATTTGAAATCTGATACCACGCCAACGCCTCAACAAGATTTTTCTTAATGCCCAAGCCGTCGCGATACAACTCTCCCAAAGATAACATTGAGTATGGGTCACCCAACTCCGACCCAATCAAAAACCACTCACGCGCGGATTCAAAACTTTTGTCTAAGCCTCGGCCAGATTGATATAGCGCCCCGACATTGTAATGCGCAAGAGGATCACCAGCATCTGCCGCGGTTTTATACCAAGTCATTGCCAAGATGTAATCCTGTGTAACACCATCTCCTGTCTCATAGCAATCACCGACCGAATTCATAGCCCATGCATTCCCTCCTATTGCCGACTTAAGCCACCAATTAAAAGCCTGCTTGATGTCCTCTTCAACCCC
Organism: uncultured Pseudomonadota bacterium; assembly: GCA_913057675.1. GTDB lineage: Bacteria > Pseudomonadota > Gammaproteobacteria > Burkholderiales > Eutrophovitaceae > Eutrophovita. Next base: position 25,070 of record CAJXOL010000013.1, on the reverse strand, counting down.
CTGTCCATTGGCGTATGCAAGACCAAGGTTGTTCATTGCAAGGAGGTAGCCCCGATCCGCTGCTGCAGTCCACCAGGTCACAGCCTCTTCAAAACTTTGCTTCCCGTCGTAACCTGTAGCCCATAACAATCCGACATTATTCATTGCCTTGACGTCACCCCGCTCCGCAAGCAAGCCAAGATTATATGGGTCGAGCATATCCTTATTCGACTCGATATCCGTAAAGGTTTCAGCTCGAGGCTGCGAGAGCTCATCCGCGTGCAACCCAGAACTCAATCCCAAAGAAAGACTCAACAAGCCCATCACAAAATATTTAATCTTCATATTTTTCCTCATTTAAAGTCTAATCGACACTCCAAATCACACCGGCTAGCCGAGAAAGAATGGCACAACCTCCTCGAGCAACTCTTCGGGAGCCTCCTCGGGGATAAAATGACCACAAGGCAGAGATTTACCGATTACGTTGTGAGCTTTTTCTTTCCACGTATCCACAACATCAAATAGCGAATCCATTTTCCCAAATTTACCCCATATTGTGTAGACCGGGCAAGAAAGTTTAGTTCCTAGATCTTTTTCGTCATCTTCGTAATCTGTGGATGCTGCCGCTCGATAATCCTCTAATCCACAACGTATAGTTCCAGGCAAAGTAAAGGCTCTTAGATACTCAGCAAATAAAGCATCATCGATCGCATCTGACTTCCAACTGAGAGACTTAAACATTGCCTGCAGAAACGGTTCCGCACTGTTTCTAATCATAATTTCCGGCAGGTCTGGCGCTTGAAAATAAAACCAGTGCCAGTAGGCGGCCGCTAGCTCTCGTCCCATCTGACTGAAAACTGTATGGGTTGGCACGATATCCAAAACAACTAGTTTTTCAACACGATCTGAGAAATCAAGTGCTAGACGATGAGCAACTCGTGCACCTCGGTCATGACCCATAACAAAAAACTTTTGGTGCCCCAGATCACTGGCTAGACATGCGATATCTCTAGCCATAGTTTTTTTATCGAACCCAGCGCGAGCTTTTTCTGAGTCACCGTAACCCCGCAAATCTGGAATAATTAATTTAAATTTTTTCAACAAGGCAGGTGAAACCTTGTGCCACATTTGTCCTGTTTGTGGGTACCCGTGCAACAATACCAAGCTAGGCCCCTCACCCCCTGTCCAAACGTTCATTCGAATACCGTTAGCACGAATCGTTGAGCGACTCATTCCCAACATAAAATCAGACATACCTATATTTCCCGTAATGAAACGTTATTTATTATACTCAGCAGCTTCAGCAGCCCAAATGCTCTTTTAATCGACGTACTCCTTCTGCCAGAACGGGTATAGCCTTAGGATAAGAAAAACGAACATGTTCACTCGCGCGATTAGCACCAAAGTCTAGTCCAGGAGCAATCGCCACGCCCGCGTTCTCAAGTAAATCCTGACAGAAATCGAAGCTATCCTTCGTAAATTTACTGCAGTCGGCGTAAATATATATCGCGCCCATTGGGTCAACAGGAATCTTGAAGCCGATAGTTCTCAGCTCAGCTAATAAAAAATCTCTTTGCTCTTGATAATGCATACGATTCACATCGCACGCCTTGATGGTTTCGGGATGAAAGGCTGCGACCGCAGCCCTCTGAGCAACCTCGGGACTCGAGATATATAAATTTTGTGCCAACATCTCAAAATCATCGACATGGGCTTCTGGCAAAACAACCCAACCCAATCGCCAACCAGTCATTGCAAAATATTTAGAGAAGCTGTTAATCACAAACACATCGTCTGCGAACTCGAGCGCAGATGAAATCTGCTCACCATAGGTAACTCCGTGATAAATCTCGTCCACTATCAAAGTTCCATAATTTGCTTGGACTACCTGATGTATCTCTCGCAAAACGTCTGCGTCCATCAATGAGCCTGTTGGATTCGATGGGCTTGCGATCATCACACCCACGGTTCTCTCTGTCCAGTGGCGCTCTACTAACTCTGCAGTTAACTGATAATCAGTATCGGGCCCAACAGGGATCAATGTAGACCGACCTTCCATCGCCGAGACGAAATTTCGATTGCACGGGTAAGTTGGATCCGGCATTAGAATTTCATCTCCTGGCGACACAAGTACGCCCATAGTAAGCAATAACGCAGCGGAGGACCCACTAGTGACTGCAATACGATTTTTAGAAATATCGAGCCCGTATCTGTGTCGGTACCATTGCGATATTGCTGCGCGCAGCTCATCAGTGCCAAGAGAGGGTAAGTAACGCATACTGCTCGCTTTGAGTGCACGAACTGCCGCTTCAACGATCAACGGTGGAGTCTCGAAGTCAGGTTCGCCAATCGCCAAATTGACTATATCCACCCCTGCTGCCTGAAGCTCCATTGCCCGAGTGATGATGCGCATCACGTGAAACGGTTCGATCTGCGATAACCTTGATGCTTTTTTTACCTTTGATTCGTTGCCCGTTGCATGCGGATGCTTCATATTTATGCTCTTTTTACTTTAAATATGCAATTGTACTCGTCCTGACAGGTAATTCAGATTCAAACGCTTCTTGTTCTACTTTTATTTTCTGGGGGAAAAAAATGCGAATAGCAGTGATTGGCACAGGTGGGGTTGGTGGTTATTTTGGTGCGCGGCTTAGCCAAGCCGGTGAAGATGTCGTATTTTTAGCGCGAGGAGCACATTTAGATGCGATGAGACGCCAAGGCCTAAAAGTCTATTCAGCGCTCGGCGACATGCACTTGACTGATGCCCAATTCGCTGAGAACACAAAACAAATAGAACCCGTAGACATCGCAATAATCGCAGTAAAACTATGGGCGACTGATGACGCGATAAGGGCTGTCAAACCTTTATTAAATGCCAAAACGGGAATTATCTCACTTCAAAATGGAATCTTAGCTGAAGATAAATTAAAAGAAGCCTACTCGGAAAAATATGTCATAGGCGGGGTCGCCAATATTGCCGCATTGATCGAAGAGCCAGGCGTCATAAGACATAACGGGAACATGGCGAGCCTGGTTTTTGGAGAACTAGATAACTCTCCATCAGAACGAACACAATTATTGTTTAACGCTTGTAACGCTGCAAATATCAAAGTTGAAATACCCAAGGATATTAATCGTGCAATCTGGGAAAAGTACATACGTTTAGTCACCATGTCGGCCATGACTACATTATGCAGAATGCCCATTGGTCCAATCCGGAGTAATGATGAAACAAGAAATCTACTCATTCAAATACTCTCAGAAATTATCAACGTTGCCAAAGCCAAAGGATTAGCATTTGGGGAAAATGTTGTTGCCGAGCAGCTATCTATTATCGATAGTTATCCTCCGAGCATGGTGGCCTCAATGTGTGGGGATTTACGAAGAGGCCAGCGACTCGAAGTTCCTTGGTTCTCAGGAACGGTGGCAAAACTCGGAGAAGCACTTAACATTCCAACCCCTGCGAATACATTCGTGTATGCCGCGTTGAAGCTCTTTGAGAATGGGAAACCCGAAGACGCTCAAATTTAAATCTTAATGTATATTTAAATATTCTAATAGGAGAGACTCATGCCAATAACAATCACAGGGTTCCGAGCGCGACCAGTAAGCACTCCTATCAAATACCCGCCTCGCCCTGCGAGCGGTGCGATCGATAGGGCAGCCCTTGTTCTTATCGACATAGAGACTGATGAAGGAATCACTGGACACACATACTTATTCACTTTTTCGGAGACTATGCTCAAGCCTACTGTGGACTGCTTTAATGCCGTTTGCGAGCTTATTATCGGAGATACAGTGTCCCCGTTGGATATTGAAAACAAACTCAGAAGATACTTCACTTTATACGATGCCCACGGAATACTTGGTCAAGTACTTGCAGGCATTGACATGGCGGTTTGGGATATTCTCGCAAAAAGCCAAGGGCTTCCCTTGGCCACAGCGCTTGGCGGTTGTCCTACTAGTATAAAAGCCTACAACAGCTGCGGGCTTTGGACAAATGAAACTGCAGACACCCTGCCAAACTTAGCACAAGAACTCATTAACAGCGGCGATTACAAAGCTGTGAAAATGCGTATCGGACGTCCTGACTTTAATTTGGACTTGGCTGCCATTCGATCTGTAAAAAGAGAAATTGGCGATGGCATCGCCCTCATGACTGACTTTAATCAATCACTCTCATTGAATGAGGCCATAAAACGTTGTCAAGCACTTGATGATGAGGGCCTGTACTGGATCGAAGATCCTATTCGTCATGACGACTACGAAGGTTGTGCGAAAGTCCGCGTATCGACTAATACCCCTATTCAGATCGGAGAGAACCTACTTAATTCCTTAGAGATGAAAAAAGCAATCGATGCGGAAGCTGGGGATTTTTATATGCCTGATGTGCAAAGAATCGGAGGCGTCACCGGGTGGCTAAGGGCCGCAGCATTAGCCCAAGCAAACTCGTTAGACCTTTCTAGCCATTTATTCCCAGAGATTAGTTGTCACCTGCTTTCTATTTCACCCACACGGCATTGGCTCGAATATATGGACTGGGGGACTGGCGTGATTCAAGAGCCGATCGAAATTGTCAACGGCATGGCGATAACTCCAGACCGACCAGGGATAGGGATCTCATGGGATGAAAAAGCTGTCAAACAGTATTCGGTACTTTAACTGAATCGTTCAAATGACCATTCACATTTTTGGTATTAAAAACTGCGATACGATGAAAAAAGCTACTCATTGGCTTTCTCTAAATGATGTGGAATACGATTTTCACGACTACAAAAAGGAGGGGGTTAATGAGCATTGGCTCAAAGCCTGGTGTCAGCTTGTGTCCTGGGACGCCCTACTCAACACTCGAGGGACAACTTGGCGTAAACTAAGTCATGATGAACGTGCTAACGTTAACGAAGAAAAAGCATGTGCACTTATGAAACAATATCCTTCGTTAGTAAAAAGGCCGGTTTTAGTTGATGACTCTGGGAAAGTTTACGTCGGATTTTCTGAAACTCAATACCAAAAGATAAATTTCGAACGTAAGACTTAACTTAAAATTCAAGGACAGGTGTAGGAAAAATGGCTCTTCCAGTAAACGATTCGCAAACCATACTCGATAAATTATCAAGCTTGCTCGACGATCGAATTTCAACCAACCCTTCGGTCAGGGACACGCACGGTAAAGACGAGTCATGGCACCATCCGCACAGACCTGATGTCGTGGTTTTTCCAAAAACTACTGAAGAGGTCTCAGAAATCGTAAAAATATGTTCCGAATTCGAAGTCCCTGTCATCGCCTATGGGACAGGCACCAGCCTTGAGGGCAATGTCATTCCTCATAACGGAGGCATAGTCGTAGACCTCATGCACATGGATCAAATCTTACGCGTTGGCGCCGAGGACTTGGATTGCACTGTGCAAGCAAGAGTGACACGTAAGCAATTGAATGAATTTATTAGGGATCAAGGCCTGTTTTTCCCAATTGATCCTGGCGCGGATGCTTCTTTAGGCGGCATGGCGGCCACTCGGGCATCAGGCACAAACGCGGTTCGATATGGAACCATGCGAGAAAATGTTTTAGCACTCACCGTCGTCTTAGCTGACGGACGTATTATTAGGACATCTAGAAGAGCGAGAAAATCTGCTGCTGGCTATGATTTAACTCGATTGTTTGTAGGTTCCGAAGGAACCCTTGGGATAATTACAGAAGTTACTTTAAAGCTTTATGGTATCCCGGAAGCCATGGCAGCAGCAGTTTGCTCTTTTGATTCACTTGAAGGTGCAATTGATACCGTAATACAAACGATACAACTAGGTGTACCGGTCGCAAGAATTGAATTGTTGGACGATGTCCAAATGGGTGCGGTTAACGCTTTTTCACAGCTCAACTACCCAGTGAAAGATACCTTATTTTTAGAATTTCACGGTAGTGATACAGGTGTGCAGGAACACGCGGAAACCGTTCAAGCCATTGCGGCAGAGAACTCTGGTGGAGAGTTCAAATGGGCTACAAAGCCAGAAGATAGAAATAAATTATGGGCAGCTCGACACGACGTTACTTATGCTACCAAAGCCTTACGAGCGGGAGCTGAAGTGTGGGCGACGGATGTCTGCGTGCCAATTTCACGACTTGCCGAATGTATTTTAGAGACCAAAAAAGATCTAGCAGATAGCTTTTTAATGGCCCCTCTGGTTGGTCACGTCGGAGATGGAAATTTCCACCTTGGCTTCGTCATTAAGCGAGAAGAGAAACATGAACTTGAAGAAGCGGAGAGATTAAACGATCGATTAGTCATGCGCGCTATTGCTATGGACGGCACGTGTACCGGTGAGCATGGGATTGGTCTTGGAAAGATGAAATTTTTAACTGCGGAGCACGGTGAAGGAGTCTCTGTCATGCGCAGTATTAAAAAGGCGCTCGACCCAAAAAATATCATGAATCCTGGCAAAATTTTCACCGTCTAACGCACTAAAGTAACCTCTGTGGACTCGCTGACTCAACTCGCTCTCGGAGCTACTGTCGGTGCAATATGCGTATCCAAAAAAGATAAGCGGCGGGCGGCAATAGTCGGCGCAGCGCTAGGCACGCTTCCAGACTTGGATGTGCTGATTCGCTACGCTGACCCTATCGACAACTTCATCAAGCATCGGGGGTTCAGTCACTCCTTTGTCGTCCTCATTACGCTATCATTATTAATTTGGTTTATTGCGAAAAAATTCAGTAATTGTGTCTCGAGCGATCCACACCGTTGGCTAGCCTCCATCACACTCGCGCTAGTGACTCATCCGATTCTAGATGCCCATACGGTTTACGGAACACAACTATTTTGGCCGCTCCATACGCCGCCAGTAATGTGGTCCACAATCTTCATTATCGACCCTGCATATACGCTTCCGCTCGTTCTAGCTGCCGTTTTCGTAGTGTGTGCGCCCAGATGGAAATACATTCACACCACACTGGCGATAGGACTTCTAATTAGCTCCGGATATCTAGCTTGGTCGTGGGTTGGGAAAAGCATGGTCAATCACAAACTGGCCTCGACGCTTAACATCAACCGCACTGAACCAAAAAAGTACTTTACCGTCCCTACACCGTTTAATACGTTGCTTTGGCGCATCGTCGTCATGAACGCCGAGGGATATCGCGAAGGTTATTATTCTTTGATGAAGCCTGGGCAAGAGATTTCTTTTCGACAAGTGAATATCAAGCCTGAAGTGCATGCTATTGCGTCTAACTACATGAGCTTTGAAAAGCTCCAATGGTTTTCGCACGGATTTATTAAAACAGAGATTATCAAGGATGAACTGATAGTCAGCGACCTACGCATGGGCTCAGAGCCAGATTATGTTTTTCGTTTCGCAATTGGGGATAAAACATCGGGCACATGGCAACCGATTATCCCTCTGAGGAGGGGGACTCGCTATGATACAGATCGGTTAAAAGAAATTTTCGACATGCTTTAATTTTCACCTATAAATCTTTACGGATTCTCGCCAACCGGAACCATATTTTTATGTGCGCCATCACAAAACGGCTTTATCTGAGAATAACCACATCGACACAACTTCACGCGATTACCCTCCCAGCTCGCACCACCTTCATCGACAATAGATACTGGCCCAGCTATATAGAGAGGTCCACCCTTAATTGCCTTCACAAATATGGAATCATCTAATGAAACAGCATTCTGATTACTGACTTTATACTCCACGTTGAGGTGATCATCCGCTATAAATGAAAAAGAATTATGAGATTGATCGCAAAACGGAGTTCTACTGGTATTGCCACAGCGACATAGAGTTAATGAAGCGCCGTCGAATTTGCTCGATACCTCGCCGTCATCGCGATAAGTAAATGTGCCATCAAAACACAAGGGACCGTCTTTTATAATTTTAATCTTCAACATCAAGAATGAAGGTATGCCTAATGAGCGGTCCAACCGCCATCAATAGGGTAAGCAGAACCTGTAATTGATGACGCCTGATCGGATGCAAGAAAAAGTGCCAAAGCAGCAACTTGATCTACCTGTACAAATTTTCGAGTAGGCTGACGATCGAGAATTAAACTTCGAACCACTTCATCTTCGGACAGCGATTTATTCCGCGACAATACTTCAACTTGTGCTTTTACAAGTGGCGTTTCTACCCAACCTGGGCAAATAGCATTACACGTCAAATTAGACTCAGCAGCCTCTAGAGCCACTGTCTTAGTAAAACCTACCAACCCATGCTTAGCCGCCACATAAGCCGACTTATTTGGTGATGCGATCAAGCCATGGGCTGAGGCAATATTAATAATGCGGCCAAAGCCCTGATTGCGCATCTGTGGAAGAATTAACCTTGTCATATGAAAAGCTGACGATAAATTAACGGCCAATATTAGATTCCATTTATCTATTGGGAAATCCTCCACAGGTGACACGTGCTGGACCCCAGCATTATTTATCAATACGTCAATAGTGCCCAACGCCTCTTGCGTGTCATGCACATAACGCTCAATCTCATCCGGTTTAGACATATCTGCATCCGAATAAAAAACTCGAGTGCCAGAGTGTTCTTTCAGACCACTTGTAATCGATTGAATGTCATCTTCACTTCCAAAACCGTTAAGACCAATGTCATACCCGTTCTCCCCAAACATCCTTGCGATTCCCAGACCAATTCCAGAAGTAGAGCCCGTAATCACAACAACTTTTCTTCTACTCATCCTTTTCCTCATTCAAAATATCTTCAACAAAATGAACAATCTTCTCTAAAGTGGTGCTGGCGTGATCAACATGCGGAGAATGCCCACAATCTCTTAAAATCACTCGCTGAGTAGGTGCCGGTGATAATTTCTCGATGATTTCAATTTGAGCCAAGGTCCCATAAGGGTCATTATCACTTTGAATAAGTAATGACTCGCAATTAACATTTGCAACGTATGTTTCTATATTCCATTTTTTAAATTCGGGTGATAACCAAATGTCATTCCAACCCCAAAAGGCCGATGCAGCATTATCGTGGTAGCGACCGAGTTTTTTCGGCAACTCCGTTTTTTCAAAAGCGACTCGAGCCTGCTCAATACTTTGCAACGACAGTTCCTCGACAAATACATGAGGAGCCATTAAGACCAAGCCATTCACGTCATGTCCACCCCCATTATGAATGAGTGCGATGGAGGCCCCATCGCTATGCCCAATTAATATGGGGCGCACGACTCCAATATATTTTAAAAATTTAGGCAAAACATTTAAAGCTTCATGATGCATATATTCCACTGACCGTTTTTCAGAAAGAGGCGTAGATCCGCCATACCCATATCTCGAATATACGAAAACACGACATCCCGTTGCTTTAGCCAAATCTTCTGGGAAGCCCTTCCATAGCTCAATAGAACCAAGACCTTCATGCAACATAACAAGCGCGTCTGTTGACGAAGTCGAGTCATCAGGCTCAATGCATCTATACTTTAATCGCTTATCATCGATATCAAAGATGCTATCCGTAATTTTCATGCCCAGGCCTCTTTCAAAAAAATGTTCGGCTCATTGGAATTGTTAAATTCCCAACCAAGTCTTGAGCTCTTTAGGTTGCTCGATTAACTTGGTCGGAACGTCATCAAACACCACAGCACCTTTAACCATTACGACGCTTCGATTTGATATTTTCGCTAGAGCGCTAAAGTTTTTATCAACAATTAAACTTGAAATGCCAGACTTTTTAACAATACCAATTATGCTCCAGATATCTCTGGCAATTAGAGGCGCAAGCCCCTCTGTTGCCTCATCTAATATCAACAAATCTGGGTTTGTTAGTAAAGCTCTGCCAATGCTCAACATCTGTTGCTCACCGCCAGAGAGCTGCTGTCCGCCATGAGCCAAACGCTCCTTAAGCCGAGGAAAAACATCAAGCACTCGATCATAGGTCCACTCCATTCGACCTTCAAATCCCGCTCGTGCAGCTAACAGTAAGTTTTCTTTCACAGACAAGTTCTGAAAAATACCTCTTCCTTCTGGAACGTAAGCAATACCCCTACGAGCGAGTGAGTGGGTAGCTAATGATTTGATGTCCTGTCCTCGAAGTCGAATGGCGCCAGAAGAAGCAGGCAATAAACCCATAAGGCATTTAATGAGTGTCGTTTTACCCATTCCGTTCCGACCCATCAAGGCTACAGTTTCACCAGGTTTGATTTCCAAGTTAACGCCATGAATCACATGACTTAACCCGTAATGAGCGTGAAGGCTTGCAACGTGCATTAGCGCATCAGTCACTGAAATCCTCCCCGAGGTAGGCTGCTTGAACACGGTCACTCGAACGAATGTCTTGGGGCAACCCAGATTCAATCACGCCACCATTTAGCATCACTGTCAGTGTGTCTGCTAACGCGAATACCGCATCCATATCATGCTCAACCAATATAACGGCAAACTCAGATCGAATGCTTTGAAGCAACGCGACAATACTTAATGACTCTTCCGCTCCCATCCCCGCTAAAGGCTCATCCAAAAGTAACACCTTTGGCTTTATCGCAAGCGCTAAGGCTATTTCAACCTGCCTCTGCTCCCCGTGAGACAGCTCGCTAACTCTTTTCTGCGCAACAGACTCGAGCCGCACTCGCTCCAAGACATTCTTAGTGTCAACTTCAACCTCGGGGTGAGAGCCTACGTCGCTCAAAAAGCGCATGGAAAATTTAGAGCGTGACTGAACCGCAAGATTACAATTCTCAACGACGGTCAGACTAGGATAAATATTAGTGCGCTGATAACTCCGACCTACCCCCAGCAGACTCATTTGAGACGATCCAGAACCCGTAACATCGATCCCATCAATTAATATATTCCCACTTGTTGGCTTTAAATCACCTGACAACAAATTCATTAGTGTACTTTTACCCGCGCCATTAGGACCGATCACCGCGTGAATCACCCCATGTTCACAAGAAAGTGAGACGTCCGAAACCGCTGTTAATCCAGAAAAGCGTTTTGTCAAACCTCTAGCCTCAATCACCGATCTCATATCTCGGATCTTTTTTTAGAAAATTTCAATCCGACAAGTCCATTTGGGAAAAATAACGCAACTAAAACCACTACGATTCCAGTCAATAATTGCCAATGCTTGGTCGCCTCCTGAAAGATTTCCTCCACTAGCATAAGTGTCGTCGTGCCGAGCACGGGGCCTAATAGCGAACCTTTGCCACCAAGAATAACCATCATGAGAGCGTGCCCTGACGCATGCCATCCAACCATTTCTGGATTAACAACTCCGAACTGAACCGCAGCTAAAAACCCACTGATAGCCGCGATCATGCTCGCAATAACAAAACACACCAATTTAAATTTATAAGTGTGATATCCAAGAGCTTTGGTTCTATGTTCATTCACACGAATTCCAGAAATAACCCTGCCAAATGGTGAGTTCATAATTCTTTTAATCAACATTAAAACCAGACATACAAGTATTAACGCCAGGTAATAAAAATGACTCACATTAGATAAGTCAAGTTGCCACCAACCAAACAGATTAAATCCTGGTCGATCGTAGATGTAGATACCATCCGAGCCACCTGCAAAAGCTGTGTCATGTAAGAAATAAAATAACATTTCACCAAGAGCTAACGTAGACATGATAAAAAATATGCCTTTTGTCCGCAACACTACAGCCCCGAATACGGCACCAAGAACACCCACACACAGCATACTAGCCAAAAGTGCTACAAATAAATTCATTGATGTATCCGCAGGGCTCAATAGAGCAAGAACGTATCCTGAGGAACCAAAAAATGCCGCGTGTCCTAAGCTCACCAATCCAGTGAAGCCAACCAACAAATTAAGACTACTCACAAATATGATCATGATCAAAATCTTCGAGGCGAATTGAATGTAGTAGAGTTCGCTAAAGACAGGGAGAAAGATTAGCATCACGAGAAGCGCCGTCAAAAGAGCATTTTTACATGTAGTGCTCAATCAATGCTCCCTGCCGAATAGCCCTTGAGGGCGTAACGTCAATATCAAAGCCATCAGTGCAAAAATACTCATTCCCGACATCTCTGGGAAAATGTTGATTCCAAAAATATCCAAATGAATTACTTTTCCAAAGGTATCAATCAAACCGACTGACAAAGCTGCGATCATTGCGCCCTTGATAGAACCTAAACCACCGATAACGACGACTACGAAACTAACAATCAGCACTTGACTACCCATCCCTGGAAATACTGAAGAAATGGGGGCAGATATCATTCCGGAGAAAGCCGCTAATGTAATGCCTAACGCAAATATAAACCGGTAAATCAACCCAATATTAATTCCTAGGGCTTTCGTCATTTCTCGATCAGACTCACCGGCACGAATCATCATTCCTAATCGAGTATGTTGTATTCCCAAAAACATCAACACTGCGATAACGATACACACACCGGACAACCAAAGACGATAGATCGGATAGGCTAAATTTTCTGTTATTTGTATTGATCCATTTAAGAGCTCAGGGATAGGAACGCTATGCACATCATCTCCCCAGATCATGCTCCTTAACTCAGAAAAAATAAGTATCAATCCATATGTGACTAGTACTTGTTGGAGGTGGTCTCGGTCGTACAAAAACCTTATAAATAGCCATTCTAAAAGCAACCCGAGCACTAATGCGACCATGACTCCAGCGACAAGACCGATCCAAAAATTTCCAACCCAACCCATTAGTGACCAGGCTAAGTAAGCCCCAATCATGTAAAAACTACCATGGGCAATATTTATTACGCCCATAATTCCAAAGATCAACGTCAAACCACTGGCCACCAAAAACAAAAGTAACCCGTATTGAATGCCATTCATGGTTTGGATAAAAAATGTTGCTGCATCCATTCGAATTCCTAACTCAAAACACTTGAGAAGTCTTCAATCATATCGTCAACGACTTTTGACTCAAGCAATTGTTCGGTAGTTATCACTCCCTCATCAGGCCGACGCATTGCATTGAGAGCCGCTCGCGGCAATACTTGGACTGAGCCCGTAGGCAGCACACTCATGCGAGAGGCCGCAGCAGATAGTGCTGCAAAAATCCCACCTCCCGAAGAGCCTATCACTAAAATATGGACATTAACCCCACTCAAGTGTTTTAGTCTCAAGCCTAAGGCTAACGTCACGAGATACTCCGACAAAAGTAACGTTTCATCGCTTAGACTGGGAGAGTGGCTAGGACAATCGATAAAAATATTAATGTTTGAAGTTGAATCGGGCAGAGCGTTAATAGTTTTTACTAAATCATAAATACTCTCAGCGTCTGCAAAAAAATTTGTCACTAATGCGTAAACGGCAGTTGACGCATCAGACTGGGTGTCCTGCGCGAAAAATGAAGCTCTACCAGACCAAGAATTCTCCGAGCCAAACTTACTCCTGTCGATTAAGGGATGAATTTTTTCTGCACCGCTAAATGGAACGGAACGCACCACTCCCTTCAAATCAAACCTTCGTTCCAAATCAACAAGAGATTCATAGATAGACGGTCTTATATTTTCCGAAGACGATAATAAACGCACCAAACCCCGTCGATAATCGTCTGCCTCGTCTTCGACCAATTGAAATCGATTAGATGTACCAACCCGACTCTCTCCACTCAAAACCAACCTAGCCTGCTCAGGCGTTACATTATTCGCACCGATAAGGTGACTCAATGCTTGGATTAATCTGGGGCCAGACATAGAAATTTGCGAATGCAGATTCACCAACACTCTGTCGCTCACCGCGGCGAGCATGCTGCCCCCCCCATAGCATTGTTGGGTAACTAGGGAAACAACTTGCAACCCCCTCACCTTAGCGTCTAGCAGGTCTCGGAACGCAAAACGGAAAGCTCCTAGACTTTTGGCACGTTCCGGCACCCGAACACCCCCTGTATTGAGTATCATAATCAGCGGCAAATTCGTTGCTTCAGCTGACTTTATAGCGATCCGCAGCTGATTCGATTCCAACGCCCCAATAGATCCTCCTGCAAGACAAAAATCAAAACCAACAATCACTGCAGAATTTGCATTAACCGTGCCGCGAACAACACGCAAGTCACCTACCGAATCACATTCGAGATTCACGCACTCATCAAAGAGCGTATTTATCTGATGAGCTATCTCAAGTTGAGAAAAAACCATACATTTACTCAAAGATCGAACATACTAAGAAACAAAACGAGGTTAGCAATATTGTTAACCATTTGGAACGAAAGCCAACACATAAGTCCTTGGCTCGCTTCTAATTTTGGTCATCAGTACTAATTAAAATTTAAACGCCACAACCAACACCAGGATCTTCTAAACCCTCCCATGCGGTACCAATCACTTTATTGATGCCGTTTTCCACTCTTAAAGTATAAAAATTTTGTATCGGATTATGGGACTTTGACATCGTCCAAACACCGCGTGGACTGTCGATCTCAGCACCCTCCATAGCCTTAATTGCCTGGGTCTTTTGAGATAAATCACCGGATGTTTCCTCGAGGGCCTTAATCAACAAAAGACCAGCGTCATAGCCCTGAACGGCATAAACGTCAGCCTCTTCATTGTATGCTTCTCGGTAAGCTTCTCGAAACGAGAGATTCTTAGGGTTTTGAAGTCCGTCAGCATAGTGGAGGGTTGTTGTAATGCCTTCCGCATCTGCACCTTGAGCTTCAAGCACGCCCTCGGTCAAAAAGCCTGATCCATATAACGGTATTGAAGACTTGAGCCCTGCGGCCGCATAGTCCTTGACAAACTTAACAGCCCCACCACCGGCAAAGAAACAAGCTACCGCATCAGGTTTTAGAGCAGCTATTTCAGTAAGAATTGCTTGGAACTCAACATTAGGAAAGGGAACGAACAATTCTTTAATTACCTCACCGCCCTCAGCTTCAAACCCCTCTCGAAATGAAGCTAACGCTTCTTCGCCCGCGCCGTATTTCCAAGTGACAAAAACAGATTTTTTATGTCCATTCTCAACCATAACTTTACCCAACGGGTGAGTGGGTTGCCAATTAGAGAATGACGTACGAAATACATTAGGCGCACACATCGAACCCGTAGCCGCATTCGCTCCAGCATTCGGGATAATGACCAACGTGCCCGTTTCCTTCGCTACTTTAATCATTCCCATAGCGACGCCCGAATGCACGGTGCCAATCACGACGTCAACGTTATCCCGAGTCATGATCTTGTTCGCATAATCTGTCGACTTTGCGGGATTTGACTCATCATCAACAGTATAAAAATCAATCGACTTTCCATAGGGTTTATCCCCCAATTCAGTCAAAGCCAATCTAAATCCATTCTCAATAGCAGCACCAAGCTTCGCATATGTCCCAGTGTATGGAAGCATAAATCCCACGCGAATGGCATCATTGGTTTTGTTACACCCAGTTAATGACAAAAAAGATAAGCCAGCTAAAGCCGAAGCTCCAGCCATAAATTCACGACGGTTACTGATTGACATCTTGCCCCCTTATTGAATTTTTATTAATCTTGTTTTTTTTGACGCAACTTAAACCGTTGGATTTTACCAGTCGCAGTCTTTGGTAATTCTTCCACGAACTCAATCCACCTCGGATACTTAAATGGGGCCAACTTAGATTTAACATAAAGTTTCAATTCATCAACCAGTGATTGGGTGGCGTCTGAACCGATGGCCAACACAATGAACGCTCTTGGTTTGGTGAGCTTGTCATCGTCTTCATCACCGACAATAGCAGCCTCGAACACAGAAGGGTGTGACATTAAAACCGCTTCGACCTCAAAAGGTGAAACGTATAATCCACTCACCTTGAGCATATCGTCTGATCGCCCACCGTAAGTATAGAACCCTCGCTCATCACAGCTATACTTGTCCCCTGCTCGGGTCCACTCACCACAAAAAGTTTCTCTAGATTTTTGTCTTTGGTTCCAATATAAATTTGCTGCTGATGGCCCCTTGATTTGGAGTTCCCCAAGCTCACCAACAGGAACATCTCGACCATCTTCGCCCACAAGTCGTATCTCATAGCCTGGGACAGGTTTGCCCGTAGTGCCGTACCTCACCTGCCCCGGTCGATTGGATAAAAAGATATGCAGCATTTCAGTGGATCCAATTCCATCTAATATTTCACTTCCAAAATGTGACGTCCAACGTTTACCAATTTGCGGAGGTAGCGCCTCACCTGCCGAAGTCGCTACGCGGACTGAAACCTCATCCCGACTTGGCAAGTTATTACTGGCTAACATAGCTCCAAATAACGTTGGCACCCCATAAAATATTGTGGGTTGATGCTCCTTAATTCTTTGAAACACAGAATCAGGCGTTGGTCTCTCTGACATTAATACCGTTGTCGCCCCCACAGAGAGGGGGAATGTCAAGCCATTACCCAGCCCGTAAGCAAAAAATAGTTTGGCCGCTGAAAAAACAATATCATCTTCCTTTATCCCTAAAATTGGCTTGGCGTAGAGTTCAGCCGTATAAGCCAGACTCGAATGAATATGGACTGTTCCTTTCGGCGTTCCAGTTGAGCCAGATGAATAAAGCCAAAAACAAACATCATCACATGAGGTGCTCGCCGGTTCAAATTCTCTACTAGCTTCGCTTTGAATACTTTGCAGGTGAAGATATTTAGGATTAGGCTCCCCTGAAACAACGACGTGTTGGAGATGTTGAGAGTTTGCAATTGCATTACCCAAATTATCCAATAGTGATGAAGTCACAATCAGCGCCTTCGCACGGCTATCCTCCATCATGAATTCGTAGTCTTCTGGAGTCAGGAGCGTATTGACAGCAACAGGTACGATCCCTGATTTTATTGCGCCAAGGAATATGGAGGGAAAATCGATGGTGTCAGAGTGCACAATCATCACCCGATCCTCCATCTTCAAACCTAGCTGTTTTAACGCGTTTGCTGATTGGTTTGCCCGTTCGCGCAACTCTTCAAATGTGTAACTTCCAGCGTCATCAATATAAGCTATTTTTTTCGCTCGCCCCTCCACAATATTTCTCTCCAATAAATCGTGTGCCGCATTGAAAAGACGAGGTATATTGATAGTCGGGGGACTCGTTGAGAGATCGCTCGTATACAAGTTCCAATCGCTTGCGTTACTTTTTTGCACACCGGCTCTCTTCACTGTAAATTATTATTATGCTTGGCTTTAATTAGTCATCTAAGGAAACACGATCGCACAAATCCAGCCATCCCTCAGACCAATCGGCAGCTTCTTCTTCTGGCATTGTGCCAGAGCTAGCGTCATGCATCAGTATATCTCCGATACGCTCAGCCCCGCACTCTTGCAAAACATCATCAAAGCGTTTGCCGCCGAAACAATATGTTTCAGCATAGGTGCGATCGCCGAGGGCTATCAATCCGTAACGTATCTTTTTCAAATCTGGTTTCGACTCAGTCAGTGCTGCCATAAAGTCCCTTGCATTGTCAGGCACGTCACCCTGCCCGTAAGTTGATGTGCAAATCAAAAAGATGCTGTCCGGATGAAAGATATCTATAGTTAGTTTATCCATATCCAACGTATCTACTTGTATCCCCTCACCGTCAAATCTTAACTCTAACTCCTGCCCGACTAATTGCGCGTTACCAGTCATGGTACCAATCAGGATTTTGATCTGCTTTGTCATTTATTCTGTCCTAAACTTATGCATTAAAATGTAATATATTTCATGTAAATATTTATTTATCACTTTATTATACAGATATGAAAATAGTGTAGTATCATTCTTCATACTTAAAAAAATACGAAATATATTTCTACTAACAAGGAACTTGATGTCATCAACTGAGTCTACTCAACTGTTTAATGTAAACAATTACAGCAACAGGAAGACCGAAACCATGTTTGAAACAGCACATCAAAGTGAAATCGGCGGTAACCCCATCGATGTAAAAAAATCGCGAGAGTCAATAAACGCTGAATTTTTAGGATCAGTCGGCTCTAAAATTAAAAAAATTAGAAAAGAAAAGAAATTAACCCGAAAACTACTATCTGCGAAGTCGGGTGTGTCCGAGCGATACCTTGCGTTACTGGAATCAGGCAAAGGGAACGTGTCCATTGCGCTGCTACGTCAAGTGGCTCAATCTCTTGATGTTGAACCAGAGATCCTCATATCAAACTCAGCACCGATTAACTCCGAATCACGACTTTTGTTAGGGCTGCTAGCTGGTCTATCGAGTATTGACCAACACCGATTTAAAGATCAATTACTGAAAGAGCTACGCAACTCCCCATCAAGCCGAAGTTACCGTATTGCTCTAATCGGCTTAAGAGGCGCTGGAAAAACCACCGTAGGCCAAAGACTGGCCGTAATCTTAAGCATTCCTTTTATTGAGATTGATCGGGAGATTGAAAAATTAGCTGATGCCCCACTATCAGAAATTTTCATCACATATGGCCAAGAGGGCTATAGAAATTTAGAAAAGACCTGCCTTGAAAATGTACTGAGCAATGGGCAGAACTGCATCATTTCTACTGGTGGGAGTATCGTCCAAGAGCCCCATACGTATGACTTTCTCTTGTCAACTTGCTACACGGTATGGCTGAAAGCCTCCCCAAAAGAGCATATGGATAGAGTCCTAGCGCAAGGCGACTTGCGACCAATTGCTGGCAATGGAAGCGCAATGGAGCAACTGAAACAGATCCTCGTCAAACGACAATCAAACTATGAGAAAGCTGATGTAACAGTGGGGACCGACGGGAAAAATCCAAACATCATTGCAAGTCAAATCTTAGCGGACCGAACCCTTCGAAAGCTAATACAACACACAAACTAATTAACACTATTTATGACCACCCAGCCTTCAAATCAAGAAAGCGAATCGAATCAAGCTCAATCTGTTTACTTTGATACTCATCCAGGTCTCTATAAGCACTGGTCCCTCTCCGTACGTGAGAGCACTGCGACCTTGCATATGGACGTCAATGAGGACGCTGGTCTGAAGCCCGGCTACAAATTGAAACTCAACTCCTACGATCTTGGCGTTGACATTGAACTTTATGACGCCATCAATAGAATCCGATTTGAGCACCCCAGGGTGAAATGCGTTGTGATTACATCAGCAAAAGAAAGAATGTTCTGTTCTGGCGCCAATATCTACATGCTTGGACAGTCGACGCATCCTTGGAAAGTTAATTTTTGCAAATTCACTAATGAAACTAGAAATGGTCTTGAGGACTCAAGCCGGCATGATGGCTTAAAATTTCTTGCGTCTATCAACGGTACTGTTGCGGGAGGAGGCTATGAACTCGCTCTCGCTTGCGACAAACTCCTTATGATTGACGACCGATCGTCGAGCGTGAGCCTCCCAGAAGTGCCGCTATTAGGTGTTCTACCAGGAACCGGAGGTCTTACTCGGGTTATCGACAAAAGAAAAGTCAGAAGAGATTTAGCTGATGTGTTTTGTTCCACAACTGAAGGAGTAAGAGCAGACCGTGCACGCGCTTGGGGACTTGTAGACGCAATCGCCAAGCCAAATCAATATGACCAAATTGAAACCGATCTCATCAAAGAGCTATCGTCAAAAAGCACACGTCCCAATCAGGCGGTGGGCGTAATTCTATCTCCACTGAAGCGAACATCAGATAGCTCAGGCATACATTACTCAACAGTAGACGTCGCCATCAATCGTTCTGCTCGTACCGCAACGATCAGCGTCACTGCCCCATCAATGACAACGGATAAGAGCCTAGAATCCATACACCAGCAAGGATGCGATTGGTGGCCGTTAACATTCGCACGGGAGCTTGATGACGCGATCTTACTCTTACGAACCAATGAACTGGAGATCGGGACCTGGATATTTCGTACAGCGGGCGATTGCGACGCCGTCCTGACAATGGATGAATTAATAGTAGCGCATCAAGATGATTGGTTCGTTAAGGAAACACTCGGGTATATGCGCAGAACATTAGCCCGCTTAGATGTTTCATCAAGAACGATGTTCGCACTCATCGATGAAGGCTCATGCTTTGCAGGAACACTTTTTGAAATTGCTCTCGCTTCAGACAGAATATTTATGCTGTCCGAAACAGAAAATGGACACAACCCGACCATCGCTCTGTCCAGGTTAAACTTTGGCAACCTGCCAATGGTCAATCATCTATCTCGATTACAAAACCGATTTTACGGTCACGATCATCAACTTCAAGAGATAGCATCTCTCGAAGGCGAATTGTTAGACGCGGTAGCCGCACTTAAACTCGGGCTCGTAACATACACTCCAGATGATATCGATTGGGATGACGAACTGCGCATCGCGATAGAAGAACGTAACAGCTTATCACCAGACGCCCTTACGGGAATGGAAGCGAATCTCAGATTTTCCGGGCCTGAAACAATGGAGACGCGCATCTTTGCCAGATTATCTGCATGGCAAAACTGGATATTCATAAGACCCAATGCGGTGGGCGATCAAGGAGCTCTGAAGTTATTCGGCAGTGGAAAAAAACCAGACTTCAACTGGCAGAGAATTTAAATATAAAACTCAACTCATTTAATAGATAAATAATAGGCGCATTAATCATGGATATAAATTACAGCGAAAAAATTCCAAATAACGTAAATCTCGCAACTGACAGAAAACTTCAGAGAGCGCTAGAGCACTGGCAGCCACAATTTCTCAATTGGTGGGGAGAGCAAGGCCCCAAGGATTTTCAGTCCAACGATGTTTATTTACGAACTGCCGTGGGAGTTGATGCAAAAGGGTGGGCGAGCTACGGACACGTAAAGATGCCTGATTATCGATGGGGTATATTCCTCGCAGACCAAATTCCTGATAGAAAAATTGGTTTCGGAGACCATATGGGAGAACCTGTATGGCAACAAGTCCCTGGCGAACTCCGTTCACAATTTCGTAGAATTATCGTCACACAAGGGGATACGGAACCCGCATCTGTAGAACAACAAAGGTTACTCGGTCTTACCTGCCCCTCGCTGTATGACCTTAGAAATTTATTGCAGGTCAACGTTGAAGAGGGTCGCCATTTATGGGCTATGGTTTATCTTCTTCATTGCTACTTTGGTCGAGACGGTAGAGAAGAAGCTGAAGAGCTTCTTGCAAGACACTCTGGAGATACGGACAATCCACGTATTTTAGGAACATTTAACGAACCGATTACAGATTGGTTATCCTTTTTTATGTTTACGTATTTCACTGATCGAGATGGGAAATTCCAACTTAAAAGCTTAAGCGAATCTGCTTTTGATCCTCTCGCGAGAACTTGTCGATTCATGCTTACTGAAGAAGCTCATCACATGTTCGTTGGTGAAACTGGGGTGGGCCGCGTGATCAAACGTACACTTGAGGTAATGAGTGAAATTGGGACAGACGATCCAGCCGCAATTCGAGCACAAGGCGCCGTTGACCTCGTAACGCTCCAAAAGTATTTAAACTTTTGGTTTACCTCTTCACTCGATCTTTTTGGCTCAGAGATATCTTCTAATGCAGCGACTTCTTTTGCCAGTGGAATCAAAGGTAGACCCGATGAAGGGCGATATGAAGATCATCTTTGTCTTAATGCAAGTTACGACGTCGACACACCTGATGGCATCCAGAAAGTTGATCTTAGAAATGCGATGAATGAGGTAACCCGTGGAGCCTACGTAAAAGATTGTGAGATCGGTATTAAACGTTGGAACATGATGATAAAACGAGCAAAGTTTGACTTAACGCTGTCGCTACCCAGTACTCGATTCCACAGAACAATTGGAAGTTGGGCCAACCAAACAACCGATCCACTAGGGCAAGTAATCAGTCAAAAAGAATTCGACAAGGGAATTCCAACTTGGCTACCGACCGAAGAGGACAGAAGCTTTATCCGAAGCTTAATGCAGTGCGTTGCTGAGCCCGGAAAAATGGCCGGCTGGATAGCGCCTCCTGATCGGGGAATAAATAACAATCCGGTAGATTACGAATATGTTCGCTTGAAGTAAAAAAAGGAAGCTTAGGCTTCCTTTTTTTACTTAAGCGTCTAATTATTTAATATTTGCCCTTACGTCCCGTCCCTAATTCGAGGTGTGTTTCTGACGATTAAAGAATACGCCACAGGAATAATAAACAAGGTCAGCAACGTTCCTATTGAGACACCACCAACAATCACCCACCCAATCGCTCTTCTGGCTTCAGACCCAGCACCAGACGATAAGGCTAATGGTAGAGAACCCAACACAGTTGCCAAAGCAGTCATCAAAATAGGCCGCAACCTCAAGGTGGATGCTTCTAGAACAGCCTCTATTTTTTCTTGGCCCGATCTGCGCAGTTGATTTGCAAACTCCACAATAAGAATTCCATTCTTAGTAATCAAACCAACCAACATAACCAAGCCAATTCGACTATAAATATTCAAGGTGCCTCCATCTCCAAATTTTGCGTTCAACCACATAACAAAAAGAGCACCGAGGAAGCCCAAGGGAACCGTCAGCATAATGACGAACGGGCCAACAAAACTCTCAAACTGAGCAGCCAAAACAAGGTAAATAAAGACGAGGGCGAGTATCAAAGTTACTTTCATCTCATCCCCACTTTCTCTATATTCTCTCGAAGCTCCGTTCAAGTCGGTTGTCACATTCTTTGGTAACTCTTGAGCCACGATGGAATCAATATGATCAAGCACCTGCCCCAAACTGGCGTCGGGACCTACATTTCCGTTAATAATCGCGGCGCGGAATCGGTTAAAGTGATTTAACTCTTTTGGCGCAACCGCCTCCTCTAAGGTCACAAGATTTGACAACTGAACGAGTTGCCCGCTCCGTGCCCTTACGTATATCGATGTTAAATCAGTTGGTTGACGCCTACTTTCATCTTCCATTTGTAAAACAACGTCATACTGTTTCCCTTCCCGCTTATATCTAGTGACGTCACGTCCGCCCAACAACGTCTCTACCGTCCTACCAATTGCAGCCATGGATATCCCCATCGAAGCGGCTTTGTCACGATCAATATTGACTCTGAGTTGAGGCTTATTAAGCTTAAGGTCAGTATCAAGTCCAGTAATGCCAGGATAAGTACTCAGCTTTGCCATCACTTTATTAACGTGGCCTTGCAATTCCTCGTATGAACTTCCATAAATTACATATTCTATTTCCTTAGACAGAAAGCTTTGTCCTAAAGACAATGGATTCATCGCAAAGGAAATCACACCGGGAATGCCACCATACAACTTAGGTGTAATTTGTTTGGCGATATCGAGTTGATTGCGCTTCCGCGTATCCCAGTGCTCAAGTATGGCGAAACCAATCGCGAAATTCACTGGGTTCGGTCGCTCTAAACCAGGAGCCACAACCTCGAAAAGAGTCTCAATTTCGGGGACATCCTGACCTAAAATGTTTGCAACTTGCTTCATATAACGATCGGTGTACTGCATTGTCGACCCTTCTGGCGCTATAGCAAATGCCATAAATACACCACGATCCTCAAGTGGAGACAGTTCGGGTTTCAACTGCATGAACAAACCGATCATAGTAAACATCGCCAGAACAAAAAAGCCGACAACAACATACCACCCTTTGAGCAATAGTCTTAATATAGCCGCATAGCCATTATTGATTTTTTCAAAAACCAATTCACTCATTTTGTAAACAGAGCCGTGCGTTTCTTGTCGTTTTAATAAAAGAGAACACATCATAGGCGTTAACGTTAGGGCAACAAAGCCACTAACCAATACCGCAGAAACCACAGTGAGTGCGAATTCAACGAATAGCTGGCCCACTCGGCCCGTTATAAATACAAGTGGAGTAAATACCGCAACTAAGGTGATTGTCATCGCAACAACCGCAAATCCAATTTCTTTCGCGCCCTTCATCGCAGCTTCAAATCGATTCATTCCAGATTCGATATGACGGTGAATGTTTTCCAACATAACAATTGCGTCGTCAACCACTAGACCAACCGAGAGTACGATTCCTAGAAGTGTCAAAACGTTGATTGAAAAACCTAGTACATAGAGGAAAAAGAATGAGCCAATGAGTGAAATCGGTATCGTGACAATAGGGATTAAAGTTGCACGAACACTGCGCAAAAAAACAAAAATTACAAGAACAACTAAGATCAAGGCCTCAATTAGCACCTTGTACACAGAGTCAATAGCAGCAGATATAAACTCGGACGTATCAAACGCGACCTTCAGCGACATCCCTTCAGGCAGGCCCGCCATGAGTCGAGGGAGAACATCTCTAACGGCTTGGGTAAGCGCAAGAGTATTCCCCGTAGACTGCTTCACAATCCCAAGACCAAGTGCTTCTTCACCTGAAATTCTTACGATTTTTCGATTCTCATAGGGCGCCGGAGTAGCGTGCCCCACATCTCTAATCCGTATTGGATATCCCGCCACTTCCCGAATGATCATATTATTAAATGCTTCGGGACTCTTCAGGTCAGTTTCTGTCATGACCGTTAACTCTCTATCATTGCTCTCAATACGCCCACCTGGAGAGTCCAGGTTTTGCTGCCTCAACGCGAGTTCCACATCTTGAATCGTCAGGCCTCGAGCTGCCAATTTTTCTCGATCTATCCAGACCCGCATCGCATAACGACGTTCGCCGCCGATAATCACTGTCGCAACACCGGGAAGGGTTTTCAAAGGGTCCGTTAAATATCGATCCGAATAATCGGTCAACTCCATTGGGCTGTGCCGGTCGCTTTTCAACGCCAGCCACATCACGGGCCACGCGTCAGCCTCAATTTTGGAAACCACTGGGTCGTCAGCAGTTTCTGGCAACAAGGTTCGTATTCGAGACACTCTATCTCTAACATCATTCGCAGCGGCCTCGACATCTCGATCCGTTACGAACGTAACCGTAATCTCACTGACTTCCTCTTTACTCTTCGATTTAATGGTGTTGACGCCTTCAATTCCGGATAAAACATCCTCAATCGGCGTAGTAATAACGCTCTCTACAACCTGAGCGGTAGCCCCCTTAAAAATAGTTCTAACCGAAACAACCGGCGGATCTATTTTTGGATATTCTCGAACCGATAAGCGATCAAACGATATGGCACCCAACAGCACAATAAGTAAGCTAAGTACAGTTGCAAGTACCGGCCGGCGTATGGAAATCTCGGAAAGAATCATAGGTCTCTTAAGCTAAAAAAATTACTTTAAGGTATAAATAGTATTCTTATTATCATCGTCCGCCACCCAATAC
>CAJXOL010000012.1 GCA_913057675.1 uncultured Pseudomonadota bacterium | reverse complement strand
TGGGCTCGGAGATGTGTATAAGAGACAGCCAGTAAAGATCTGACTCATGTTGGATATAGGTTTGGGCAGAGCGAGTGGATGAGGGATAGGAGTCTTAATCCATCGTTTCGAGCACCTTCAGCAAATGCCATAGTCATTGCGTTTTTGTTGAAAGACACACGAACTACGCCTGCTCGATTCAGAAGACGCCAAACAATGCGATGCCCCCGCTTGCTAGTCATGAGCCACTGTACATCACCTTCTTCAGTTTCACGGGTCAGGCGATCTTGCTGTTTATCATCCTCAGCTTTACGTTCATGTCCGCTCATAATGGGTAAGGTAAGATAAAATTAAATCAACAGGCGCAACCCTAGGATACTTGTCTCAATGAAACTATTACAAAGATTCGCTTCTCTCACCGTAGCTTTATTATTTTGCACCAGCACTTTGGCTGCTGATGCAAAACCCGTGGGATGGTTATTCGTTCATACCGCCAAGAGTGCTGAAATGACTAGAGACAAAACCTTAGTGATGCCTGTTACACGGGATATCTTTGCGTTTACTGACAGACCAAATCGTTTACACGGGTATTTGAACGCACATGAGTTCGTCTCCATGTGGAAAGGCAAAGGTGATACATTTCGAGGTGACCCACCAAATGCCGTGCTCACTTGGGTCACGGATATGACTATCAAAGAAGCACAAGTCGTGGTTGCGAACGCCACCGTCACTGATGACGGACGATCAATATCCTATGAGGTGGCATTTGAGGCAGGAGATTACTTAAAAAGCAGTATGGATGGGGTATCTTTATTCATTGAGGGTCTCATCCCTCCCCCTAATTACTAAGCGTTCCCCAGCACACCCAAGACATACTCAACACGTTAGAGTTTTAAAAAAATATAAGAAAACCACCACTTCCAGAATAGTGACCATTATGACTATGAACCCATACGAATAACTTAGAATGCGAAATTACATTCGACGGGCGGTCTATAAAAAAGGCCACGATGTTGAAATTAGAGATTTACCTTCTGTTCACCATAGAGCGTAAAAAGACAGTGAAGAGTTGGTACTTCATGTGCCGAATAAAACCCTTAATTGATTATTTTACGAAAGATAAAAAGTTAATAATTAAAAAAAGCCGCATGAATCGCTCTTTTTTACTCATCGTATTGGCTTGGATTTGTTCTATTGCGATAGCGGTCCACAAGCAGCCCACTTGGTCCCCTCATATTCAATTTATGATAAGCAAGCTGCTGGCACACAATGAGTAATCTTTCATAAATCAAAACATACATAATCAGGATTATGCGGTGTACCTTTCCGATAAGCTCCAGAAAATATTTTATCCTCAACATTGCACGTACCACGAAGATCAACAGTTAAGCGGTCATCTGAAAACGAAAAAAACCATTCACAATCGGAATCCCAGCGATATATGAATTTATTTTCATCCACATCCCATTCATCAAAATTGCCAGCTCGTTCGATCATCTCGCTGTCACCGCTAGAGCAATAACGTTCAATAGATTGCAAACGAGATCCCAGTAATCGATATCTCGATCCAAGCTTCATGATGGATATGTACGCGTTGGTCTCGCTAACCCAAGATCCCTCTATCGCATTCAAGTCTCCGACACGTTGCCTAACACGCCAAAGTCGAGTCTCGTACGAGTTCCTAATACATTCTGCGTTCACACCGCAGCCATCTCTATTTTCTAAGAATTTTCTGGCTTCAACGAGGTAGTGTGTTCGAGTTAATAATTGCCTAAGATCATCAATATATTGGGACAAGTGTAAGTCCAGCTCGGCTAATTCCGGGGATTCACATATAGCCACTTGCGTGGGTGTATTACTCTCGTCACAAGTAAAAGATGGCTTTGGCGTGTACATGTCGGCACGCGATGAATGCGTTAGGAATGCCAACGATATGAATATCAGAACGGCATATGACCTGAATGTCCAATAAGCCAACATATCGCGCATTGGCTGACTTAAATATAGCGAGCTCATTCGCATATCTTAAATCAATTTAGAATCTTATTCGTTAGACCTAATGAGCTATATGATTGGATAGGTCAAAAAAACTATTTTTCTGCCAAGATCTCAGGTCGAATCACATGTCGATTGACTCGAGAGTGCAATCAATACTCCTGATACCGCTGAATATGACTTAACCTGTGATTGATTTTTCAACACAGTAATCACAATTTCCGTAAGTTTTTGGCTATCCCATGAGGCGGGTAGACATACCGGCTTCCCATGCACCATAAACGCGTAGGGTTGTTCTTTAAGCTGCTCCCTAGTCTGATGGCGAGCGCCTTCAACCACGCCCATCACAAAAGCCATACAGGGCTCTGTTTTAACTTCACAATCTCCAAGGAACTGTTCTACCGTTATAAACCCTTCATTGGCATAGCTGAGCTGCGTAATAGCCAAAAACCAAAGAGAAATCAGTAGCCGACTCAAAGCTCAGGCACCCTGACCGTTATTTCAAAAGCGGAATACCAAGCTGCCAAATCTTTGATTTGTTCCATCGATAGCGCTGCTGCGATGAGGCTCATCCGACGATCATGTCGAATCCCCTTTCGATAATCAACTAGTGACTTTTCTATGTATAGCGAGCTCATGCCAGCAAGATTAGGAGCTTCCGGATTTCGGGAAATTCCATCTTTACCATGACATACTGAACATTGGATCGATAATTTCTTACCATTACTTAAATCTGCGGCTACAGAAGTACCACTAATTACAAACATTAAAAAAAATAAGACCAATTGCTTCACTGTTTACTCCAAATAAAAAAAGACCCCCGACAAATGCCGAGGGTCCTTTTAGACTAGCTTAATTTCCGACGTATGAGATCCTGTAGATCGCACCTGCATAATCGTCTGAAACGAGCATCGAGCCGTCTTTCATCATAGTGATAGACATTGGACGTCCGTCATACTCTTCATTTGCATTCAACCAACCTTCAGCGAATGGCTCCATTGTGGCGTTGCCTTCATCATCAATGAAAGTAACCATCACACGTGAACCACAAGGTGTTGTACGGTTCCAAGAACCATGCTGAGCGCTGAAAATAGCATTCTTGTACTTAGAAGGAAACTGGTCCCCTGCGTAGAAAGCCATACCTAAGTCAGCACAATGAGCGGTTGTCTCAACTGCTGGATGAACAACACCCTCTATTGGTGTTTGACCAGCGTACTCGTTGGTTCTAACAGTACCGCCACCAAACCATGGATGACCAAAATGCTGGCCAGCTGCTGTTTGTCGGTTTAACTCACCTGGAGGAATGTCATCGCCCATACCGTCAACCTGGTTGTCTGTCCACCATAGTTCACCGGTCTCTGGATGGAAGTCTTGTCCAACAGAGTTTCGAACGCCATAAGTGTAAACCTCACGGTTTGAACCGTCACGATCCATACGAATGATGCCGCCGATACCAGTCTCTCTGTAGAGCTCTAACTTATCCTCTGGCGTCACGTTGTACGGCTGACCAAGTGAGATATAGACCTTATTATCCGGGCCAATGTCGATTACACGAGTTGTGTGGTTATAGCTCTCTTCGCCTTCTGGGATCAACTCACCTTTGGGTACGATGTCAACTGCTACAACATCTGGACCTTCAAAGAAGTATTCAGCTGCTGGGAAAAGACGAACATGGTTACGCTCTGCAATGTAGAGGAAACCGTCTTTTGTAAATTGAACACCGTTTGGTACGTCAAACGTTAGGGATGGAGCGAAGTCTTTAACTTCATCAGCTACACCATCACGGTCTCTGTCTGAAATAACCCATACTTTGTCCTTTCGTGTGCCGACAAACAATGCAGTTCCCTGAGGAGCCATTGCCATGTCACGTGCATCAGGAACAATTGCGTAGAGGTTGATTTCGAAACCTTCTGGCAACGTAACATTACTTAACACTTCACGAATGTTATCTGCCTTGGGGCCGTCTTGAGCGATGTATGTGTGATCACCCATTCCTTTACCTGAGGTGCCGAAAATTCCGACGTTACTTTCTTTAGCAACTACTCCTGTGGCGAATGCTAAGCCAGCAAGACAAGCTGCAGTCTTCTTAAATTTCATTAATAAATGCTCCTAAAGTTTAAAAAAAGTTACGACAAAGCCTCTACTAATCAAAAACCGCGAAAGAGGTTCTGTCAGCCGAATTCGATGTTTAGAACTTATTAAGTTCACACATGAACCAACTTCTATGGGAACAGGTGATAACCTATTTAGTTCCTGGTGCAAGATTGTGACTCACCAAATCCAGGTACAGATATTTTATCATTTGAGAATGCGTAAGCGCAACGTAGTTATGCTCAATATGCATAATTGTTATGCTTAATGTGCAATTAAATTCCACACGCACATTTGCGAGTTTATAAGTGAGCAATATAGTGCATCCTTAGCGAGGCTTGAGGAATGCAAATCGTTAAACCACGACAGAGTCTAGCCTCTATTTTGCAACTTAAATTAACATCTTACTTACACAATTTTTACAAAATAAGTTAACTATTAACAAAACTCTTGGATACTTAACCTCGGATACTGTTGGTTTACGAGATGCAGATTCCGGAAACTAACTCGTTGTCAAATCCGCAAAACAATATAGTGAAGATTAAAATGTCGGCTAAGGCGACATATCCTTAACCGACACGAAGTCCGCATACGCAAACAAAATTTATCGCTTTCTCACGCCTCTATTTGATACACGTCATATGTTACATACGAGGGCTTGCCCTCATTATTAACCGCTTGGGCAGACCCCATTTTTCCAATAAAAACGCGAGCATTCATCCATGCATAGCTCTCCGATTCAGTCCGAACCAGCGGGTTTGTGATGAAGTAACAATCTTCAGACGTGATCAACTCGCCTGCTTGCCACTTTGCAAGGCTCGATTCATTTAGCAGAATTTTCCCCGAGTAATTAACAAGAAGGAGTGACTCGTCATCCATTTTAATGGTCAGACGAACATCCAATTTGATGACGCCGTTTGGGTACATCGTAGCCCACTCGCCCTACATTTAATATATGACTAAAAACATTTAAAAAGTACGCTTAAAATGCGTATCTTTTGACAATTTTTATATAGCACGATCACAAAAAATAGACCTAAAAATCCTAGGCTGTTGGGAGTTCAGCAAAGGCTTGTAGACGATATTTTTCTTTCCTGCACGACTGGAAAAGGATTACAAGGCCAGGAATTGTCATCGCTGGTTTACCACTGGCGGCGCATCCTCCTACCGTTGAGTAAAATTTCTGTTGGGTCAAAGCTAGACACCACACATCAGTTAAGCCCATCAACAATTTACTTATGTTGGGAGCGCACGATTAACCTAATCGCACGGATTACTTAAGGTGTTCACCAAACCAAGTTAACGCTTCGTTTGTCGCCTGTGTAGCATGTTTTCCATAGTAAACGCTGTAGTGACTTGCCCCCTCAAGAACGACATATCGCGATATGCCCGGTACACGCTCATGTGCAACGAGCGACGTAGTTGTGTTGTCAAAAAGCTCTTCGTTTTCTGCAACCAAGAAAAGCGCCGCGCAGTCCGTCAACAAAGCGGCATCTTCGCGTGGGTTGAAACGTGCCAGCTTCTCATAAACCATGCCACCCCGGAGACTTCCAATTTCTTTTTTAAATGGTTTCGGATAGGCTCGAATACTCCGAGCACGCTCACCTCCGAGCGTTAACCAATAATCTGCGCTTTCAGCCCACGAACCAGCCCATCCAACAGGAGATGCTTGACTTACGAGTGCCTTTATTCGCGAGTCACGCGCGGCCACATAAACCACCGTGCCTCCAGACCAACTCGTACCCCAAAGTCCTATTTTATCTGGATCCACTCGCTCATCTGTTGCAAGCCAATTTACGGCTGCAAAATAGTCTTCCGCCTGGTCTAAAGGATCAATAAGTCCTTTGTATTCAATGGTCTCATATTTTCCAGTACTGACATTTTTCGTTTGGACTAATCGGCTATCGCTCTTACCCCAACCACGATAGTCAAAAACAAGAACAAAATAACCATTTGCTGCAAACTTTTTTGCATACCTAAATAAGTGATTAGCCTCACCTCCCCATCCATGCGCCATAGCGATCGCGGGGAGTTTTTTACTTGATCCTTTAGGCATGAATACCGTGGCTCCGATTTTCGTACCATCACTCAATAGGCTCACATCCAATTGTTCGATTGAGAATGTAGCGGGTTGTGCCGCGCACATAGCTACTGAGAACCAAAAAAAAATGATTGTTATATAAATTTTCTCAATTTTTAACATCAATAATATTAAAATTTTCACAGGTCTTAAGTCTGACTTCGGCCGTGACCCATAAGTCCATGAGCTTTAATCGGTGGATAGGCGCGAATAGCTTCCTCCACGGGATCAGTGCCCCAGCCGGGACGGTCGGGAATAACGAGATGACCATCTTCATATTCTGGAGTATGGGTAAACAATTCTTGGTCCCAAGGGATTCGATCAATATCCACCTCCATAATTCGTAGGTTAGGTACTGCAGCACAAAAATGAGCATTCATCATGGTGCATAAATGTCCATAGAAATTGTGACATGCCACATTAACTTCGTGGGCTTCAGCTACGGCTGCAATTTTCATGGATTGCCAGACGCCGTTCCAAGGAGTGTCGATGATGGCAACATCCACGGCTTGTCGACGTAAGAACGGCAAAAACTGCTGAGCTCCAATAAGCGTCTCACAGGATGCGATCGGGTGTGGGCTGCGTGACCTAATATATGCGAGTGCGTCTGCGTCGCGTGTATCGAGCTCGATCCAAAACATATCCAAATCTTCAATTTCACGCAAAATCTTAAGGTAACCCTCAGTTTTGGCGTTGAAGTTTAAATCCAATAGGATGTCAATATCGGGGCCTGCCTCTTCGCGTATAGTTTCAAGGTGTTCTCGAACACCCTTCAGAATTTTTCGATCTATGTTCAGTTCTGGTGCGAAGGGGCTACCAAAACCAGGGGCCCAACCCTTTATTTGGTTATTTTCATAGCGCCAAATATTAGTTTTCACCGCAGTAAAACCTCTTTCAGTAGCTTCACGAGAGATATCTCTAACGCCTTGTTGATCTGTAATGCTCGGCAGGTAATGGGGTATCCGCCCTGCTCTCCAACTGACAAAGTGTGACCAATAAACGCGCATTCGGTCTCGAATTTTCCCGCCTAGCAGCTCGTAGCAAGGCAGACCTAACGTTTTAGCCTTCGCGTCAAGTAATGCATTCTCAATCGCCCCGAGCGCTTGTCCAACAACGCCTCCTGCTCCTGGTCGAGTTGCGCAGAAAAGATCTTCACGAATTCGTTCATGATTCATGACGGATTGACCAATCACCCTCAGCGCTAATTGATCAATAACGGCACCAACGCCGGGTGAGCCAAAACCTTCATCAAATTCACTCCAACCAACGACCCCATCGTCGGTAGTCAATTTAACGAAGTAGTAATTACGCCATCCAGCGCTACAAGACAGTGTTTCAAGGGCTATGACGTTAGTTGATTTAGTCATTATTATTCCAAAAGCTATGTGATCATTAGTGGAATCGTAACAGTTAGATCTCTTAATTCAAAACACACTTAAATTTTTAAGATATATTAAGTTTGAAAAACATAAACATATAGAATTAATCGCTTATATTGTTTTTGTACTAGCTCCGAATATTCCACCCAGCAATTCAAATGCCTTAAATTCTCATTAGGCGACCATATTAACAACGACACTAACTGAGGGTTGAACTGTCATGCAAAATTTAACAGATGAAAAAGGTACCGTGCTGGTTTCAGGTGTTGGCTCTTCCGATGGATTAGGTGCTGCAATAGCCAGAAGATTTTCTCAAGGGGGTTACCCCGTCGTAATTGCTGGACGGAGCGAAGAAAAGTTACAAAAAACACTGAATGAACTGAAAGTTAACGGCGCATCAGCCAGCATGGTTATCACTGATGTAACCGATGCTGAGGCGGTTAAAAAACTCGTTGCTCAAGCCGAGTCCCTCAAGCCGATCGCAGCTGCGGTTCACAATGCCGGGGGGAACAACCCAGCATCTTTTTTGGAGGTAACAGAGGCTTCCTTCACCACGCACTGGCGCGAACATACTTTAGGTTCATTTCTTCTCGCTCAAGCAGTTCTACCCTATTATCTAGAACGGTCAAGAGGAACTTTGATTTTAACTGGAGCTTCAGGGAGTTTGCGAGGGAAGGCGAAATTTGCACCGTTCTCTGCCGCAAAAGGAGGGGTAAGAAATCTAGCACAAAGTCTGTCTAGAGAATTCGGTCCGAAGAACATCCACGTAGGACATGTAGTTATTGATGGTGGAATCAATGGCGAAAGACTCAATCGACGTTTACCACAACTCAAAGCCGACCGTGGAGAGGACGGGATGCTCAATATTGAGGCTATTGCTGACGCCTATTGGATGTTGCATCATCAGCACCGAAGCGCGTGGACGCTCGAACTCGACCTTAGACCTTGGTCTGAGAATTTTTAACAAAGAACAAACTACATGAATATGACGAAAGTACTATATCGATTATTTTTCAACTAAGTTTGCAATGTAAAATATTTTAAAATTTCGCTTGGAGAATGTCGAATGATGAGAATTTTTTCATTTTTACTCAGAAGGTTTTTACCCCGCATCTTGATGCGTCTGATGCCAAGTCTGATTAGGGTTATTAAATCAATTTTGCGTCGATAAAGACGCTAAGGAACGTTATGCCACTTATTCGAGTTGTAGTACCCGAGGGGGTATCTACGGAAAAAAAAAACAAAATACGCACGGAAATTAAAGATGCAGTATTACGCACGCTTGCACCTAAAGAAACGAAGTACGATTACGTCTCCATCTCCGAAGCGTTAGGCGTTGTTGGTGATGGACTACCGGTAGTTGATGTTGACTTAAGGCCCGGCCGCAGTTCTGAGCGCAAGAAAGCACTTGTTGATGAAATTTCTCGCATATTGTTCGAGGAATTAAACGTCAAAGAAGAGGACATCTATGTATTGTTCAGAGAGAATCCTGCCGAAAATCACTACACTGGTGGAACTCCTTTACCAGAATGGAAACCTGCAAGCGAATTGGACTGAATATTGCCTAACAGCCCAGTCAAAACAAGATGCCCTTACCTTGCTGTAAATGCCAAGGTGTAAGCTTTTGCATAACGATTGCAAACTGTTTTGACTCAAGAAATTGTTTGAGCCATGCGTGCAAGGATGTCCAGTCCTGACTATCAAACCATGTTGGATTTGCAATACGAAATTGTCGAACGAAAGGAAGGCTCGCAATGTCGAGAAATCCTTGGCTATGCCCTGACAGAAATGGGTGTTCGTCTAATCGTTCGTTAATACATTTAAGAGATGCGGAGCCACGCGCACGATGCCGCAAAACCTCATCTTCGTTTAAATCGTAGCGACTCGCGTACTTGTATCTATCTAAAGCATCCTTAAATGGACCATCTAATTCAGCTAGAAATGCTTCTGAGTATTCAGGCTCAGCATCCAGCACCTGCAACCAATCATGAGGATCATTCTGCTTAAGCGCCCAACGCATAATTTCTAAGCTCTCCTCAAGGACTTTTCCACTGGGCAGTTTCAGTACTGGGACCGTGGCTTTCTCACTATCCTGGATAAACTCAGCAGGTTTATCCTTTAATACGATTTCCCTAAGATACACGGAAAGACCACTATGTTTAATCGCTAACCGCGTGCGCATTGCGTAAGGGCAACGACGAAATGTCCACAGAAC
The DNA here is from genome assembly GCA_913057675.1 of uncultured Pseudomonadota bacterium. Taxonomy (GTDB): domain Bacteria; phylum Pseudomonadota; class Gammaproteobacteria; order Burkholderiales; family Eutrophovitaceae; genus Eutrophovita. The sequence goes on along the minus strand of CAJXOL010000012.1, from coordinate 22,175 downwards.
CGGCAACTGGTGATCAGTCATTGCGCTTATGGATGGGTGCCGCTCGAGGAATCGCTAAATGTGCGCCCATAAGTTTTGTAACACTATGCATAGATGCCTGTTTACCGAATAGTGAAGCCTTAACCATTAGAATAATAACAGCGAGGATAAGAAATGTTCAAATATGTCCTCGTAAACCGACGAGGAATGCCATGACACAAGACTTCAATTATGACCCCGTTACAGTAACAGACGAGGCAACCGCAACAGGTATAACAGCGGATATTTTCATGGATATTCGTCAAACAATGAATATTCCTGTTGTAACGTCCATCTGGCGAGCACTGGCATCCTGGGACAATTGCCTGGAGCAGACTTGGAACGCAGTAAAGCCAATCTATCTCACTCGCTTACCAGACACTGTCTTGCCTGAGCTTTTGCGGCAAACAGCCTTATCTGTGCCAAAATTTAGTCTCGATAATCACGGCTCTAGTCCAAAACTAAATATTAACGATCTTGGCAATATTAAATCGATTGTGGCTGCCTACAATCGATCAAATGGACTTAATTTAATTGCGCTTGCAGCATTTTTGACGCCAACCACTGAAGGTGATCCGATATCAGTCACGCAATCTAGCGAGCCCTCCTCAACCTCACCCTCAGCCCTTAAAGCATTACTGTCGCGCATTCAGATTGATGATCAAACCTGGGATCTTGTGCGACAAGTAAATACTTTAGGCACAAATTCCTCGGCAGAAAACATTGTTTATCAAGGGCACGTCGCAACTCTATGGCGTCATCTCGCTCATTGGCCATCGTTCCTATCTGCCGTTGATAGAGGTTTTTCTCCTCAACAAAAGGCGGGAATCATTCATTCAATGAGCCTAAGGACCACGGCCTTGGCGATTGAGATGGGCATTCAAATAGCACGGTCTCTTAAACCAACAGAAATTTCACTTCCTGCTAAAGTGCTCCAAGTTATGCATAATTATGTCAATAGTCCAAATCAGGTCGCTCGAATGGTTGTAATTGGACACGGGATTTCTAATTGGTTAGAACAATCAAATCACCAATGATTTCAGATTGCTTAGTTAAACGTTAAAGATAAACATTTAGTTAATATGATCAGAAAATTTTTTGTGCTCGTTGTTTCTGTCCTGTTCCTAACGACACCTTTTCATCGCACTTACGCTGATGATTGGTCCCCTGTATTGGTTCTGGCAAATGGCGATCAGATTATGTGGAAATTGCATCAAGTCGTGGAAACTAAAGAGCGATTTCTTGTGGATGAATTGCGAGATTTATCACAGGTTCACGACGGGATTAAGTCTTTTGTCACGCATTTTGAAATTGATTGTCGCCAAGAACGGATACGAGAAATTTCATATGATTATTACGAGAAATCAGGCGCTGTAGATCTGATTAAGACGCAAGACATCAAGCCAAACAGACAAAGGTGGGCCTACTCGCAATGGAACGAGTATGTGAAATTTATGACGGACTATTTTTGTGAATAAATTAGGGATACCAATGACCACTCGACATGGATACAAATCATCGCTCTATAAATTACTGATTGGCACTTTAATAGGCATATCGTCAGCTATGAGTTCCTCTTCTCATGCCGAATGCACCGAAGAAACCTTAACCTGCAAGAACGAAATAGTTTCAGATTTAAAGCGAAAAATAGAACGCTTGGAAATAGATAATGCCGAATTGAGATACGACGTTGACGATTTGCACAATAAATTGAAAGTGAATGATAAAAAACTGAACCTCTGCGCGATTAACCTTAAAAACATCACTGTTGAGATGAGAGCCTGCGGGAAATAAATTACGGTTATTAAGGAGAATTAAAAAGAGTCCGTAAGCTCGATGAGGAACTCGTACTAGAATTTGTGGTTTACATAAAATACTAGAGTCCTCATGCATTGGAGCTTCGAGATAGCGCTACAATAACTATTTACTGGTCTGAATTAGGTCGTATGCACAAAACCATTATTTTTGATACTGAAGCCACAGGGATAAAAGAACCCATACTCATAGAAGCTGCTTGGCTTGAGCTTGAAAGCATTCATCCCTTTAATGCTAATAACCCTTTTGTCCAACGTTACAATCCAGGGAAACCCATTTCCTTGGGCGCATTAGCTACCCACCACATCATGGACGAAGAATTGGTTCATTGCCCATTAGCGGCAAGCTTCACTCTTCCCGAGGATGTGGACCATATCATTGGGCATAATGTGGACTTTGACTGGTCGGTAATTGGTAAACCTAACGTCAAACGTATTTGCACATTATCTCTATCTCGAAAGCTATGGCCTGATTTAGACAGCCACAGTCAGAGCGCTCTCCTCTACTACTTAGAGCGCAGCACAGCGCGTGAACGATTACAAAATGCCCATTCTGCAATCGTTGATGTGGGTATCTGTGCTGCAATTTTGAATCACATTTGCGAGCAACTGGGAATAACAACTTTGGAAGGTCTACACGCCGAGTCTGAGAAAGCTAGAATTCCGAACACTATGCCTTTTGGAAAGCACAAAGGCCTATTGTTATCAGATGTACCGAAGGATTACAAAGAGTGGTTACTGAGGCAAGGAGATATCGATCCTTATTTGAGGAAGGCTTTGGGCGCTTGAGGTTACATCCATAAGCGCTTTTAAATGTCCCATAAGTGTCATCCGCCTACAATCTTGAGTATAAAAATTTTAACATGTATGCATAGGCCATTTGAGCAAGATTATTTGAGGAGATTTTATAAAGAGTTAATGAACTCGATGACGCTCTTGCGCTCAGCATTAGACAAATTGACAAATCTTTGTTTAGTCACTGCGGCCTCACCACCGTGCCATAAAATAGCTTCTTCGACAGAGCTTGCACGTCCATCGTGAAGCAAGCCCAAATGACCCGAAATTGCGCTCAGTAAACCAATACCCCACAGAGGCGGTGTTCGCCATTCTTGACCGTCAGCTGAACCTTCCGGTCGATGATCAGCAAGTTTTTCACCCATGTCATGGATCAATAAGTCTGTGTAAGGATGAAACGACATATTCCTGAGTTCTACAATGGGGCCTTTGCTTCCAGTTTTCAAAGTTGGCACATGACATCCAGCGCACCCCACCTGGTTAAATAACGTCTCCCCAGCTAGAGTTTTTTCCTGATCATTAATGCGGCGTTGGGGAATGTTAAGAGCTTGCAAATAGGTGGTGATATTACTCAACCGACTGGGTAAAACCTCTGGTCTGAAATTATTTCCCGTGCACCCACCTTGCCCACCACACTTTGCTGCTGATGGAAGCTCGCGACATTTGGTTTGAACCTCAGGACAATTTTTTTCAGGAAAAAAGAAGGTCGTTGCCCCAATATCCGAGTGAAAGGCTGATGCAGTTTGTTGTTTTAAATTGGGTTGTGAAGCCTTCCACCCAAATCGACCAATTACGACGTCTTCCGTCTCCAAGTCGATAACATAGTTCGGTCGTCCTGAGAGTCCAACCTCTTTTTGCTCAGCGACAATATTTAGTAAAGACGCATCGGGAACCCATTCTAAAAGACCCAATCCGATCACTTGCGGGGCAATCCTCATAGACGTAAGGGTTGCATTATTTACATCACCAAAGTTAAGATTTTTTATGTCTATTAAAGGTCGCTTAAGCGCAACAGTAGTCTTGTCGGGATATTCAAAAATACTTACTTCATAAGTAACTATCGCATCACCTTCTATAGGTACACGATTCTCAGCTGCCCTATTTTGCAATTGATCGCCATACCAGGGATGAGAAGGCGAAACAATGCCGTCGACTTGACGATACGCAAGCTTAATCACATTGCCTTTTTCAACCTCTGTTCCATCAGCAGCGGGTCGTGCTCGACTGTTATTAGGGTGACACCCGGCACAATTAGCTTCATTAAATGTTGGGCCTAACCCCCAAATTCCAGGTGCAGGTGCAAGTACCCACAGCTCATTAAATTGTTCATGGCCTTTTATAAACTTCTTACCCAATTTAGCCGTGAGCGCTGCATACGGCAGTGTGAACGATAATTCACCCGTCTCAGCAGTGGTTAATAACCCACCGGAATGCTCTAGACCTTGAGGACTGGCATCACTGTAAGCGTGCTGACTCACACAGAGAAGAGCCGCCGTTAACCATAATTTATTTTTGGTCTTAAACGCTTCTAGCATCAGTGGTCGTGGTCATCATCTTCCCAGGGGCTGTGTTTGACTTCTTCGGGCATCCAAATCGACTGATATACTTTTTGCAATTCATTTTCCCGAGCAATTTCCTCTGCCTCCGACATCTTGGCATATTTTGCTTCTGTTGGACTTGTGTGATTGCGTGTATTCAAACTAGGCGCAGAAATGACCTTCCTGAGCGCGCCCTTGCAACCACGACAGCTTGACGGACCAGCTTCACTCATTCCGTGCATGGTTTTATAAATAACTAGACATGAATCACAAGCATATTCGTATGTTGGCACCCTATTTCCTTTTCGCAAAAAAAAGTGTGCCCCTAAATAAAAAGGGGCACACCAAACCTTCGTTGATACAACTTAAGCGTATGCCTTGCTAGCTACAATGTCAGCCTTTGCAGTCATTGCTTTTTGCTTATCAATATTCCAGATTCTGGCTGCATTTTCACCTAAGACTTTACGTCTAATTTCAGGCGTAATCTTAGGATACCCATGTCCCTCTACGAGTTCATCAGGGATTTGGAAGTTTCTGAATGCTTCAATTTGCCACTGTGGGTTACCCCAAAGAAGTGAATCCGTACCCCAAAGAACATAGTCTGGGCCAATATCACGAAGGAGTGTGCCAATTACGTGTGCGCACTCAAGCGGCCTACTGGTAACCGTGGCGGCAAAGGTTGAACCAACTTCTGAATAGAGGTTCTTTCTTTGTGGCTTAAAGCCCTTCAATGCAGCAAGCTCATTGTGATATGGCCATGCTGAGTGGTACGCAATAAAGTTAAGGTCCAAGAAATCATCCGCTGCTGCATCAAAGTCTTCACAGTGCGCATATCGGGCGTAGAACTGTCCGAACGGAATGCCTTTGTGACAACCAATATTCGTAATGCCCAAGCGACGACACTCTTCCCAAATAGGATAAGCCAATGCTTCATCATCAAACCACCAACCTTTTTTATCGGTTGAATCAAAAGTGTATAGCTTCAACCCAGAGATTCGATATTGGTCAGCGTACATGTTGAGCCGTTCAAGCGTTTCATCTACACCCTGATTTGGCGTTAAACCACCCGCCAACATGATTGTGTTATCCGGCCATTGGTCTCGAACACCTACTTGATATTCCATTGGAATCATGTCACGCCCGCCGTAATCCTCACGGAAACCGAATGGGTTGAATATGCCAACGGTGGTATCACTCTCTTGAAGGATAAGCCTGCCGTAGTTTTCGACATTCATATCACGAGTGCCATTCTCCAAACCAAACGCTTTGCCCAGATCATCCAGCAACTGAACGAACCACATGCCACGCTCAGTCGTATTTACACCTAACTGGTAGTGCCCAGGTCGAGTACATACGTGTGTATGCACATCCACAATGAAGTCACTACCAGCTCGAGCAACTTGAATGGCCTCATCCTTTGCTGCTACGTCAGCCGCTTCAGCAGCTCCGACCTCAAAGAACTTCATCCCGGTTACTTCATTAGCCGCGATCATCGCTGCACTCAAGCCAAGAGATGAACGGAAAAAGTCCCGTCGAGACATGCCAGCCTTTTTCGCCGCCTCTCCCATTTTCTCCTTAATCTTTGGCCCCATATTTCCCGTCATAAACAATGAAGTTCCAACACTGTTCGCCTCAAAAGGGTCTGACCCTAACTCCTCAAGTTGCTTATCAAGCCCTTTATGTGCTTGTAATACATTGAATTCCATAACACCTCTCCCATTTCGTGTGCAGAATCTAAACTATCAGCTAAGTGTTTAGAAGCCGGCTCTAATGCAGGTGATACGAGTCGCCCCTAAGACCGTATTTTTTAGGTACAGTTAACATCAAGCTACAACTATGAGTTGGCAAGTCAAGCACTGAGTGTATTGCAACGCAGTACATTATCGGCTGAAGAGCCTTATATTCTTTTCAATGGAAGCGTCTAAACTAAAATCAAAGGATATTCGATAGCTTTGTTTAAACATTCATATAAGGAATTGTTTCTAATCATTATTATTGCCTTCTTTGCGATTGATGAAACTCTCGTTTATGCAGGTGAATTTCATGGGAACCCCCTCATTGAACAGCTTGACACCATAAAATATTCGCAACATGTGAAACTCATTCGAGAGTTTACTTATGTCGATAATTCCGGAGAAACCTGGACGTCAGGAACAAATCGCCCGATACCCATTCATTTGCTCTCTGATGAGATAAGGCAACTCAGACCCTTACCCAGTGAGTTTGACTACCTAAAGACCACACTTATTTATCAGAGTCAGTCTGTCCAAGCCACTGAACCATGGCGCAGAGTACGAAACATCGTTTTTGAAGCCTTAATCGACGAAGGCCTTCAAGAGCACATAGCCAAGATGATCTATGCCGCCGTGCGCGCAGAGGGTTGGCGTTGGGAACCGATAGGGTCGAGCTGCTATAGCTCATGCCATTCGAATACCTCCGTCCTTAGATGGAGAGCAATACCTGATTATGGTCAGCTACATGTTACGTTGGATTGGATCCTTAAAGACTTCCCTACAACCAATCAAATCGACAATCGTATTGATGCACTCATTTTAAAAACAGGACCACACATTTTCGGTCAATAACCCTGTGCTCCTACCGCAAAGTTTAGCTACGATGGTATCATTCAAGGTAATAAAACAAGGTAATTTTAAATGACAGTAGTAATCAAAAGCGATAACGAGATCGAAAAAATGCGTGTTGCCGGGCGACTAGCATCCCAAGTGCTGGATTTTATAGAGCCTCATGTCCGCGCAGGCATCACCACCGAGGATTTAGACTCCTTGTGTCATGACTATATGGTTAATGTGCAGAATACGATTCCTGCGCCCCTAAATTATGCCCCCCCCGGATATTCGCCCTTTCCTAAGTCCATTTGCACATCCGTGAATCATGTCATTTGTCATGGCATCCCAGGGCCCAAAAAATTAAAAAATGGGGACTCAATAAACATCGATATCACAGTGATCAAAGATAGGTATCACGGGGATACAAGTCGTATGTTTCATGTCGGAGAACCTAAAATACAGAGCCGCCGTTTAGCCGAACTTACGTTTGATTGCATGTGGGCGGGCATCTCTCAAATTAAGCCGGGAGCTCATTTAGGAGATATCGGGGCTGCCATACAAAAAATGGCTGAAAATGCTGGTTTTAGTGTTGTTAGAGAATTTTGTGGGCACGGGATCGGGGCCACTTTTCATGAAGATCCGCAAGTGCTCCATTACGGCAGAATTGGGACGGGATTGAAACTTGTCCCAGGAATGATTTTTACAGTGGAACCAATGATCAATGTAGGAAAACCAGATATTCGCCAGTTGGCTGATGGCTGGACGGTTGTGACCAAAGATCACGAGCTATCAGCCCAATGGGAGCATACTGTCTTAGTAACAAATACAGGGTTTGAAGTGCTGACGAGGTCAGAAGGAACGCCACTCCCCCCCGATGGTTTATCGTTTAAAGTCTGATGACGGGAGTACGATCCATTTCTATCAGTGATGTGCAAATTAAAATTCTTAGAGAGCAAATCAAAAAGAAAAAACAAAGGTTATTCTCTAACTTAGACCGCAAGACCGATTACGCATCTCTGCTTAAACGCCACTCAAGGCAAGTTGATGCGCTACTAAAGTCTCTTTGGGACGAACGATTGGAAGCCACCCAAGCCACATTAATCGCAGTAGGTGGTTATGGCCGCAGCGCCCTGTTCCCTTTTTCGGATGTTGATCTGCTGATTCTTATCCCTGACGCTACAAACAAAAAAAGCGAATCAGTAATTGCCTCTTTTGTGAGCTTATTATGGGATGTTGGCCTAGACGTTGGAAACAGCGTGAGAAAGCTTAAAGAGTGTGTCAATGAAGCCGAAAAAGATATTACGACACAAACTAATTTGATGGAGTCGAGATTTTTAGTGGGTTCTCGTTCACTCTTCACTCAATTTAACAAGCAAGTTGTGCGCAATATAGACAAGCATCGTTTTTGCGATGCTAAACTTGTCGAACTAAGGCAACGTCACAGTCGCTATAACGATTCGTCTCAAAACCTTGAGCCAAACCTTAAAGAGTCTCCCGGTGGGTTGCGTGACCTTCAAACCGTTCTTTGGATTGCTCAAGCAGCAGGTTACGGCACTACCTGGGAGCAACTGAGAGAAAACGGCGTCATCACAAAAGTGGAACAAGCTCAACTAGAGAAACATGAACGCGCGCTTACACATGTTAGGACTCGTCTTCACTTAAAGGCTGGGCGAAAGGAAGATCGCTTGCTGTTTGACTTCCAACGACTACTCGCTGCTGATCTGGGTTTTCGAACGACAAAAGCGAAACCAGAGACGGAACAATTGATGCAAGTGGTCTTTAAAGCCTCTCAATCCGTGAGTCTTCTCTCGTCCATCCTGCTACAACATCTTACGGAGTTGATACACGGAAAGAGCGATGCAGATCCGATAAGAATTGATAAGGATTTCCAAATTCGAAATGGTTTCCTTGAAACAACGAGTTCTGGTGTTTTCAATAAAAGACCTCACAGCATACTTAGATTTTTTTCGGTGCTACACGAACATCGTGAGATAAAGGGCATCTCTGCCAGAACACGAAAGGAACTTTGGCACGCAAAAAAGCTCATTAACGACGATTTTAGAATGGATGAGCAAAACAGAAAATCGTTTATGAGCTTTTTTCGAAATCAAGTAGGTTTGACGCACACGCTGAGATTGATGAATCAATATGAAGTATTGGGGCGATATTTACCTGAATTTGGGGAAATATGTGGGCAGTTACAACACGATCTTTTTCATGTGTATACCGTTGACGATCACATACTGATGGTCGTCCGTAATCTGCGACGTTTTGCAGTCCCGGAGATGTCACACGAATTCCCTTTGTGTAGTAAGTTGATTGGATCTTTTAAAAGACCTGAAACTCTATATATCGCGGGTCTTTACCACGACATTGCCAAGGGTCGAGGTGGAGATCACTCAAAGCTTGGTATGGAGGATGCTGAAAAATTCTGTCAAAACCATGGTCTGACTGCTACTGACACAAAACTGATTGTATGGTTGGTTGAAAATCATTTGTATATGTCAACAACCGCTCAGAAGAGGGATATTTCAGAACCCTCAGTTGTGCTCGAGTTCGTTAAATCGGTGAAGACCCAAAGACGATTGGAGGCTTTATATTTGCTGACGGTCGCCGATATTCGTGGAACAAGCCCGAAGGTGTGGAATGCATGGAAGGGGAAATTGCTTGAGAATTTATATCACCTCGCACTAGAGCGTATCAACGTTGACTCGAATAAACCAAATAATTTAATTGAAAGAAAAAAGCGTAACGCAGAAAATCAAATAGCCTCCCATGCGATCCCTAAGGAGGCATACACTAAGTTTTGGAATAAATTAGACGAAAGCTATTTCATTCGTCACGAAGAGAGTGAAATCGTATGGCATGCACGTGTTCTTAACTTTAGAGTGGATAGCAAAAAACCGTTCGTTAAGGTCAGATTGTCACCCATTGGAGATGGATTGCAGGTTTTAATCTATGGACAAGATGAGCGTTTGGTTTTTGCCAAGATTTGCGGGTTTTTTGACAACACTGAATTTTCGATTGTAGAGGCCAAAGTTTTTAGCACCCAAAACAATCATTACCTCAATACTTTTCAAGTACTTGCTCAGCGAGCAGTCGACATTAATCACCACGATATGATTAAACATATTGAAAAGCAGCTGCCCGACGTTATTGCTGAGGATTCGCTGCCAAAGCCAGTCAGCGGTAGAATTAGTCGACGACTTAAATATTTCCCCATCAAGCCAGAAGTTAGTCTTAGAGGGGACGAAAATGGGTTGAATTTCTACTTACAGGTCACCTGTGCAGATCGACCCGGGGTCCTGTACGTGATAGCTCGAACTTTAACCAAATATCGTATTGATATCCAGAACGCAAAAATCAACACCATGGGGGATCGCGCGGAAGATACCCTACTGGTTTCTGGTGATGCGTTACGCAGTTCACGTGAAGCTTTGCTACTGCAAAGTGAGCTTGTAGAGAAGCTAAGTGTCTTTACAACAAAAAAAAATTAGCTAATCTATAAAACCGAAAGTATTAAAATCTTTTATACGAGCCGGGTACAAAATCCCATCTAAATGATCGCATTCATGCTGCACAACTCGCGCATGAAAGCCAGTTGCTACGCGGTCAATCACCGCGCCAGAAGGATCGAAACCTTGATATCTAATATTGGCATATCTAGGAACGGAACCACTTAAACCGGGAACTGATAAACAACCCTCAAAACCCTCTTCCATTGTTGGGTCGAGCGACTGTATCGTAGGATTAATTAATACCGTAAATGGTACGACACTCGCTTCTGGGTAACGCGTATTACTATCAAAACCAAAGATCACAACCCGTTTAAGCTCTCCAATTTGTGGCGCAGCAAGTCCAGCACCATTTAAATGAGCCATCGTATCCTTCATATCTTGAATTAACTCACTCAACTCTGGCGTATCGAATTCATTAACATCGATGGACCGCTCCAGTAAGGTTGGATTTCCCATTTTAAGTACCTCTTTAACGCTCATCAAATCACCTCATTAACTCAATAACTTAATGTTGTAGGATTTTTCAATTCGTAGATATCGGCCAAATTTCGCCACATTCCACCAACATCCATGCCAAAACCAAAGACAAATACATCTGAAACAGTAAAGCATGAAAAATCAGGTTTGATTCTATTACTCAATTCTTGTCGTTTTTTATTAATTAAAATAGCTGTTAAAACCTGAGTTGCTCCGTTTCCCATTGCCCAGCGCTTGGCCGATTCGATGGTAGTGCCACGATCAAGAATATCGTCTAAAACTAAAACTGTTCTATTTCTAACCGAGATCGTTGGATAAGAAAGATGTTTTAACTCTCCACCAGTTGTTCCTGACCCATACCGAGACATCGAAAAAACATCATATTCCATCGCAAAATCAAGTTCTGTTATGAGTTGCCCTGAAAAGCATATCGACCCGTTGAGAATGCTCAGGACTACTGGGAAAAGATTACCAATACTTCCTTCGATTTCATTAGCAACTCTTTTGATCTCACTTTGTATCTCATCTTTCGTAATAATTTTTTTGGCTCCACGCCTAACATCGTCGGCGCGCGTTGTTATAGTTTCCTTCATATTGCCAACGCTTTGAGATAGGCCTTAAGATCCACACCAATCTCTGGGTGCTCCATTCCATATTCAATATTGGCCTGAGCAAAGCCTAATTTTGAACCACAATCAAAACGCTGTCCTTCCAGTAAGACTCCAATCACACCATCACGTTGCGCCAACACGGCGAGCGCATCCGTCAATTGAATTTCCCCACCAGACCCAGTAGGTAATTTGGCAATAACATCGAAAATCTCGTAAGGAAGAATATATCGTCCTACAACACCTAAATTTGATGGCGCATCTTCTGGTTTTGGTTTTTCAACGAGGTTTGAGGCAACGACGTGTTTACCCATAGTCTCTCGAATTGAAATCACACCGTAAGCACGCGTCTGATGAGGCTGAATCTTTTCCAAACCAATGATTGGCCTAGCCGTTTCGTCAGCGGCTACAATGAGTTGTTGGACTGCCCCAATCGAACTTCTAATGAGATCATCAGCTAGCAAAACAGCAAACGGCTCATTGGACAAAGCAGGCTTTGCGCAAAAAATTGCGTGCCCTAAACCAAGAGCTGTAGATTGTCTTACGTAGACAAATTCAACACCCTTAGGAGCTACAGACTGCGCGATATCCAAAAGCTCATGCTTTTCTTTTAACGCGAGATCTGCCTCTAGTTCATAGGCTGTATCAAAGTGATCCTCAATCGCCCGCTTATTGCGACCAGTGACAAAAATCATTTTTTTAATGCCCGCATCAACCGCCTCTTCCACGGCATATTGAATTAAAGGCTTATCAACAATAGGTAACATTTCTTTAGGTGTAGCCTTTGTTGCGGGCAAAAACCGACTACCTAAACCGGCGACTGGAAATACTGCAGCATTAATTTTTCTATTCATCATTCAATTCTAATAGCGTTATAAATTCTGATTCGTCTAAAGTTTTAATTCCCAACTCATTTGCTTTTTTAAGCTTTGACCCGGGTTTAAAACCTAATATTACATAATCCACGTTTTTTGACACAGCACCTGTAATTGCTCCACCGCGACATTCAATTTCATATCGAGCTTCATCACGAGAAAGTTTTTCTAATCTCCCGGTCATTACAAATGTTTTTTTGGTAAGAGCATTACTTTTGATTGATTGTTCCGAGACTCTCCAATGAACACCGAGACGCATTAAACGGTCGATAACTTGATTGTTATACGAGTCATCAAAGTAATCCCTTATACTTTTTGCAACAATCGGACCAACGTCCGGAACCTCAATCAGGGTATCCTCAACCGCAGCTTTCAGCCCTTCGAGTGTTTTAAAATGAAAAGCTAAATCTTTAGCAGTATGTTCCCCAACATTACGAATACCCAAGGCATATATAAAACGATTAAACGTAGTTGCACGAGAATTGAAAATTGATTCACAGATATTCATCGCAGACTGTTGCCCCAAGCGATCTAACGTAATCAACTTCTCTTCTTTTAATTCATAGAGGTCAGCGAACGATTCGATAAATTCATTTTCGACGAGTTGATCAATCAGCTTCTCTCCTACACCATCAATATTCATTGCCTTACGAGAGCAAAAATGCCAAATTGCTTGTGCTTTTTGCGCACGACAACGCATACCCGATTTGCAACGGTAAACGCTCTCATCTGTCGCTTTAAAAACACTACCACCACATTCTGGACATGAAGAAGGCATGGCAAAGTCCTTCACGTTAGCTCTTCGCTCCAATACAGGACGCACCACCTCAGGGATAACGTCCCCCGCTCGGCGCACAATCACGTAATCACCTATCTTGATCTGTTTTCTAATAATTTCGTCTTCATTATGAAGAGTGGCATTTGAGACCACTACACCCCCAACACGAACTGGCTCAAGGCGGGCGACAGGCGTGAGCGCTCCAGTTCGCCCTACCTGGATCTCAATATCAGTAAGTCTCGTAATCTCTTCCTGTGGCGCAAACTTATATGCAATTGCATACCGGGGGGCACGGGAAACAAAACCTAATTTCTGCTGATCTGCTATTTCATTTACTTTATATACGACTCCATCAATTTCGTAATCCAACTCAGAACGTGTTTTATGTAAATGATCAAAAAATTGCTGAATTCCGGCTAGACCATGTACCAAATTACTCAATCCGGAGGTTGAAAATCCATATTCCTTTACACAACTAGATAGATCGTATTGAGATTTAATCTTGGATGACTCAACACCAAACTCCTCAAGATCATAAGCAAAAAAGGATAATTTTCGCGTTGCGGTAATTTTAGAATCGAGTTGCCTCAAAGAGCCGGCAGCAGCGTTACGCGGGTTTGCAAAGACCTTCTCCCCCGAATCTATTTGACGACGGTTCAAATCATTAAAATCACGTTTCATCATCACAACCTCGCCTCGCACTTCAAGGTTTTTAGGCGCGTGCTTTGAAAGTACCAATGGAATAGACCGTACCGTACGAATGTTCTCTGTGACCTGCTCTCCAGCATGCCCATCACCTCTCGTCGCGGCCTGTACTAGAATACGGTTGATGTATCGAAGACTGATGGCCAACCCATCAAATTTAGGTTCTGCGAAATACGTAATATCCGAACTACTCTTGTTTAGTAGATTTCGAATTCGTCGATCATATTGTTGCATATCAATCGCATCAATCGCATTATTAAGCGACAACATGGGTGATGAGTGAGCTACGCGCTCAAATGATGCCAAAGGTTCTGAGCCTACCCTTTGCGTCGGCGAATCATCATTTTTTAATTCTGGATACTGCTGCTCAATATCGATTAATTCTTGAAAATATCGGTCATAGTCAGAGTCTAAAAGCGTCGGGTCATCCAGGCTGTAATATTCTCGATTCGCTTGATTTAACTTGTTCCGTAACCACGCAGCGCGGAGCTCTATTGTCGAAAGCTCGTCATTCATTACGAAAATAACTGCTTCGACACCAAAGACCCGGGAAGAATTTCTTTCTCTTCCATGCGTTGATTTATCTTATCTAGTTGTTGCCTGATCAAGTCTAATCCTGATTCAGTGATAACTTGACTGTTGTCATCGCAAATGCTTGCATTCATAGCATCAGCAAATTGTTTGGCGACGCCAGCCATTTTATTGAAGGTTCGGATTACATCCGATACGGTAGCTACGTCTAAGAGAAATGTAATCCCTAAAATTTCCTGACCTTCGAGGTGCTCCTTCACAAAAGGCGTTGCATCTCTATTCTCAAGTGTAAATAACTCTACACCGCCTTCATTCATGACGAACACACCTCGCCTATTAAGTCTCATACCTAAAGCTTGAGCCAAGCTGAGCACTTCTTCACCAGGCATAAGTGATTCTCGAGGACGCTCTATTGTTAGACCAAACAATAAATCAACCTCATCACTAAATTCCTTTAACTCTAGCGCTCGTTGAGCCTCTTCATCCGGCTTGATCTGCGTTGCAATCGCTCCAGTTGGCACAGTTTCTGAGTATATGTCTGTCGCAATTGTCTGAATTTGTTCGCAGCTTAAAGGACCGTTTCTATCTGTGAGCTGCACAACAATCAACAAATGATCGAAAACTGAGTCCGGATTAGACACGACAATAGGTTCCTTATGCTTTCTGGTGCTCCCCCAAACCTGGTGGCGCTTTGGGATCATCTCCAGAACCTCTTGCAACCGTCCTGTGCTGCTTATGCATAACCCTTCCGCAGCACTCAATCTGATTTGAAAAGTGATGGCTGGATCCAGCGATTCTAAGTTTAATGCGTTTTTAGCATCAGCATCTTGAAACACAGGCCCATCAACTGAGTCGACACTAGAAGAAACAATTTCAGTGGGTGTGTCACTAACAACAACGGGTCCATGACCTTCAATGTAATCCAACAGGGGATCATGGCCTACCTCATTCGATTGTTGATTCAATTTAGTCTTAAATCGTCGCTCTTGGACTCGATTGATTATTACAACGCCTAAAATTATCACCAACCCTAGCGCTAACAAATAAAGCTGCAAGTCACTCATTCAGGAACTCCATAAGTTCAAAGTTGAGTTGCGTATGACTGACATTAAGCTGCCACGTCTTCGTTTAATTTCATAGCCTCATCAATATCAACTGCCACGACTCTCGATACACCCTGTTCCTGCATGGTGACACCAATTAATTGCTCAGCCATTTCCATGGTTATTTTATTGTGAGTGATGAACAAAAACTGCGTACTTTTAGACATCTTTCTTACTAAGTCGCAGTACCGTACCGTATTACTATCGTCTAGCGGTGCATCAACCTCGTCAAGCAGACAGAAGGGTGCTGGGTTGAGTTGGAATAGAGAAAAAACAAGTGATAGCGCAGTGAGTGCTTTTTCGCCACCGGACAAAAGATGGATCGAGGCATTTCTTTTCCCAGGAGGTCGAGCAATGACTTCAACACCAGCATCAAGGATTTCTTCACCGGTGAGGACTAGGCGGGCCTCCCCCCCTCCAAACAGCGCTGGGAACATTTCCCCAAATTCTTTGTTGACTAAATCAAACGTCTGAGAGAGTCGATCTCTGGTTTCTTTATCTATACTGCCTATTGCATTCTCTAAAGTTGCGACAGCTTCCAGAAGATCTTCTGCTTGTGCATCTAAATATCCTTTGCGTTCTTTTGATTCTACGAGTTCATTTAAAGCCGCTAAATTGATTGCTCCGAGATTGGCTATCTTTCGCTGTAACTGCGCTATTAGCGTATCCGCAAGCGTCGTATCGAAGTCTACAGGCACAAGCGACTGCAGGGCGCCCTCGTCAGCATTCGACTCGGTCAGTTGCTGTACAAAACCGTCACGATTGAGCCGGTACTCCTGCTCCTTTAGATTCATAGTATTAATTGAATCGCGCAAAGGCTGAAGCCCTCGATCAGTTTCTTGTCGCAGCTGCTCGGCGCTTTTTAATTTTTGATCCCAACTAGATAGAATCTCACGAGCTGCATTTAACTTTTCTTCAATCTCAACACGCTGGGATAAGTGTATTTGAAGCTCTGACGATTGCTCCCCTTCTAGCTCTCGGTTAACCTGTTGGTTTAAATCATCTTTCTGAGCATCCAATCGAATAAATAATTGGTAAATCTGATGAATACTTTCGGATAAGTCATTTATTTTATTAGATAAAGACCGGTGCTCGAAGGAACATTCAGAATACGCAGTACTAAAATTACTGACTTCCTTCAGTTTCTCATTCCTCAGATCGTTGGCAAGCTGGAGCTCCGAAGCCAATTCATGTAACGCCTCGGTAGCAGCTTTAAGCTTGACGTCCGAATCTAGAGTTTTGGCAGTCGCACTCGTATAACGTTCTTGCTCTACTGCTTTTAGGTCATTTACTTCAAGAAGCTCCGCATCTATCTGCGCTAAACGCTCGATGGTTCGCTGGTTGAGATCTGATAAACGGAGAAAATCCACTCGCTGCAAATGGAGTTTTTCTTTGAGATCCACGTAGTTCTGTCGAGCGACAC
The DNA here is from genome assembly GCA_913057675.1 of uncultured Pseudomonadota bacterium. Classification (GTDB taxonomy): domain Bacteria; phylum Pseudomonadota; class Gammaproteobacteria; order Burkholderiales; family Eutrophovitaceae; genus Eutrophovita. Next base: position 5,425 of record CAJXOL010000012.1, on the reverse strand, counting down.
TCATTTCGGCTTTTATAGCACTACCTGACTCAGTAATAAGTTGCAATCCTTCTGCCGCAGCGTCCACCGCAACTTGTGCAACTCGAGCTAGGTGCTCGAGTTTCTCAATTTCAAGTTGTCGTGCAAGCACGCCATGCACCTCTTGATCAGGCGCGAATAGAGCAATACCACCAGAGTAGTATAAATCCCCTCTTCTCGTTACGCACATCTGACCGAAGTTCAATCCGCCGACCAAATTTCGTGCCGCCACATCTGACTCTGCGATAAAAACGTGCGACAACCACTGCGTCATAAGGCTCGCTATGGAGTCATTACTAGTTTTAACAACGGTTGCTAGTGATTTTAATTCTGTCGTAGAGGTGAGCCTCTCCACATTAGAAAAATTCTTATTAAAGAACGAGACTTTAGATGGCGGCTTATTGCCTTCCTCAAAAGTAATCGTGCTGAGGTCAACAGTAGCAATGGACATCAGCCGCTCTCTGAGAACAGCCTCAACAGCATCTTCCCAACCCTCTTCAACCCGGAGCAATTCCCACAATCGGTTATCACCGTTGAATCCGCTTAAATCTAACCATTCCTTCAATCGGTCTGACTGAGAGACTCTAGCTTGAAGATCACTTAAGGCTTGCTTCTTAGCATTTAGCTCAGAATAAACATTTCTTTTTTCATCCAATTCAATCGCAGCAATTTCTTTTTCTTTTTCGAGCTGATTAAGCTGACCTTCTGATTGTGATAATGAGTTTGCTCGGTCAGTTAATATATCCGTTAATTGTTTGATAGCAGAGTCCATCGACTCAACCTTACTAACATCTGGAGGGCTCAGAGCTAGACGTTCTCTATCCAGCCTGTTGTTTCTGTTAGTCAGTTGCGCCAACATATCCGCGGCATGTGTCTGGTATGTCTTGTTCAGATTTGATTGATTTTGCAACTCAGAGATTAATTTATTTTGAGCATCCACAGTCGACTGCGCGCCCATAAAGGACTGCTCAATTTCTGGCAATTGACCCTTGGCATTCTCCAGGCGCGACAGATTTTGGTTCTGTTCCCTACGCACCTTCAGTATACTTTTTCGAGCATCCCAAAATGACTGTTCTAAGACTGACAAGTTACGACGCTCTTGGTTGTAAGTAGCATCAACATTGCTTAGCTGTTGCTGCGTTCTTTTTCGTGTCTCCCTAAGATGCTCGATAGTTTGCTCAACGCGAGCAATAGCAGAGTTAACCTCGTAGAGTGAGCCTTGAATCTCGTTGACTGTAGAAGTGCTCTCTTCACTTGAGATTTTCAATTTATCAAGCTCAGTCTCCGTTTTCCTTAGTACCGCGATCTCTTTTTCAATCTCAGTCCCTGTTTGTTTAATTTGCGCCTCAATACCAATTCTTTTTTGATCGGCATCTCTCTGCTTGTAATACCAAACATATTGCTGGGTTTCTTTTAATCTAGTCTCGTACTCATGGAATTTTTCAGCCTGCTGCGCCTGCTGCTCTAGCTTTCTAAGCTGCTTGTCGAGCTCAGATTGGATATCCTCTACCCTAGATAAATTTTCTCTCGTATCATCTAGACGTAATTCAGTCTCTCGCCGCCGCTCTTTATATTTTGAAACACCAGCAGCCTCTTCCAAAAAAGATCTCATATCATCGGGGCGAGCCTCAATTATGCGGGAAATCATACCTTGCTCAATGATTGCGTACCCTTTGCCTCCCAACCCCGTGCCGAGAAAAATATCAGCAACATCGCGTCTCCTGACGTGCTGATTGTTGAGATAGTAGGAAGACGTTCCTTCGCGTTCAAGAACTCGCTTTACTGAAATTTCTGAATATTGGGACCACGCTCCAGTAACTTTGCCGGCACTGTTGTCAAAAATCAGCTCAACGCTTGCCCGAGACATAGGCTTACGGTCGCTCGAGCCCGCGAAAATCACATCCTGCATGTTTTCGCCGCGAAGCTGTTTCGCTGAAGTCTCACCAAGCACCCATCGAACAGCATCGATAACATTAGACTTACCGCAACCATTCGGGCCCACAACACCAACCAACTGTCCTGGAACAGGGATATGTGTGGGATCCACAAAAGATTTGAAACCAGCTAATTTGATATGAGTCAGGCGCAAAATAATATCCGTCGAAATCGTTATAATCTTAAGTTATGCGAAACTGTATGTAAGCTTTACATTATTATCACCTCTATTTTAGCTCAATAACCTAATTTAAGAATGCCTAAACCTACTAGTAATTTACTCGAAACTTTCCCCAACCCTGCGTCGGAAAATGATTTCTGGATAAGGATGCAAATTCCTGAATTCACCTGCCTGTGCCCCAAAACAGGACAGCCAGATTTTGCAACGCTCTATCTAGACTATTTACCAAATAAAAAATGTGTAGAACTTAAAAGCCTTAAGCTCTATATGGCCTCATTCAGGGATAAAGGAGCTTTTCACGAAGCCATCACCAACAAAATTCTAAATGATTTAGCAAGTTTGACAAAACCAAAATTCATGCGACTTACTGCTCGCTTCTATGTGCGTGGCGGAATCTTCACAACAATCATTGTTGAACACAAGAAAAAAGGATTTAAACCCGAAAATCCTATCCAGCTGCCCGAATTATCGAATGAGAGAGCTACCTATTAGAATTTCTATAGCGTTGCGCCACCATCCACTTCAATAACAGCGCCATTTATGTAGCTCGCCTCATCCGACGCAAGAAATGCGTATGTGTTCGCTATCTCCGAGGCACCACCCAACCGCCCCATTGGAATATTAGAAATAATATTACTAAGAACTGTCTCTGGAATATCTTTTAAAATTTCAGTATTTATCATTCCGGGACAAACGGCATTGGACCTAATGCCAAAGCGACCAAATTCTCGAGCCCATGTCTTGGCCATTCCAATGACTCCAAATTTACTTGCAGCATAGTTGGTTTGTCCAAAATTACCGTAAATACCCACGATGGAAGAGGCGTTTAAAACCACGCCTGTTTGTCTTTCCATCATGTGCGGGAAAACTGCTTTAGCGCAATTGAACGTTCCTTTAAGGTTCACATTGATCACGTCATCAAATAGCTCCTCAGACATGTTAATCATCCGTGCATCACGAACAATTCCAGCATTGTTAACAAGCACATCAATCTGGCCATACTGCGTAATAACCGATTCAATCATTTTAGCAACCGCTGCCGCATCAGTCACATCCACCAAATAGGCAACCCCATTACGACCTCCTGATTTAAACTCGACATTGACAGCATCAAGCAGTGACGAATCAATGTCACAGGCAACAACTATTGCGCCCTCGGCTAAAAATTTTTTCACCGTGGCATGACCAATTCCTCGACCAGCACCCGTAATGATTGATACTTTCCCTTGTAATCTCATTTCAGAGTCTTTCTTGGCTATCAAATAATGTTCACAGTGTCACCCATGGAAACTCGGCCAAACAATTCAATAATGTCTGCGTTAGCCATGCGCACACAACCGATCGAACCTGTTTTCCCTAACATAGTACCGTCAGGGCACCCATGAATATAAATGTAGCGGCGCATGGTATCAACCTCACCTAAACGGTTAATACCTAACTCCTTTCCCGACAACCAAAGTATCCGAGTTAATATCCAATCACGATCCGGATGAATGGCCTGCAATGAGGCATCAAAAATCTCTCCAGTGGGCCTGCGCCCTATAAATACGGTATTAGCCGGCAGACCTTCGCCAATTTTTGCACGAATACAATGCATGCCTCTCGGCGTTTTAAAGCTGTTATGCGTCTCTCCGGCTCCAAACTTGGACGTTGATATCTGATAGATTTTGATTAAAGAGTCTTTTGGCGCATCGCTTATGGCGAGCGTTTGATGTTTGATATTTATGGTTAAAAACATTGTTTCAACGTCTATTTTTAAAAAATGTTTGCAATACTGTCGCACATTCCGTGCGCATCACACCTCCTTCAACTGAAGTGTGATGATTTAGTTTTTCATACTCAAATAAATTCATCACTGAACCGCATGCTCCAAATTTTTGATCGTATGCCCCAAAAACTAAACGAGAAATTCTTGCATGCATTATGGCGCCAGCACACATAACGCAAGGTTCTAAAGTTGAGTATAGCGTTGTTTCCACAAGTCGGTAATTCCCCAATATGGTTGCTGCAAGGCGCATAGTGTTGATCTCTGCGTGCGCTGTAGGATCCAAAGACGAAATTGGAGAATTGCCAGACCGACTGATCACTTGCCCATCTTTGACTAAAACAGCACCGATCGGAACCTCTCCTTGCTGCGCGCTCTCATTAGCTAGCGCTAAAGCTTGTCCCATGAAGATGCGGTCATTATTGGACAAAACGCAAAGATCTCCAGTGCCTCAGACAGCTACAACAAGTTTGCCTAAATTATGCCCTTCCAACAGACCAATAAAAGCGCTTGGAGCATTCTCAATGCCAACCACTACATCCTCTAGATATTTAAACGTTCCTGAGGCTACTAATGGTTCGATATCTCGCACAAACTGAAGATAACTTGACCAGTGATCGGAAATAATAAATCCATTCACCGAAAGCTTCCGAACCAAAATGTTTCGCCACAAGTTCGGCAGTGATAACGTGTCTGTTTGGGCACCAGCTCCCATAGCACCGTCGTTGTACCAGCTAATCATTCCACAAACTGGTATCCGACCGTGCTCGTTCATCCTCGGAATAACAGCTTCGAATAATTTCCCACCCACATTCTCAAAATATATATCAACTCCTTCAGGTGCGGCCGTTTTAATGGCTGCACTAAGGTCTCCAGGTGTTTTGAAGTTTTTGTGATTCAAGCAATGGTCCACACCGAATGTATCAATCGCAATCGTGCATTTCTCATCAGAGCCTGCAATACCAATTATTTTCAAGCCAAGTTGTTTAGAAAGTTGTGCGACCATTGATCCAACAGGGCCTGTAACTGCTCCGACTACGATCGTCTCACCGGCTTTTGGTCTTCCATGTTGCATCAAACCCCACCAACCCGTAAACCCTGGCATTCCAAGCACTCCAAGTGCTAACGATTTTGGCTCTATTGAAGTTGGAATTTTTTGAACTAATGCGCCTTCGGTAACCACAAATTCGGCCCAGCCCATTCGACCGTAAACCCAGTCACCCGGATTTATACCCTCACACGCACTAGCTTGCACACACCCAACCGCCCCGGCTTCCATGACGTTTCCAATTTGGATTGGTGGCGCATAAGATCGAGCATCATCCATGCGTCCACGCATGTACGGATCGAGAGAAAAATGTGCGACTTTGACAAGCACTTGACCGGTAGTCAACACTGGCACAGAAAATGACTCTAGAGAAAAGTTATCCAGCGTCGGTAAGCCAACAGGTCTACTTGCAAGAATTACTCGTTTAGCTCTGTCTCTTATACACATCTGACGCTGCCGACGATATGCAGTGTGTAGA
>CAJXOL010000011.1 GCA_913057675.1 uncultured Pseudomonadota bacterium | reverse complement strand
TCTACACACTGCATATCGTCGGCAGCGTCAGATGTGTATAAGAGACAGGGGCCAGGCCGTCCAGAACAGGCGATTTGGAATGCGCGCGCGACGTACTCAGGAATACGTTCAGATCGATCAATTTGTGCAACCCATTTGCTCATCTGACCGAACATTCTTCGGTAATCCATCTCCTGAAATGCTTCCCTATCAACCATATCACCACCAACTTGACCAATAAATAGAATCATTGGTGTGGAATCCTGAAAAGCCGTATGCACACCAATACTGGCATTCGTGGCTCCCGGACCTCTTGTCACAAAACAAATACCCGGTTTCCCTGTCGCCTTGCCGTATGCCTCTGCCATGAATGCAGCACCACCGTCTTGCCGAGCAACATACAAAGAGACTTGATTCCGTTTGAGATACAGAGCATCAAGAACTGCAAGATAGCTCTCACCAGGCACACAAAATGCATCTGTAACACCCTGATTGATGAGTTGATCAACAAGCACTTGGCCACCACTTCTCAAATTATTCTCCACGTATGACTCTCCATAATTGAGCTACTTAGATTTTACGTGCCAAAAAAAACCCGCCACAAGGCGGGTTTTTTTAAAGCTGTATTCCTTACTCAGACTCTTGAGCAGGCGCTGCATCAGCAGGCGCTGCATCAGCAGGCGCTGCATCATCAGCAGCAGCTGCCTTCATGCTAAGTCTTAAACGACCCTTATCATCCGCCTCGAGCACTTTAACGCGAACTTGTTGGCCCTCTTTAAGATAATCAGAGACAGCATTGACACGCTCTTCGGCAATCTGAGAAATATGAAGCAAACCATCTCGTCCTGGCAACACACTCACAATTGCACCAAAATCAAGCAATTTGAGAACTTCACCTTGGTAGATTTGACCTACTTCAACATCTGCTGTTAATTCCTCAATTTTTTTACGTGCCGCCTCACCACCTGCTGCCGACACACAAGCAATCGTTACAGAACCATCATCCTGAATATCAATAGTCGTACCAGTTTCCTCTGTAATCGCTCGAATGACTGCGCCACCCTTTCCGATCACATCACGAATTTTTTCAGGCTTAATTTTAAGCTGGATCATTCGAGGCGCATAAGTCGACAACTCTTCTCTTGAATCGCCCATTGCCTCCTTCATCTTGTCCAAGATGTGCATACGTGCGTCTTTCGCTTGTTGAAGTGCGATTTGCATGATCTCTTTGGTGATACCTTGGATTTTAATGTCCATTTGAAGTGCTGTAATGCCAGCTTCTGATCCTGCAACTTTAAAGTCCATGTCACCAAGATGATCTTCATCCCCCAAAATATCAGTGAGCACAGCAAATCGACCACCATCCTTAATCAAACCCATCGCAATTCCAGCAACATGCGCCTTAAGAGGCACGCCAGCATCCATCAATGCGAGACATCCGCCGCAAACCGAGGCCATTGAGCTGGAACCATTAGACTCCGTAATTTCGGAAACTAACCGAATGGAATATCCAAATTCTTCCTTAGAAGGTAAAACGGCTAAAAGCGCTCGCTTCGCAAGACGTCCATGACCAATTTCTCGACGCTTTGGTACTCCAAAACGCCCCGCCTCTCCAGTTGCATAAGGGGGGAAATTATAATGAAGCATAAAATGGTCACGGTACTCACCCTCTAAAGCATCAATAATTTGCTCATCCCGAGCGGTACCCAAGGTAGAAACGACAAGAGCTTGAGTTTCACCTCTTGTGAATAACGCCGAACCGTGCGTTCTAGGTAAAACCCCTGTACGGATATATATGGGTCTAACTGTTCTAGTATCTCTCCCGTCAATTCTTGGCTCCCCAGCAAGAATCTGGCTACGAACAATGTCTTTTTCTATGTATTTAAGCTGATCGTAAACAGCCCCCTTGTCGTAAGCATCCTCAGCGTCGCCACACAGTGCTTCAATGACGACATCAGATACTGATTCAATTTTTTGAGATCTCTCTTGCTTTTCTTTGATTGCATAAGCATCACGTAGACCTGTTTCAGCAAGCTCTTTAACACGAGCTTCAAGCGTCGCATCCTTTTCTGGCGCTTTCCAATCCCAAAGTGGTTTACCTATTTCTTCGGCCAGGTCATTAATCATGCTAATCACGGCTTGCATCTGCTCATGACCATGAACGACGGCTCCTAACATGACGCTTTCAGATAATTGTTGCGCCTCTGATTCAACCATCAAAACAGCCTGCTGCGTGCCCGCAACGACGAGATTCAACTCACTATCTAGCAATTGACTTGCAGATGGATTAATGACGTATTCACCATTAATGTAACCGACACGCGCCCCACCAATAGGGCCGTCAAATGGAATCCCTGATATCGATAGAGCCGCGGATGCACCAATCAGCGCAGGAATGTCTGCATCAATTTCCGGGTCAGACGACATCACAGTAGCTATCACCTGAACTTCGTTTAGAAACCCCTCTGGAAATAGTGGTCTTATTGGTCGGTCTATCAAACGACTTGTGAGAGTTTCTTTTTCGGAAGGACGCCCTTCACGCTTAAAAAAGCCGCCTGGGATCTTTCCCGCCGCATATGTTTTCTCAGTGTAGTCAACCGTCAAAGGAAAGAAAGACTGTCCAGCCTTCGCTTCTTTTTTCCCCACAACAGTAACCATGACAACTGTTTCGCCTAAAGAGACCAGAACCGCGCCAGATGCTTGCCTCGCAATTTCACCGGTTTCTATAGTTAATTGATGCGCACCATACTGAATTGTTTTTTTCGTAGCTTTCAAAATCGTAACCTCAAAAAAATAGGCGCGGACAACCCGCGCCATATAAATTAATTAATTCTCAAATCCATCAACTTGGCTTGAATCTTAGTCCTTGAGATATTCACCACGGACCGTTTTACTTTCTCAAACCAAGGCTTTCAATCACCTTGCGGTAACGATCGACATCGTTACGTTTTACATAGTCCAGCATCTTACGACGGCGACTGACCATTTTTAAAAGCCCTCGTCGCGAGTGATTATCCTTCGCGTTGACCTTAAAGTGCTCAGTCAAATGATTGATTCTTTGCGTCAGCAAAGCGATTTGAACCTCTGGAGAACCCGTGTCCCCCTTCGCCTTCTGATAGTCACCTACAGTTTTTGCTCTATCCGCAGCAGTTATCGACATTAATACTTTTCCTAACGGTGAAAAAAGCGCGAATTATACAGCATAAACCGCAATTAGTTAACAATAGGGGTATTACGAGAAGCCGCGATATATTCTTGCGACATCAAACGTTTAGGTTTTAGCAAGCCAGTATCCGTTAAATCAGCAAGACCAACGAAAATTCGATCATGGGTGTACACCGCAACAGCCCCACTTACGCTGACATTATCTAAATTTTCTACCTCAATCCCATTCGTAAAGCGTGGCTCGTCATTCTGATTAAGTGACACTCGAGGCAAATGAGATAATGAGAAATCTATATTTTTCAACAATTTAAGCCGTAAATCTAAACTTAAATCTTCAATTTTTTCAAGAGTAATACCTGATGAAACCGAGATGTCACCTAGGCCAGTACGCCGTAACGAGGTCAAGTAACCATCCGTCCCTAACCAAACAGCAACATCTTCAGCAAGAACCCTAATGTATGTGCCTTTAGAGCAGCGGACAGAAAGACGCAACTCATCATCGGCTTTTTTCACGATGAATAATGAGTGGATCATGATTCGACGCTTGGCACGAGGGATCGTTTTACCCTCCCGAGCTAATTTATAAAGAGGTTTTCCGTCTACCTTTATCGCGCTGTACATGGGAGGAATTTGATCTCCACTGCCAGTGAATGCTTTGACAACAGTGTCTAGTCCTCGCGCATCAATCCCTACAAGTGTCGTTTTGGACAATTCCCCCTCCGCGTCACCTGTTGTGCTGCGATACCCTAGTTTTACGATTGATTCATAGGATTTATTCGAATCACTAAAAAAACTAATGAACTTAGTTGCCTCTCCAATACAAATTGGAAGCAACCCTGAGGCTAGCGGATCGAGCGTTCCAGCATACCCCGCTTTTGCATTACCGAAAAGCCGCCTAACCTTTTGCAAGGCATGATTAGAAGACATGCCGCAAGGCTTATCTAGCAATAAAATTCCATTGTAAATATTCGGCATACCATTACCCCTAAACAGTAAACTGGATGCTCTCGAGCTTTAGATCTTGACGTTTACTTCCGCAAGAAGCCTACTGATACGATCACCATGCTCGAGCGTATCGTCATATTTAAAAGATATGTGTGGCGCCACTCTCATATTCAAGTTTTTAGCTATATGCGTGCGCACAAAACCTTGTGCCTTGTTGAGGATATTCTCTAACATCAATTTATCGTAATCATCACCTAACCGGGTGAAATAAACTTTAGCGAAGGAACTGTCTAGACTAACCTCGACATCCGTGATGGTTATTTGCCCAACGCGAGGATCTCTGATTTTAGATCGAACTAATTCCGAGATCTCACGGAGCAGGTAATCTCTCAATCGTCCAGACCTTTGTGTGCTTTTAACCAAAAGAAATCAGCAAGTAGATGCGTTATAACGAACGGGCGGTTTCCACAACTTCAAATACCTCGAGTTGGTCACCTTCATTAATGTCTGCGAAGTTCTTAATAGATAGTCCACATTCAAACCCGGATTTCACTTCCCTAACATCGTCCTTAAATCGCTTGAGAGTATCCAGTTCACCCTCATGAATCACGACGTTATCTCGAAGCAACCTGACTGAGGAGCCACGTTTGACTAAACCCTCAAGCACGTAACATCCGGCTACAGCGCCAACTTTAGTGATTTTAAAGACTTGCCGAATTTCAACTAATCCTAATGTCTCCTCTTTTCTGTCAGGTGAAAGTAAACCACTTAAAGCGGCTTTTACCTCGTCAACTGCATCATAAATAATGTTGTAGTAACGCACATCGATGCCGTGCGTTTGGATCAGCTTTCGCGCCGTGGCATCAGCTCGGGCATTAAAGCCAATAATGACTGCGTTTGAGGCTACAGCAAGGTTAATGTCTGATTCATTGATACCGCCAACACCAGAATGCACGATATTAACCTGGACCTCTTCAGTCGATAAACGTATCAACGAGTGAGCCAAGGCCTCACTCGACCCCTGAACATCAGCCTTGATGATGAGCGGTAATGATTTAACTGCACCTGCTTTAAGATGATCAAACATGTTCTCCAACTTAGCCGCCTGCTGCTTAGCAAGCTTCACCTCTCGGAACTTACCTTGACGGAATAGCGCAATTTCTCTTGCTTTCTTCTCGTCCTGCAACACAATAATCTCTTCTCCAGCTGCAGGCACGTCGGATAGACCCTGTACTTCGACGGGAATAGATGGGCCAGCTGATTCAATTGTTAGGCCATTTTCATCGACCATGGCACGAACGCGACCAAACACCGCACCTGCCAATAGAACATCTCCTCGACTCAGTGTACCTTCACGCACCAGAATAGAAGCAACAGGGCCTCGTCCTTTATCCAATCGCGACTCAACGACTACACCTCTTGCTGCAGTTTTCACAGGCGCTTTCAAATCAAGCATTTCAGCTTGCAAAAGAATTGCGTCTAATAGCCCGTCAATTCCTTCACCAGTTTTAGCTGAAACGTGCACGAACATTGTATCTCCGCCCCAATCCTCCGGTACAACCTCATATTGACCTAATTCTTGTTTGATACGTTCTGGGCTAGCCTCAGGTTTGTCAATTTTATTCACGGCTACTATGATTGGCGTATTGCCCGCTTTAGCGTGATTAACTGCTTCAATTGTTTGAGGCATAACACCATCGTCTGAAGCAACCACTAAAACTACAATATCGGTTGCCTTAGCTCCTCTAGCACGCATCGCGGTAAAGGCCTCATGACCTGGGGTATCTAAAAAGGTAACCATGCCTTTTTGAGTATTTACGTGATATGCACCGATGTGCTGAGTAATACCACCTGCTTCACCACTAGCCACTCGCGTTGTCCGGATATAATCCAGAAGCGAGGTTTTTCCATGGTCGACATGTCCCATTACTGTAACAACGGGCGCTCTCGTTTCAAGCGGAACGTCCTGATCGGGACTTTCTATCAAAAACGCTTGTGGGTCCTCTGTTTTTGCTAACTTCCCGATATGACCCATTTCGTCAACAACAATCATCGCGGTCTCTTGGTCAAGCACCTGATTTATCGTAACCATTTGCCCCATCTTCATGAACACCTTGATGACTTCAGCGGCTTTCACGGACATTTTATGGGCAAGCTCAGATAAAGAAATTGTTTCCGGAACAAGCACCTCACGCACCACAACCTCTTGCGGTATCGCAGGAGCGCTGTCTGAGCTGTGCCCCCTTCTATTTCTACTTCTGCCTGAGCTTCTCCAACCATCACGTCCACCTGACCCAGAGAAACCACTACGGGTCTTGATCCCACGCTTTTTACTCTCCGCATCAAAACGTACTTGGTTTGCTTTTTTCTTAAGCGCTTTTTTGGCTTCGTCTTTTGATATTGGGCTATGGAGCGTACCCTCTGGGGCCTTAGCCACCTCGACTTTCTTTACGCCAGCTAACTTGGCTGCTTCAGCAGCAATCGCTGCTTGCGCAACCGTCTCTTTCTTTTGAAGCCGACGCTTCTTATCCTCTTCCTTTTGAATGATTTCAGCAGCTTGGATAGCCCTCAAATCAGCTTGACGCTTAGCTTCCGCTTCACGCTTAAGCTGCTCTGCAGTTTTTTTAATTACCGATGGCTTAACACTTGGCGCCTCAACGGCTGCCTCAACCGTTACCTCAACGATAGGCTCAACGATAGGCTCAACGATAGGCTCAACGGTGGCCTCAACGATAGGCTCAACCGTGGCCTCAACGATAGGTTCAACCGTGGCCTCAACGATAGGCTCAACAGTGGCCTCAACGATAGGCTCAACGGTGGGCTCAATCTCAGGAGTTTTAACAATTACACGCTTCTTACGAACCTCAACTTGAATCGTACGTGACCGTCCAGCTCCATCAGACTTTTTAATTTCAGTTGTTTCCCGCCGCTTTAAGGTGATTTTACTTCTCGGCTTCTCATCCCCATGCGACTGCTTCAAAAAATCAAGTAATTTATGCTTATCAGCTTCCGTGAGATTGGTCTCTTCAGTCAAAGCTTTTTTTATTCCAGATGCCGCTAGCTGTTCAAGCAAACGCCCAACAGGAAGTTTAAGTTCTGATGCAAACTCTTTAACATTCACATTTGCCATTTATTTTTTGCCCTTAAATTCATTAAGACTCTGTGAACCATGGTGCTCTCGCAGCCATAATTAAGCTTTCAGCCAATTCGTCATCAATTTCAATGATCTCTTTGAGATCATCAATAGCCAAGTCAGCCAACTCATCCTGAGACATGATGCCGCCGCCAATTAGAGACCGCGCAAGATCTTCCGTCATGCCGTCCACATTCATTAGGTCAGTAGACGCTGTCGTGGCCTGTTCCTCTTTAGCAATTTCTTTGACTAATAAAGCATTTCTAGCCCTAGACCTCAATTCCTCGACTGTCCCTTCATCGAACCCCTCAATTTCAAGTAATTCTGACTCAGGCACATAAGCGACCTCCTCAAGAGTACTGAAGCCCTCTTGAACCAAAATGTCAGCAAGGTCTTCATCAACATCAATTTCATCCATGAAATGTTGACGAACTGTGGTCGATTCTTCTTCAACTTTTTGCTGCGATTGCTCTTCTGTCAAAATATTTAACGTCCACCCCGTGAGCTCCGAGGCAAGTCGCACATTCTGCCCACCCCGTCCAATCGCCTGAGCAAGATTCTCTTCCTCAACAACAACATCCATCGAATGTTTCTCTTCATCAACCGTAATACGACTGACTTCGGCAGGGGATAACGAGTTTACGATAAAGGTTGCAGGATCCTCTGACCAAAGCACGATATCGATACGTTCTCCTGACAACTCGTTTGTAACGGCTTGAACTCGGGACCCACGCATCCCAACACAAGTACCCACTGGATCAATACGTCTATCATTTGATTTGACAGCAATCTTAGCTCTAGAACCAGGATCCCTTGCGGCCCCTAAGATTTCCACCAAGCCTTCTTCTATTTCAGGAACCTCGAGCTCAAATAAACTTGCAACGAATTGCGGCATGGTTCGCGATAAAATCAACTGATGACCTCGTCCCTCTCGATCAACCCGGCTCAGATAGGCACGAATCCTGTCACCAACACGAATATTTTCGCGCGGAATCATTTGCTCCCGGGGCAGCAACGCCTCCACACGGCCCGATTCAATAATTACATTTCCTCGCTCAACGCGTTTTACAGTGCCCGATACAATGACTTCATCTCGCGCGAGGAAGTCATTTAAAATCTGTTCACGCTCGGCATCACGGATTTTTTGCATGATGACCTGTTTGGCCGCCTGAGCACCAATGCGCCCGAACTCAATTGCCTCCAATGGTTCTTCAACAAATTCATGGAGCTCAATAGTGGCATTTCGCTTTACACCATCCTCAAGCGTTAACTGCTGATCTGGCAACTCAAGCTCTTCATCTTCGACAATTTCCCATCTTCGAAAACTTTCATATTCGCCTGTAGTACGATCTATCGAAACCCGCACGTCAATATCCAGTGCGTTTTTACGCTTTGTCGCTGAAGCCAGTGCCATCTCTAACGCTTCAAAAACAATATCTTTCGCGACATTTTTTTCTCTCGCTAAAGCATCGACCAGCAGTAACATCTCTCGTTGCATGTCCTATACCTTCTTAAATTAGCTAAATTGCAGGAATTAAGTTTGCTTTTTTAACTTCATGAAGCTCAAAAGTGACCAATCGACCATCTTCGACCTCCATGTCTATCAGATTTTCTTTAACACCAATCAACCGCCCTCGGAACTTTCTCTGCCCCTCGAACGCCAACTTAAACTGAACAATCACTTGTTCACCCTTAAAACGCTCGAAATCAACGAGTTTCTTCAGCGGCCGATCAAGCCCCGGTGAAGACACTTCCATTCGGTCATATTCAAAATGCTCAATTTCAAACAGCCGTGACAGGTGATTACTAACTGCCGTGCAGTCCTCTATGCCAATCCCTTTGTCAGAATCAATCAAGATACGAACTAATCCAGATCGCCCAACCACCTCAACGTCGACCAACTCATAGTTCAATCCAGTCAACGTTTTTTCAAGTAAGCTTTCTATATCCATTGGCTCATTTACAAATAAAAAATGGGCCTAAGGCCCATCTGTATTCAAATACTACTGATATACAAATTATACCAGAAGTTAGCACTTACAGAACCACAAAAAAGCCCCAACAAATTGTTGAGGCTTATTAAGCATATTAATTGGTTGCGGGGGCAGGATTTGAACCTACGACCTTCGGGTTATGAGCCCGACGAGCTGCCAGACTGCTCCACCCCGCGACCGGCAAAACAGGAGCCGAAGCATAACAGAGTTTATCGAAGTGGTACAAGCCAACTACACAAATAAACTGCATATCGAGATAATAAAATTTATTCCTCGGAGAAATCAACCCATTCAACATGCATATCAATTCAATGAGTGCGGCGCGACAGATCCATGAACAAACAAAGGGTCCGGCGAGGCATCACCATCATGCTCGACATCAAGCGTCATTTGCTCACCATGGTTTGGAACCACCTCGACCAACTCACCCAAATCATCTAACGGCGGCAATTCACTTAATGCTTTTAGCCCGAGGTCATCCAAAAATGTATCAGTTGTCCCAAATAAGGCCGGTCTACCCGGTGTTTCTCTCACCCCGATCTGGTCAATCCACCCTCGAGCTTCTAATGTCTTAAGAATATTTGGAGAAACGGCAACTCCACGAACATCTTCAATATCCCCCCTGGTGACAGGCTGTCTGTAGGAGATGATGGCCAAAGTTTCCAACACTGCCCTAGAATATTTAGGCGGCCTTTGCGGTTCCAGCTTGTCCAGCTTTTGCTGAAATTCCACTCGAACTTGAATCCTCCAACCGCTAGCCACTTCTATCAGCTCCCCACTACGAGTTAACCACTCCTCGGCAAGCTCGGATAGAGCAGCTCTTACCATCACTGCAGTAACTTCATCATTAAACATGCGCTTGATATCATAGATGGAAAGTGGTTCAGAGGATGCTAGAAGTGCGGCCTCTACCGCCCCCTTGATATCTGCAATATCGAGTTCATTAAGCTCCATTTGATAACCTCACATAAATCGTGGAGAACACTCCATGCTGGGACAGCTCAATCGAAGTGTCCTTGGCCAATTCGAGTATCGCCAAGAACGCAACGACAACGTACTGAACACCTTTATCAACTTCAAATAGCTCATCAAACCGGAAAAATTGCTGATTTTTTAGACGACGCAGAATTTGGCTCATATGCGCCCGAACAGAAAGCTCTTCTCTACTGATCGTATGGTGTCTATTATTATTAACTCGATTGATGATTCCCACCCAGGCCATCCGAAGGTCCTCAGGATTTATCGACGGCGGGGAAACATAGTTGGACTTTTCAAAACATGCAGAGGCTTGATAAAAATCGCGATCAATAACCGGATGCTCATCTAAGAGAATCGACGCCTTTTTCATCCGCTCGTACTCAATCAATCGCCGAACAAGCTCTGCCCTCGGATCCAAGTCTTCGTCCTCAACTCCAGTAGATAAGCGAGGCAATAACATCCGAGACTTAATTTCCGTTAACACCGCGGCCATTAGCAGATATTCAGCGGCCAACTCCAGATTATGCACTTTCATCGACTCGACATAGACCATGTATTGTCTGGTCAAATCTGCCATTGGGATGTCAAGCACATCAAGATTTTGCTTCCTGATCAAAAATAATAATAGATCAAGAGGGCCCTCGAACGACTCCAGCATAATCTGAAGCGCTTCGGGTGGGATGTACAAGTTGGCAGGCAAATCAATGATCGGCTCTCCACGAAAAACGCCAATGCGCGCCTCTTCTACAGGTGCTGTTAATAAGTCGGTAGGGTCCATAAATTACCTAAAGAAACACTATATATTGTGTATTAAAGCGTAAATTACCCTATATGCGGTAAATTTTCCAGTACTAAATTAAACACCCATAACAAACTTACTTACCAAACCGAAGGTCACCCTCATGCGTATCAATAACCACCATGTCACCAGGCCCAAACTCCCCCTCCAAAATTAACTTCGAGAGCGGATTCTCAATATCAGATTGGATCGCACGCTTCAGCGGTCTAGCGCCGTATGCCGGGTCAAAGCCAATCTCACCGAGTCTATTAAGTACCGAATCATTGAAGCTCAAGCCAATATCAAGCTTCGCTAGCCGTTCAGCTAGTCGAGTCAATTGAATTTCCAGTATCGCACTCACATCTTCACGAGCCAACCCATGAAATACTACGGTTTCATCAATTCGATTGATGAATTCAGGCTTGAATGAATCCTTCACCTTGCCCATCACAGCTGTTTTAAGCGCGTCATAATCGGAATAACCCATCGCTTGAATCACATCAGAACCTAGATTAGAGGTCATAACTATGACTGTATTCTTAAAATCAACCGTTCGCCCTTGGCCATCCGTCATGCGACCGTCATCAAGCGCTTGCAACAAAACATTAAAGACATCTGGGTGCGCTTTTTCAACTTCATCGAGTAAAATTACGGCATAAGGTTTGCGACGAACAGCCTCGGTTAAGTAACCACCCTCGTCGTAGCCAACATAACCCGGGGGCGCACCTATCAATCGAGATACGGAATGCTTTTCCATGTACTCAGACATATCTATACGAATGAGTTGTTCTTCTGAGTCAAAGAGAAACTGAGCAAGCGCTTTACACAACTCAGTCTTGCCTACACCCGTGGGCCCCAAGAACAAAAAAGAGCCGTATGGTCGATTAGGATCACTCAAACCAGCCCTGGAGCGACGAACTGCGTCAGACACAAGTCTGATGGCTTCATTTTGTCCGACAACACGTTGATGCAATTGTGACTCCATACACAATAATTTTTGCCTCTCACCTTGCATCATTCTAGATACGGGAATACCCGTCGCTCTAGACACCACATCGGCAATCTCATCAGCGCCTACTTCAGTCTTTAATAAACGGAATGCCGATTCACCTTCGCGTAGCTCAGAATCTTGTAACAATTTGGCCTCTAAGGCAGGCAACTTACCGTACTGCAATTCGGACACAGAAGACCAATCACCTTGACGTTTTGCCACATCAATTTGAAGTTTAATTTGATCAATATCTTCTTTAACCTGCTGAGCACCTTGCACCACAGATTTCTCAGATTTCCATATTTCATCCATATCTGCATATTCTTTACTGAGCCCTGCAATCTCATTCTCAATACCCTGCAATCTTTTTTTGGACGCCTCATCTGCTTCTTTTTTCACAGCTTCTCGCTCAATTTTGAGCTGAATCAAGCGGCGGTCAATTTTATCCAACGCCTCAGGCTTAGAATCAAGCTCCATTTTTATTCGAGCCGCCGCCTCGTCAATCAAGTCAATAGCCTTATCAGGCAAAAACCGATCCGTGATATAACGATTCGATAACTGGGCTGCGGCAACGATTGCTGGATCGGTAATATCGACTCCGTGGTGAAGTTCATATCGTTCTTGCAAACCCCTAAGAATCGCTATTGTGTTTTCAACAGTCGGCTCATTAACTACCACTTTTTGGAACCTTCGCTCCAGCGCGGAATCCTTCTCGACATATTTACGGTATTCATCGAGCGTCGTCGCACCTACACAATGAAGCTCCCCACGCGCTAGAGCTGGTTTAAGCATATTTCCGGCGTCAAGAGCTCCTTCTGACTTGCCCGCACCAACCATGGTATGCAACTCATCGACAAAAATTATTGTCATGCCGTTATCTCTCGCTAACGCCTTGAGCACTGACTTAAGCCGTTCCTCAAAGTCTCCTCGGTACTTCGCTCCGGCCAGCAGAGCTGCGATATCAAGAGATAAAACACGTTTACCCTTTAGACTCTCAGGAACTTCATCGTTGATAATTCTCTGAGCTAGTCCCTCAACAATCGCAGTTTTACCCACGCCAGGCTCGCCAATTAGTACTGGGTTATTTTTTGTTCTTCTTTGTAAAATATGAATCGTTCGCCGGATCTCATCGTCACGCCCAATAACCGGATCTAACTTACCCTGCCTTGCCCTCTCAGTGACATCAACGGTATAACGCTCTAACGCTTGACGATGACTTTCAGCATCGGCACTTGTGTTTGGATCTCCTCCTCTAACATCTTCAATCACAGTCTTTAAAATAGATTCAGATCCGCCATGCTTGAGAAGAATTCTCCCGATTCCATTTCTATCCGAAATCGCAGCTAGTAAAAATAACTCCGTAGAAACATACTGATCATTTCGATCTTGAGACAGCTTTTCAGTATCGATCAATAAACGATTAAGAGCACGGGATAATGAGAGGTCTCTGACATCATCCACTCGAGGCAAATTAGAGATCGCTGTTTGCAATTCTACTTTAAGCTTGTCGACCGAAACGCCAGCACGACTTAAAATAGAAAGTATCAATTTCTCGTCCGACTCGAGCAAAGCAAGCAAAAGATGGTCGGGCTCAATGGTAGAATTTCGATTAGCCGAAGCAAGTGTCTCAGCAGATGCTAACGACTGTTGAAAACGAGTTGTGAATTTATCGAGTCTCATAACAATTCCTCATATCCATGTCTAGTTAGTAATAAAATTGGGCATAACTTACTAATTTCAAGTGCACACTGCGTAAGAATAACCGTCGAGGTTTCTCATGAAACAAAAATTATGCTTAATGACTGTCCTAATATTACTGTTTAACAGCGGGATATCTCACACCAAAGAGCCGATATCAAATGAAGTTCTGATTGGCAACATGCAATCCGCAGCCTTAAAGTTCATGAAATCATTAGGTAAAACACTTCAGACTGCAATGTCCACCAATGGGCCGGAGGCTGCCATCCAGGTTTGTGAGACTGTCGCACCCAATCTGGCCAATCAACTCTCAAAAGAGACCGGATGGAAAATTTCTCGGGTTAGTCTTAAGGTGCGAAACCCGCTGATTGGCACTGCTGACCTGTGGGAACAGCAACAACTGCGACAATTCTCCGCAAGAGTTCTCTCGGGTGAGGCAGGTAGAAATTTAGAGGTTATATTTGTCGACTCTCGATCAGAAACAAACATTGTTCGCTACATGAAAGCACTACCTACCGCACCAATTTGTTTAACTTGTCACGGAAGCGAAAATGACATTCCCAAAGAGGTAGCCAAAACGCTCAATCGGTTATACCCTTTCGACAAGGCTAAAGGATATAAAGCCGGAGAAATCAGAGGCGCCATATCCATTCAAACTCGAAGCCAATGAGCACTTACAACCTTCAACCGTAATTGTACTGCTATGAGTAATTTCGATTTAACATCAGTTATAACTAACGACGTTGATTTGGCCATTAGAGAGGATGTAGGTAGCGGTGACCTCACTGCATCTTTAATTCCACAAAAAACACGTGGTGAAGGCACTATTTTATCCAGAGTTAATTGCGTACTTGCTGGGAGTGAATGGGTGAAAACAACGTTTCAAAAAATCGACCCATCAATCGTTCTAGATTGGCAATATCAAGATGGCGATCGTGTGGCAGCGGGAGAGACCCTTTGCAGACTAAA
The DNA here is from genome assembly GCA_913057675.1 of uncultured Pseudomonadota bacterium. Classification (GTDB taxonomy): domain Bacteria; phylum Pseudomonadota; class Gammaproteobacteria; order Burkholderiales; family Eutrophovitaceae; genus Eutrophovita. The sequence goes on along the minus strand of CAJXOL010000011.1, from coordinate 19,965 downwards.
AGGACCGGCTCAAGCGCTTTTAACTGGCGAGAGAATCGCGTTGAATTTCTTACAAACACTGTCTGCCGTGGCCACAAAAACAAGAGTTTACGTCGACGCCGTCTCCCATACTAAGGCCACCATTTTAGACACTCGCAAAACACTTCCAGGACTAAGAAGGGCTCTTAAGTACGCTGTTCTTACCGGTGGCGGGAAAAACCACCGCATTGGTTTATATGACGGAGTCCTTATAAAAGAGAATCACATTGCCGCCTCCAACGGTATTACGGCTGCACTTGCCGCCACACGACATATCGACAAGAGCGTTCCAATTCAAGTAGAGGTAGAGTCGCTCCAGCAATTAAAAGAGGCTCTAGATAGTAACGCGAACTCAATATTGCTTGATAATTTTACAGTCTCCGAAATGAAAGAGGCAGTTGCGCTAACTAATAAACGAGCATTATTAGAAGCGTCTGGCGGTATCACTCTGGGTTCTATTGTAGCCATCGCGGAGACAGGTGTTGATCGAATATCTATTGGAACTTTAACAAAAGATATTGAATCCATCGATCTTTCCATGCGCCTTGTCTTCTAAAGGAATAAAAGTCCCCATGCCCTCTATTGATAACTCAAACAAACATTTAGATTTAGGATGCGGGGACCATGCACGGAACCCATATAGTGCACCCGAATTATATGGCGTTGACCTATCATTAGGAGATAGAGAAGCTGACGATAATTTTAAAACATGCAATCTTGTATGCGAGCCTATACCCTTCTCAGACGCATTCTTCGCCTCTGTGTCTGCATTTGACGTTATTGAACACATACCAAGGCAGTCAGTTGATCATGAACGAAAAATTATTGTGAACCCATTTATTCTGGTTATGAATGAAATTCACCGCGTACTGAAACCTAATGGTTTATTCTACGCATTAACGCCCGCGTATCCTTCGCCGGAAGCGTTCCAAGATCCGACTCACGTGAACATCATCACCGAGGGCACACATCAATACTTCTGCGGCGATAACGCCGATGCAAAACGCTATGGGTTTATCGGAAAATTTAAAGTGATCGAAGCGCAAAGAATTTACCCAAAATACGCTCAAACTGCAGAGCGCTCCTTAGTCACTGTGATCAAGAATGCGCACAAAAAATATGTCAAACGCTCAATTTCACACTTCGTTTGGCAATTACAAGCAATAAAGTAGCGCTCTACAACAAGTCCCTTATGATGGCGCTTATTCCATCTCGATTAGCGTCAACCACAACTGGCGAAGCGTTTTGTGCTATTGCCGTATCAGGGTCCTTCAACCCGTGACCCGTGAGCGTGCATACAATTTTTGACCCTCTCTCGTAACGACCACGCTCGATATCTTTGGACAAACCTGCCACTGTAATTGCCGAAGCAGGTTCACAAAATATGCCCTCTGACTCAGCCAATAGTTTCTGTGCCTGTAATATTTCTTCGTCTGTACACTCTTCAAACCAACCTGAAGATTCTTTTTGCGCGGCCCAAGCCAAATCCCAAGACACGGGATGGCCAATACGAATCGCCGTCGCAATAGTCTCAGGCGAATCCACCATCTGTTTCCTCAGAAATGGGGCTGCTCCAGACGCTTGGTAGCCGACAATCGTAGGTCGTTTTGTACTGAGCACAGATCCCCTAAGAGTGCACTCTCCATCACACAAGTTACAACTGCCACAATTCTGACCCGCAGCTTCACTGTAGCCAATCCAATGTGCCGAAATGTTGCCGGCATTTCCGACAGGCAAGACGTGATAATCAGGGGCATCACCTAAAGACTCAATTACCTCAAAAGCAATTGTTTTTTGCCCCTGAAGACGATAAGGATTAATGGAATTGACTAAATTTAAAGGCATACTCGAAGATAGTTCCTGAACAAGCCGCATGCCATCATCGAAGTTACCTCTAATTTGAATGACGGTTGCTCCATGCATCATGGCTTGTGACAACTTTCCCAAAGAAATTTTTCCGTCTGGAATTAAAACGAAACTTTTAATGCCTGCACGTGCGGCATAAGCTGCCGCTGAAGCTGAGGTGTTACCGGTTGAAGCACATATGATGGCCTTTGCACCCGACTCAACGGCTTTCGTTACTGCCATAGTCATGCCTCGATCTTTAAATGACCCAGTGGGATTTAATCCCTCAAACTTACAAAACACCTGAAGATCCCAACCCAAACGTTCAGGCAGATTTTTTAGCTCAATTAGTGGCGTGTTACCTTCGTTTAAGGAAATAACCCTCGTGGAATCACTGACAGGAAGTCGATCCCGATATTTGTGAATTAATCCGTTATAAGAAGTATTGGTCATAAAATTTTTTCTTTAGAATTTTTGTGTTAGGAACTTAACTATTAAAACGTCTCGATACGGAGACGCACAGGTTTCTCAACCACACTGTCGAGCGCGTCGATTTTTTTCAATGCGTGATTGATTGAACGCTCATTTGTCTTATGGGTAAAAATGACAATATCAACGCCTGCATGACTACCGTTTGACTCGCGCTGACGCATGACCTCTATTGACACGCCCTGCTCAGCTAAAATACCAGCAATGTTTGCGAGCACACCGGATTCGTCCCGAACTCTGACACGAAGATAGCATGAGCACTCAACTTCACCCATATCAAGAATTGGAACGTCACTCAAACGATCAGTCTGAAAAGCAAAATATGGTACCTGCGCACATGCAGCGACACCTTGTAATCGAATTACGTCAACTAAATCCGCAATCACAGCCGACGCTGTAGGCTCGGCCCCTGCGCCGGCACCGTAATATAAAGTCTCACCAACCGCATCCCCGCGCACTAATACTGCATTCATTGCGCCATCAACACTCGCGATCACACAATCGTGCGGCACCAATGTTGGATGCACCCGCATTTCGAATCCATTCGCACGGCGTTTGGTTATAGCAAGAAGTTTAACCCGATAACCAAAATCTTCAGCCGCTCGAATATCACCTTCCGTCAACTGTGTAATACCCTCACAATAAACCCGTTCAGCTTGAATGGGGATACCAAACGACAATGCCGCGATGATTGCTAATTTTTGTCCCGCATCAATCCCCTCAATATCAAAGGTTGGATCAGATTCCGCATAACCCAATCGTTGCGCATCGCTCAAAGCGTCCTGAAACGACAATCCTCTCGCGCGCATTTCTGAGAGAATAAAATTGGTTGTGCCATTCAAGATCCCTGCAACTGATTGTATGCGATTGGCTGTAAGTCCTTCGCGTAACGATTTGATGATCGGAATACCACCTGCAACCGCCGCCTCAAAGGCAACAATAGACCCACTTATCTTGGCTAATGCAAACAGTTCATTACCATGTTCGGCAATTAGTGCCTTGTTAGCCGTAACTACCGGCTTTGCCAAAGCGATTGATGCCTCAATAACTGATCGCGCCGTTGTCACACCACCCACCAACTCGATAACAATATCCACGTTTTCATCACGAACAACGTCCAACGGGTCCTCATGGAGTTTAATAGTCGGCCCCAAAAATCCTCTTGCCTTTTTCAGGTCACGCGCAGTGGCGGCGCTGACGACAATCTCGTACCCAGTTCTCCTACAAATTTCCTCACGATTTCGATTCAAAACATCAAACACACCTCTACCCACAGTGCCGACACCTATTAAACCCAATCTCACCTTATTCACTGAAATAACTCCGACTCCTAAAGTTAACCATATGCAATCTATCTCTCTGAGGTCAGTCTCAGACCTTCATATTCTTCAAAATTTTTCCGCCCAACGAATCGAGCACACCATCTTTACGGAACATATCCTTAATACCTCGGATTGCTTGCCGAATACGTGCTTCGTTCTCGATCAAGGCCAAACGTACATGATCGTCTCCATACTCTCCAAAACCAATACCAGGAGCCGCTGCGAGCTTAGCGTCCGTTAACAACCGCTTAGAGAACTCCAAGGACCCTAGATGCAGATAGGGTTCAGGTATTTTGGCCCATATATACATCGCAGCTTTAGGCATATCAACATTCCACCCAATCTCATGCAAGCCCTTAACCATCACATTACGCCGGCTCTCATAAGTTTTCCGAATCTCTTCAACACAGTCTTGCTGGCCTTCAAGCGCGACTATCGACGCAATCTGTAATGGAGTGAACGTCCCGTAATCATGGTAACTCTTAATCCTCGATAAAGCCGCCACCAAATCAGGGTTTCCGACCATATAACCAATGCGCCATCCAGCCATATTGTAACTTTTAGACATGGTGAAAAACTCGACTGCGATCTCCTTGGCGCCAGGCACTTGAAGTATTGATGGCGCTTTATAACCATCAAACACAATATCCGCATAGGCCAAGTCATGGACCACATAGATGCCATGCTCACGTGCAATGCCTAGAAGTTTCTCGAAAAATGATAAATCAACGCATTGCGCCGTTGGGTTGCTAGGAAAGTTAACAATAATCATTTTCGGCTTGGGGAAGGATTCTTTGACCGCTCGTTCGAGCTCTTCAAAGAAGTCCACTTCTGGTGTATTACGAACGTGACGAATATCAGCCCCTGCAATGACGGGTCCATAAATATGTATGGGGTAACTTGGGTTAGGCACCAGAACAACATCGCCTCGATCCAATGTTGCTAACGCCAAATGTGCAATGCCCTCTTTCGAACCGATCGTGACAATTGCTTCAGATTCTGGGTCCAGAATCACGCCGTAGCGATCCGAATACCAATTCGTGATCGCTTTACGTAGACGAGGAATTCCTTTCGACACAGAGTAGCCATGATTGGCCGGACGTCGCGCAGCCTCAACTAATTTCTCAACGATATGAGGCGGTGTTGGCCCATCAGGATTCCCCATAGACAAATCAATAATATCCTCGCCTCTACGACGAGCAGCCATCTTGAGCTCACCCGTAATATTAAATACGTACTGAGGCAGTCTTTTAATGCGAGAAAATTCAATCGACATAAAATATAATTCTGTTGTTTTTGGATGTTATGCCCAGCTCAGTCTTAAATCGAGACTAAGTTTAACTGATATGCTTTACCGCAGCAAAATAAACGTTTATGAAATTAGGGCGTCAAACTAAACAATATTGATCCATAAAAACAAATGCAAATAGCCGTACAAAATAGCCTAGACATCGTAAAGATCACCAAAATCGAATCAACGCATATCGAGGTGGATAACGTCAAGGTCTCACAACCTTTTTTTGTTGGAGTCGACCATGCGTTAACACCCTGGTCACTCAGTCATGAGCTTGTTGATAAAACTTCAATAGAGCGATTACCGCTAGCTGGATACGAACTACTTCTCATCGGAACGGGAGACCGATTCTCACGAATCGATCCGGAATCCATGCGGTATCTGAGTAACATGGTAGGGTTCGAAGTCATGACGACGGTCTCCGCATGCAGAACTTTTAACATCGTTGCCGGAGAAGGCAGAAAAGTCTTGTTAGCTGCAGTACTGTCAACAGGACTTTAATTTGTCGGAATGACCATTTATCTTCATAAGGTTTTACCCCTGCTAATCTCTCCGCTACTGCTCTTTTTAGCACTGGTCCTGGTTTACTCAATAAAACTGCGTATAAATCGATTAACGCTCGCTACATGCGCTGTTGCCGCGCTCAGCATGCCGTTCACTGCCAATTGGTTTTGGCAATACCTTGAAGCCGACTACACTTTAGTCTTAGCCGAACAAGCTAAAAACTCAGAAGCCATTGTGGTACTCAGTGGTAATGTGGGAACAATTCAAACGGATCAAGGCTTTGTTTTACAATGGGGTGGTGCTGGGCGTTTTTTTGCAGGAGTAGACCTTTTTAAAGCTGAGAAAGCGCCCTTCATTGTATTTACTGGGGGTAAGCTACCTTGGGACATTGGCCCACTCAATGAGGGTGAGCACTTAAGAAACAAAGCCATAGAGCTGGGCGTTCCGATAGATCACCTGCTCCTAACACAAGAAGTCCAGAATACACAGCAAGAAGCTAAAGCAGTTAGAGTGCTGCTTGGTGACGAGGTCAAAATCATAACGCTTGTAACCTCAGCCTTTCACATGAGTCGAGCTTCAAACCTCTTTGCACAGGAGGGCTTCAAGTTGCACCCCTTCGCCGTGAACTTTAAGGGGAGCTCCGCTAGTCCCACTATTTTGAGTTTTATCCCATCAACCGGCGGGCTCCATGGTAGCTTTAGCGCATTACGCGAATTAATGGGTCGGATCTACTACGGCATTAAACATTAATTATTTTTAACTCTAAACTTTTATAATTAGCATTGTTAAAGATTCAATTTTGAAGAAATAAATCTCAGACCATCAACATAATAAAAAAATTAGATTCCAGCCACCATGAATCCGTTACTAGAACAATTACAGCCCTATCCCTTTCAAAAATTTTCAAAAATTCTTAGTGAAATTGAGCCAAGCAGCAACCATAATCAGATTAGGCTTTCAATTGGGGAGCCACAACACAAAACGCCAGAAATCATTCTAGAGGCACTCCAGAAGCACTCGAAGCAAGTCGCTCAGTATCCGACTACACAAGGATCATTCGAGCTAAGGTCTACAATAAAAGACTGGGTAGAAAATCGCTTTGGCATAGACAACATTAATCCCAACACCGAAGTTTTACCCGTCAACGGAACGCGAGAAGCGCTGTTTGCCCTAGGCCAGATCGTATTGTCCCATGCGGAGCCACAATCTGTCGTTGTGATGCCTAATCCTTTTTATCAAATATACGAAGGCGCGGCACTACTGGCCGGCGCTGTGCCTCAGTTTCTCAACTTAGGCACAGAATCCTCTGATGGTTGGCAACTTAACGAGCTTGCCGAAAACATATGGAAGCGGACAAAACTTTTATATGTTTGCAATCCCGGCAACCCAACAGGGCATGTGATGTCAATCAGAGAATGGGAAGAGTTATTTGCATTCAGCGATAAATACGGATTCGTGATTGCTTCGGATGAATGTTATTCAGAAATTTATTTTGATGAAAGTGCCCCGCCCCTGGGCGCAATAACCGCAGCAAAATTACTCGGTAGAGATTTAAAACGTTTAATCGTTTTTAGCAGTCTTTCCAAACGGTCGAACGTCCCTGGCATGAGGTCTGGATTCGTTTGTGGCGATGCCGAAATTTTGCAAAAATTCCTTTTGTATCGTACCTATCATGGTTCTGCAATGAGCCCAATGGTGCAGAGTGCAAGCATTGTCGCGTGGAAAGATGAAGAGCATGTAAGAGCGAACCGCGTTCTTTATAAAAATAAATTTGATTCATTTATTGAAAAATTAGCATCCCACTGCGCCATAAGGTATCCCTCTGCAGGATTTTATATCTGGTTAAAAACCCCAATTGACGACGTATTATTTGCTAAGCGGCTCTACTCTGAATACGGCGTAGTCGTGCTTCCCGGCAGCTTGCTTGCTCGTGACGCACACAGCATAAACCCTGGTAAAAACCATGTTCGTATCGCTTTAGTCGCAGGCCAAGATGACTGCGATGAAGCAGCGCAACGCATTGTTAATTTATTACATGACGGTTTTGTCTAAAATAGAGTTTTCGTTTTAACCAACTTGGAAAATACCATGAGTAACTTACAAAGTATCATTGAAACCGCATTCGAAGCACGCGCTGACATAAATCACAAAACGGTATCCAATGAAATTAGAGAAGCAGTCGAGCAAACCATCACCGATATAGATAGCGGGAAGATCCGCGTTGCTGAGAAAAAATCTGGCGATTGGATCGTTCACCAATGGATCAAAAAAGCGGTATTGTTGTCGTTTAGAATAGCTGACAACCAAGTTATTCGAGACGGATACACCAACTATTTCGACAAAGTTGACTCAAAATTCTCGGGCTACAGCGATGATGATTTTCGTAAAGGCGGCTACAGGGTTGTTCCTCCTGCTGCCGTACGAAAAGGATCATTCATCGCAAAAAATGTAGTCCTTATGCCTTCCTTCGTTAATATTGGCGCCTACGTTGATGAAGGTACGATGGTAGACACATGGGCCACGGTTGGTTCGTGCGCGCAAATTGGAAAAAATGTCCACTTGTCGGGTGGTGTTGGAATTGGTGGCGTTCTCGAACCTCTTCAGGCTAACCCCACAGTCATCGAAGATAATTGCTTCATCGGTGCGCGCTCCGAAATTGTAGAGGGCGTTATTGTTGGCGAGGGATCGGTAATCTCCATGGGAGTCTATATTGGACAGAGCACTAAAATCTTCAATCGTGCAACAGGCGAAGTATCCTACGGACACATTCCTCCCGGCTCAGTTGTAGTCTCAGGAAACCTACCCTCGAGTGATGGCAGCTGCAGCCTCTATTGCGCAGTCATTGTCAAGCAAGTTGATGCAAAAACACGTGCTAAGACCAGCATTAATGATCTTCTCCGAGGCGATTAATTGCGACATGATGCAACAGGCAAATCCATGCAAGTATTGAAGCTGATCAGGGCACCATTCTTGCATGGTTAACGGAAACAACCTGTCAACCGTTCGAGACTTTGTTCGCCATGCGACGACTGAGTTTGCCGAGCACGAGGTCAATCTTGGTCAAGGTACAGAAACACACTTTGACGAAGCGTGTTTCTTAATATTGCGGACGTTATCCCTGCCATTACATTCTCTCGACGTTTTCTTGGATGCTGCACTCACACCACCAGAAGTTCAGAAGGTACTCCACAATATTGAACAAAGAGCAAAGGAAAAGGTACCTGCAGCATATATTCTTAATGAGGCCTGGTTACGAGAGTACAAATTCCATGTCAATAAAGACGTCCTCATTCCTCGTTCACATATTGCAGATTTACTCTTTGACCAAATGGACGTTTGGATCGCCAGTCCAGAATCAGTTGAAGAGGTTCTCGACCTGTGCACAGGCTCCGGGTGTCTCGCCATATTGGCGGCACACCAGTTTCAAAATTCTCGGGTTGTTGCAAGTGACCTCTCGCAGTCTGCCTTGTCAGTCTGCGAGACCAATATAGAAAAATACCAACTTAAGGGTCAAATAACACCCATCCAGTCAGATCTTTTCTCTGCCATCAATCAACGATTTGATCTCATTATTTCTAACCCACCCTATGTCGATCAAGAATCTATGGACGAGCTGCCTCCAGAATTCCAAATGGAGCCAAAAATGGCGCTCGCTGGGGGTGACGATGGGATTGATCTTGTTCAACGAATCATAAAAGAAGCACCGGATTATCTCGCCACCAATGGGATCTTGATTGTAGAGGTGGGACGCGACCGAGCAGCTATTGAGAATGAATTTCCTAAAATGCCATTTACTTGGATTGAAACTCAATCTGGTCGTGATTTTGTTTTTCTCTTGTCACGAGAGGACCTTTGCTCAGGCTTGACAGGCTGAGCAACCGAATCTTTGGACTCGATACCACATTGCTCTTCTAATTGCGTCACCTCACCGATTTTAAGTTCCAACCATTTTCCTCGCGTGAGTCGTGGCGGAAGAATAATACCTCCAAATCGGATCCTAATGAGGCGAGAAACTTGATAGCCTAAAGATTCAAACATCCGCCGAACTAACCTATTCCGCCCCTCCTTTACAATCACGCGGTACCATCGATTACGACCTTCGCCTCCGATAGCCTCACACACTTCGAACTGTCCGTGACCGTCGGACAACTCAACCCCGGCGAGCAAAAGATTCATTTGGTCTGAAGTCAATTGACCAAAGATACGCACACTGTATTCTCGCTCAGTATCAAAACTGGGATGCATCATGCGGTTTGCTAATTCACCTGAAGTCGTAAAAATTAGCAGTCCGCTCGTATTAAAATCAAGCCGCCCTATCGCGATCCACTTGGCATTTTTTGGTTTAGGAAGGTTCGAAAATACATTCTGTCTTTCTTTCGGGTCATCTCTAGAAACAATTTCACCTTCAGGCTTGTGGTAGAGAATCACTCGAGTAATCTCCCCACCGCTCACGTCTACACGCCGACGACCAAACTCAACACGATCCACGCTGGACACACGCATCCCGAGTGTAGCTACCTGACCATTAACTTTGATAAGCCCCTGTTCAATTAGCTCTTCCATCTTACGACGTGAACCGATACCGGTCTGCGCCAGAACTTTTTGCAGCTTTTGAGTTTCTCCATTCGCAACAGGTTGGGGCTTAGAATCAATCTTCTTACTTGTACGCCTTCTTGGATCTGCTGGTTTTGGCTTATCCGGCTTCCTAGCGTTTGCTATTTCTCTTTTCCGAGACCTTGTCATGAATACCTTGTGCTAATTTTAAAAGCTAATCGACTGTTTTTCGTTCAATGATACTCTGCGCGAGCGTACCAATATCCACATACTCAATTTCTCCTCCGGCAGGCACACCGCGCGACAAGCGCGTGACCTTCAGCCCAAGAGGCACTAATTTCTCACCAATATAATGAGCGGTTGCCTCACCTTCATTCGTAAAATTTGTTGCGACAATAACTTCCTTGACGATGCCATCACTTGCTCGGGCAATCAAACGATCCAACCCTATTTCTTTAGGACCCACACCGTCCAGTGGGGATAAGCGGCCGAGCAGGACGAAGTAGCGCCCCTTAAATGACTGTGTCTGCTCTATAGATTGGACATCAGACGGCATCTCAACCACACAAACCACAGTGTCATTTCGGTTTGCTGACAGACATAACTCGCAGACAGGCTGCTCAGAAAAATTATTGCAACGCTCACAGTGACGAACACGCCTAAGTGCTGTGATCAGCGCCTCCGCAATATCTTGAGCAGCAGTTTTATCATGCTGCATTAGATAAAATGCCATACGCTGTGCCGCCTTAGGACCAACTCCAGGTAATTTTCTTAACGCATCAATGACCGCCTCGAGGGCTTTAGGCGTTTTCATCTAAAGAAGCATTAAACGTATCAAAAAGGAAGTTTCATGCCTGGTGGCAATCCAAGGCCGCCACCGACTCCTGACATTTTTGTTTGCGTAACCTCCTCAACCTTCCTATTCGCATCATTCATAGCGGCAGCAATCAAATCTTCAAGCATCTCTTTGTCATCACCCATGAGACTAGGATCGATTTGGACACGTCGCACATCGTGTCGCCCAGTCATCGTGACCTTAACAAGTCCCGCGCCGGCCTCACCCTCAATCTCCATCCCCGCTATTTCCTCCTGCGTTTTCTTGAGTTTTTCCTGCACCTCTTGAGCCTGCTTCATCAGGCCCCCTAACTGTCCTTTAAACATATCGACTCCAATGCTTCATTTAATTGATAGGGAAATTTCTAACGTACTTTATTTGTTAGGTCGAATAGACTCAGAAACTAACTTACCGCCGAGATCATCTTTTAAACTCCTCACAAATGGATCCTCCTCCAAATCTCGGGTAGTTTGATCCAGTCGCTGTTTGATCTCACTCTCCTCAGTAGCGAGAGGTGTATCACTCACCGCACCAACTTTGATCTTCAGACGACATTTTGCATCAATGTGTTCACGAAGCAAGTCACGGAGCTTATCTTTGTAACGATCCACCAACAGATGTTTCTGATCGCCATCTAGTGACAGCCTGAGCACACCTTCAACGAAGCTTTCAAATTCAGAATTTTCAGCTAACATCTTTGCCATACCAGACGGTACTTTTTTCGAGACGAATACCTTCCAATCGGCGTTCGTCTTTAGATCGATCATCACTTGTGCGTGTGTGTCAACTTTAGTTCGCACCTTCTGAGTGGCTGGAGACTTCGATGTTGGAATCGAGTTGGCTATCTCCTTATTTTTTTGAGGCTTTCTATCACGGCCACGATCCGGCAGAAACGCCATCATGCGCAGTAAGGTCATTGTGAACCCAACTTTCTCATCCGGCGCCAGCAGCAAATCACGCTTACCAATCGTCACAATTTGATATAAAAGCTGTAAATGCTCGTCATCAGTTTGATCAAACAAGCGCTGATATCCTTCAATTAAACGTTCGTCCAATCCTTGAGTCGTAAGTGAGAACAAAGAAAGCCGCTGCAATAAAGACGCCATTTCATCTAGGACAAAGGCAAAAGAAGCGCCCATACGCTCAATGTCATTGATCTTTTGCGTCAACAAATCAGCATCTTGATTTAACGTAATTTCCACCAAGCTTTGTACAAGCGACTCATCGACAACACCTAACATCGACTTGACTGACTCTTCTTCTACTTTACCGTTTCCTTGCGCAATAGACTGATCAAGTAAAGAAAGGCCATCTCTTAAACTTCCTCTCGCATAACGACTCAACAACTCAATACCTTGAGAATCAAATTCAATGTTCTCCTCACCCAATATTTTCTTCATTTGATCTTCAATGATTGGAACAGGAATGGGCTTAAGATTAAATTGCAAGCAACGTGACAGAACGGTTACCGGAACTTTTTGCGGATCTGTGGTGGCCAAGATGAATTTTACGTGCTCCGGAGGCTCCTCGAGCGTCTTCAACATCGCGTTGAAGGCTGATCGAGAAAGCATATGTACTTCATCAATGATGAAAATTTTGTAGTCACCAACAGTCGGTTTATACGCAGCCGTATCCAAAAGATCCCTCATGTTATCTACTTGGGTATTGGAGGCTGCATCCAACTCAATCACATCAACAAATCGTCCTCGGTCAATTGATACGCACGAGTCACAAACCCCACATGGGTCAGACTTCTTAGGAGCGTTGCAGTTTAACGCTTTGGCAATAATGCGTGCGAGCGTTGTTTTACCAACGCCTCGTGTGCCAGTAAACAACCACGCGTGGTGCACCCTACCTTGTTCAAGGGCATTGGTAAGCGCTCTCACCACATGGTCTTGCCCAACCAGTTCAGAGAACTTTTTAGGTCGCCATTTTCGTGCTAAAGCTAAAGACATCTCAATATTTAGTGTTCACTGACTCTAGAGAAAAGGAAAGGGGTGGCGAGCCAAACCCCCGGCACTTACAAATAATAGCTGTGGCTGCTTCCTTCCGGCCCTGACCAGGTTCACTACATTGCAATGCGGGGAGGCCCGCCATAAACTTAATCGCACGATAATCTAAACAGTAGTTTACCCGCCTTCAATAAATTATGCTGATACAACTGGAATTTGAGCTATCTTGTTTTTCCAGAATTTAGGACCTGTCTGGTGCACCGACTCCCCCGTGCTGTCTACCGCCACCGTCACCGGCATATCACGCACCTCAAATTCGTAAATTGCCTCCATACCTAAATCTTCAAACGCCACAACTCTCGACGATTGAATCGCTTTCGCAACAAGATATGCTGCACCCCCAACTGCCATTAAATAAACCGCCTTATGTTTTTTAATGGCTTCGATAGCGACAGGACCGCGCTCAGCTTTCCCAACCATGCCGAGCAAACCGGTCTGTGACAACATCATGTCGGTAAATTTATCCATTCTGGTGGATGTCGTAGGTCCAGCAGGCCCCACCACCTCATCGCCAACCGGGTCAACCGGGCCTACGTAATAGATAAATCTACCCTCGAAATTAACACCTTCGGGTAAGCCTTCGCCACTATCCAAAAGGCCTTTAATACGCTTATGTGCCGCATCCCTACCGGTGAGGAATTTACCATTGAGTAATAAAGTTTCGCCAGGTTTCCAACTGGCCACATCCTGCGCTGTGACCGTTCCTAGATCGACACGCCTCGCATCATCAGCAGCACGCCACTCAATCGCTGGATAGTCCTCAGGCGCAGGGGGGGTCAATACGGCAGGTCCAGAACCATCAAGGACAAAATGTGCATGTCGAGTGGCAGCACAGTTTGGAATCACCGCTACAGGTAGCGACGCAGCATGCGTGGGGTAATCTTTGATTTTGACGTCCAACACAGTGGTTAAACCACCCAAACCCTGCGCACCGATACCTAAAGCGTTGACGCGGTCATAAATTTCAATACGTAATTCTTCTAATTTATTCTGAGGTCCATTAGCTTTCAGTACTTGCATATCAATGGACTCCATCAAAGACTCTTTAGCCAGAAGCATGGCTTTTTCAGCCGTCCCACCAACACCAATACCCAACATGCCTGGAGGACACCAACCCGCACCCATCGAAGGAACGATATCAACAATCCAATCTGCAAGACTATCTGACGGCATCAGCGTGGTGAACTTTGCTTTGTTCTCAGAGCCCCCGCCTTTTGCAGCAACAGTGATCTCAATGTTGCTCCCCTGAACCACATCGTAATGAATAATCGCAGGCGTATTATCACGACTATTTTGCCTCTGACCGGCAGGATCGAGCACCACTGAGGCACGTAGCGGATTTTCTGTATGGGTGTAAGCCCGACGCACACCTTCATGAATCATCTCTGCCAACACCATGGTCACTCCAGACCATCGCACGTCCATACCTAACTTGACGAATACCACAGCCAAGCCAGTATCTTGACAAACCGGCCTATGGCCTTGAGCACTCATTTTTGAATTGGTCAAAATTTGCGCAATAGCATCCCGTGCCGCAGGAGATTCCTCCCGCTCGTAAGCCAAACCAAGGGCATCAATATAGTCCTTCGGATGGTAGTACGAGATATATTGGAAGGCATCAGCTATGCTGTCGATTAAATCGTTCTGGTTAATTGCAGCCATGGGTCAAGTCCTTAACTTAAAGTGCTTAGATTAGATACGAATTATAAATCACCTGTCAGCCTACATTGTGCGAATGGGCGCATCTCTCACTATTATGACCCCCGTTAAGACTCTATATCGCCATCTTACAAACACTAAAATAGTATAATTCAGGTTCAAGACTGACACGGCAGCTTTTCCAGCGCCATTGGTAGCTTACACTTCGTGTTTAACCTACGAGGTTATGGCGCTCACAAGACACAACACCCAGAAATTTATGAAAGCTGCGTCACGGCAAGATAAAAAGAGGTACGTATGAGCAATATTGAATCGGTATTACAGGAAAATCGGATTTTTGAACCGAGTAAAGAATTTGTAAAACAGGCAACTATTTCTGGGCTTGACGCCTATGAGACCTTATGCTCGGAAGCGACGACCGATTATGAGGGTTTTTGGGCCAGATTAGCGCAGGAACATCTCTTATGGAAGAAACCATTCACTAAAATTTTAGATGACAGCAATCCGCCGTTTTTTAAATGGTTTCATGATGGGGAACTCAATGTCTCATACAATTGCCTAGATCGACATTTAAATACGATCCCGAATAAAACCGCGTTGATTTTCGAGGCCGATGATGGCTCTGTAACCAACGTGACCTATAAACAGCTCTACCATCGCGTGTGCCAAATGGCCAATGGCTTAAAATCTTTGGGTATCAGGTCGGGCGACCGTGTTGTGATCTACATGCCGATGTCCATAGAAGGAGTGGCTGCAATGCAAGCCTGCGCCCGTATTGGCGCTACCCACTCTGTGGTGTTTGGTGGATTTTCGGCTAAAAGTTTACAAGAACGAATTATTGACGTTGGTGCGACCGCCGTCATTACCGCCGACGCTCAAATTCGAGGCGGTAAAGAAATCCCACTAAAAGCGGTTGTCGATGAGGCAATCAATATGGGTGGATGCGAGAAAATCAGCAATGTTGTTGTGTATAAACGTGCGGGTAACAAAATTAAATTCGATAAAAATAGAGATGTGTGGCTGCACGAGCTGACTCAAAATGAACCGAATGTCTGCGAACCTGAATGGGTTAATGCTGAACATCCGCTATTTATTCTCTACACCTCTGGTTCAACAGGAAAACCGAAAGGTGTACAACACAGCTCAGCAGGATACCTACTTCAGGCGATGCTTACGATGAAATGGACGTTCGACCATCGAAGCTCTGATGTCTTTTGGTGTACGGCCGATATCGGCTGGATTACTGGACACACCTACGTAACTTATGGACCGCTGACAGTAGGCGCCACACAAGTAATTTTTGAAGGCGTTCCAACCTATCCGGATGCCAATCGTTTCTGGAAAATGATCGATACACATGGTGTAACCATTTTTTATACGGCACCAACTGCAATTCGCTCGCTCATCAAACTCGGACCTGATCTCCCAAAAGAGCATGATCTGGCGTCCTTGAGGTTACTCGGATCCGTTGGGGAACCAATTAACCCTGAGGCGTGGATGTGGTACTTCAATACCGTAGGTGGGGGTAAATGTCCCATCGCAGATACATGGTGGCAGACCGAGACTGGTGGACATATGATCACTCCACTCCCTGGTGTCACGCCACTCAAACCTGGTTCATGCACCTTCCCCCTACCGGGAATCATAGCTGACGTAGTTGATGAAACAGGCAAATCAGTGGAGAGAGGTAATGGTGGCATCTTAGTTATCAAAAAGCCATGGCCTTCCATGATAAGAAACATATGGGGAGACCCAGAGCGATTCAAGAAAAGCTACTTTCCTGATGAGTTTAAAGGAGAATATTATCTCGCTGGTGATGGCGCTAATCGCGACAAAGACGGCTATTTTTGGATTATGGGACGTACCGATGACGTACTGAACGTCTCAGGCCATAGACTAGGAACCATGGAAATTGAATCAGCCTTGGTCTCACATGAACTGGTTGCAGAAGCCGCAGTCGTAGGTAAACCACATGACATCAAAGGTGAATCGATTACAGCCTTTGTGGTGCTCAAAGGCGACAGACCTTCGAGTGATCAAGCAAAAGATATTGCACAGGCACTCAGAGATTGGGTCGCAAAAGAGATTGGGCCTATTGCCAAGCCGGACGAGATTCGCTTCGGTGATAACCTACCGAAGACACGCTCCGGGAAAATAATGCGGCGCTTGCTGCGCTCATTAGCCAAAGGCGAAGAGATAACTCAAGACGTCTCGACACTCGAAAATCCACAAATTTTAGATCAACTCAAAGAGGCGATATAATCCATCATCTTTGACACAAGTGGGCCGCTCATATATTCTGCGCGGCTTCTTATGTATCGATACAAGTAGGAGAGTTGACCGAGAGGCTTATGGTGCTCGCTTGGAAAGCGTGTGTACGTTAATCCGTACCGAGGGTTCGAATCCCTCACTCTCCGCCAAATTATTTTTCCTTAATTTCATTCACATGAAACTAAGGTACAGAACCTAATCAACTTATCACTGTCGAAAATCACACTTATGCAATCCCCCACCATATTAGGAAATAACTCAACAGATCATCTTGATCTTGTTCGCGAGATAGAGGCAGGTCTATTAGCAGAATCACCATCAATTTCCCCAAAATTTTTATACGACCCTCTAGGTTCACATCTATTTACTGCCATTACCTTACTGCCTGAGTACTACCCAACAAATACTGAGAAAGATATTTTCTCACGATATGAAAACCAAATAATTGATGCGATTGGCGTTGGTGGCACATTAATCGACTTAGGTGCTGGAAATTGCCAAAAAGCGGAATCCTTTTTCAACTCTCTCAAGCCTTCAAACTATTTAGCTATTGATTTTTCAATCGAGTATCTAAAAGATGCGGTAACAAAATTGGCAGGAAAATACCCGCACATCGAGATGCAATGTATGGGTATGGATTTTTCAAAGCAAATATTGATTCCTGAATCCATCTCTGATACAAAACGCATGTTTTTTTACCCTGGCTCCAGCATAGGCAATTTTCTAACTTCTGAAGCACTTCATCTACTTCGCCAAATTAAAAATCAAGCTAAAGGCGGTGGGTTATTGTTTGGAGTTGACTTGATGAAGGAAGACGCTGTTTTAAAATTGGCATATGACGATCCACTAAAAATTACGGCCGCTTTTAATCTTAATATTTTGAACTCAGTTAATTCAACCTTGGGATCTAACTTCAACATTGATCAATTTGATCATAAAGTAATAATTAATCACACAGAAAATAGAGTTGAGCTTTTTCTAGAAGTTCTCGAAAAAGTAACCATTACATGGCCTGGGAACTCTAGAGTCCTTAATAAGGGAGACCTAATACACACTGAGAACTCTCACAAGTACACGGTTAAATCAATTAGTGAATTATTAAAAAACGCCGGCTTTGGGAAGATCCAAATATGGACTGATCCAAAAGATTATTTCGCTGTGGTACATGCTCAATGAAATTGAAAAATAAACTTTTTCACCTGAGAAGTGACTAGCATCGTTTAAACGGCCCAAAGAGTAATCGATTGATGTCGTCTCAAACACGAGCCAGGAGAACGGTCAGGCACACGCCGTGAGAGAATAGAGGGAGTGAAACTAGAAGATACATGCTGAGTTACAACAGAAGCTTTGAAAAACGTTAGCTCTTTTCTTTGCAAACTAAGTAACTCAGATCAAACCGCCCTCTTACAAATAGCAAAATAACTAGATAAATAAAATTGATAGCTTCACGAGACAATTCAAATTCTACGACAACTGATGCTACCGATATCAGTAAGCCTTGGGATAAGGATAATCAAGCCTGGTGGGACTG
This sequence comes from uncultured Pseudomonadota bacterium, assembly GCA_913057675.1. Lineage (GTDB taxonomy): Bacteria > Pseudomonadota > Gammaproteobacteria > Burkholderiales > Eutrophovitaceae > Eutrophovita. The sequence continues at coordinate 1,631 of CAJXOL010000011.1, read as the reverse complement.
GTATGTCAGTCTTGCAGAGAACGACGTTACAGAAGGTGCGCTGATCACTCCTGAGCCTTTACCGAATGTTGCAATACCCAGTGACGATGAGGTTATCTCCGAACTGGCTGAGCCTTACCATTTGACCAATGACGAGATCAATTTTTTCAGCACAAATGGTTTCATCAAGCTCAAAAAGGTTTTTTCACCTGGCGCCGTGCTAAAACTTCGTGCTGAATTGATCAACCTGTTAAAAAAAGAATTTGATGTTGATCCCGATAAAGGAGCATATAACCGGTTCCTGAGTCTCGAAATGATCTGGCCCAAAAATCCATTACTACGTGCCTACGTCCTATCACCACGTCTAGGACAAATTTCAGCAAATCTGCTTAAAGTACCTGCAGTTAGACTTTACCATGACAATGTTCTAGCAAAACAATCTGGTTGTGGTCGAACACCATGGCACTTCGATGACCATCATTTTCCATTAGATACCAATGACGTAGTTACCGCTTGGGCACCAGCACAACCCATCCCACTGGAGATGGGACCGCTCTCTTTTGCCTACCCGCTCGACGTCCACAAGATAGTTAATGCGGTTACATTTGAAAAAACCGGCACCGGTTATGACCGTGGGGTATCAGAAGTTTTTTCACGAAATCAAGTCGCCGTAAATGAAACCCCATTCGAGTTGGGCGAAGTTAGCTTTCACCACAATTTAAACTTTCATACCGCCTCACGGAACTATACTAGCCGTAGTCGGATTGCTCTAGCCAATACTTATTATAAAGATGGAGCGCGGGTTATGAATGCTCCTACAATGGTATCTGGTGACTGGCAGAAATTCATGCCAAATGTAAAACCAGGCGACGTTGCTATTAGCCCCCTAAATCCAATTTGTTGGCCAATTAATGATAAATCCTGAATGATACTATCCTAGTGCTCAAACATCAGATAGACGAGCTGATTAGTTGATATTACTTTCTAAGTCTCTAAAAAGATAAAAAATATGAATAATCAGAGCGGCCTAAACTCGACCTGGACTGACAGTCTTGCCCTAAATCAGCACCCCGATGCTACAGCTCTACTGGCCCATCTAAGAACTGTACATCAACGTAATACAGGTTTCACTGAGACGTGCGCAAGCACCTGCCGCGATGAGACCGGACGCAATAGCTATGAGTGGCTGGCTGAGGTTGTGCCTGATGTCGATGATACCCGCGTGTTGGATCTTGCCTGCGGATCGGGACCATTATTAAAAATCTTATACGATCGCCATACAAAGCTGCAATTAAAAGGAGTAGATATGTCTCCTGAAGAATTAGCACTTGCTAAGGTTCGTCTGCCAGACAATGCAGTTGATCTACTTGAATTAAACGCTCAGGATTTGACAGCGATCAAGGACAATTCGATTGACGTGGTACTTTGCCATTGGGCATTGACATTAATGAATCCAATTGCTCCAGTGCTAGATGAAGTCCGTCGTGTACTATCCACCGGTGGACGGTTCGCAGCATTAGTCGATGGCCCAATGAATTCGGCGCCAGGATATGCTGATGTACACGATTTAATCTATGCATATGTGCAAGCCGAACTACCCAGTTACTGTCTCTTATACACATCTCCGAGCCCACGAGACAGGCAGAAATCTC
>CAJXOL010000010.1 GCA_913057675.1 uncultured Pseudomonadota bacterium | reverse complement strand
AGATTTCTGCCTGTCTCGTGGGCTCGGAGATGTGTATAAGAGACAGAGTCAATATAGGCTGTATATCTTGAAAACCTTGACGCGTTCTAGACCCTTCTTCAGAAATTGAAAATATCTTTGATTCAGCCTCATCAAGCAGCTGCGCTGCTTCCTGCCCCATAGGGTTATAAGCGGTATCAGCGATAGTTGCTGCTGTGTCAGCTAGCTTTCGAAGTATTGAACGCTCACGAACGATCTCTGCGTATCGTCTAATATTGGCAACAGAGGGCGTATTTTGCGCCAGAGCCCCTAAATAGGATAAGCCACCTACCTGCTCAAGCTCCTTGGTATTCTCTAAACTCTCAGCAACCGTAATGGCGTCTGCAGGTTTGTTCGACCCAATAAGCCGGGAGATATGTTGATATATTATTTTATGGTCTGGACGATAAAGATCCGATTCACTTATGAAGTCAGCCACCCTGTCCCACGCAGTGTTATCAAGTAACAAACCACCTAAGACTGACTGTTCTGCCTCAATTGAGTGGGGTGGAACCTTAATGGACAATAATTCTTGATCAGACATACAGTAGCAGCACTCTTATGATATCGACTAGTTTTTCCATAGTAGACCATATCATTTCCGGCAACAAAGAAATGAGTAAATAAGGCGAAAAAAGACAATGAGAGACTTACAAAACCCTTATTACAAAAAAAGACCACGTAATAACACGTGGTCTTTTTGCTAGTTTCTTCGCCTTACTGTTCAGGCGTAACTGTCGCCGTAATTGTAGCAACAACATCAGCATGCAAGCTGACAGAAATGGTAAATTCACCAATCTGCTTTAAAGGTCCAGTCGGCATTTGGATCTGATTTTTATTAATCTCCAGCCCTTTGGCATTTAATGCATCTGTTATATCGTAATGCGTCACAGATCCAAAAAGGCGACCATCAACGCCAGCCTTTTGACTGATTTGAATCGAGGCACCATTTACTTTTTCGTATTTGGCTTGCGCATCAGACAAAATTTGCGCCTGTTGCGCCTCTAATTCCGCTCGTTTTTGTTCAAATTCCGCTAGGTTTTCTTTGGTAGCACGTTGCGCCTTACCTTTAGGTATCAAATAATTGCGCGCATACCCTTCTTTAACAGTTACGAGATCACCTAAACGACCGAGGTTTACGACTTGTTCTAAGAGAATGATTTCCATTGGTCTGTTCCGTCAAAAATTAATGGGCGTCTGAGTAGGGTAAAAGAGCAAGAAATCTTGCCCTCTTAATTGCTACTGACAACTGTCTTTGAAAACGGGAACGCGTCCCAGTAATACGAGCAGGAATTATTTTCCCATTCTCGGACACAAAGTCTTTCAAGATATCCGTATTTTTATAATCTACCCATTCTATTTTCTCAGCAGTAAAACGACAAAACTTACGCCGTTTGAATAAAGGACGACTTGGTTTACGTTTATCATTTTTTTTCTTAAATGCCATTACAACCTCCAATATCTCAAGAATTAATTCTTATTGAACCCTTGCACGTTAAACACAGTCCATTTTGATCGAAATCCCTTGTTCATCAAAAACCCACAAAGAGATAGCTCCTGCCCTACTTCAATTCGATCCAATTCAACTGCCTTATCGCCTAACACAATACAATCAAGGTTCAAAATGACCCGCCTTTGGTTTTTAGCTTCCATCTGTTCGCTAACATGTTCTATCGAAAATTTAAGAACCGGCATTCCAGATGGAGAATATCGCAAAACCTCTTTAACGGTAATCGTCGCGAATATATTAACTTCATTCGTCGACACGAAATGTTCTTTAGGCCCCCTCTGTGGTTTTAGCACCGTCTTTAGCTGACTCAGACCCAACCTCTTCACTTACTACAGCTGACTCAACCTTTGGTGTTGCCTTCGCAGCAGGTGCAGCAGCAGGTGCAGCAGCAGGTGCAGCAGCAGCAGCAGCAGCAGCAGCAGCAGGTGCTGAGCTTACGGGAGGACGTCCGACAATTTGTTTCGTTTTATCCTCTTTCATCATAGATGAAGCCTCAGTGATAGCAGCATTCATCGAAACAGTGAGGTGTCGGATTACAGCATCATTGAATTTGAAACCCAACTCGAGTTCTTTGAGCACTTCCTGATCACACTCAACATTCATGAGGACGTAATGCGCTTTATGAATTTTTTGAATGGGATAAGCAAGCTGCCTACGCCCCCAGTCTTCCAACCGGTGTACTACTCCCTGGCCGGTTGTAACTTGATTGCGATAGCGCTCTATCATTGCTGGTACTTGTTCACTCTGATCAGGGTGAACTATAAATACGATTTCGTAATGCCGCATTAATTGTCTCCTTATGGTTAACCGACGCTTCATAAGCGTCTTAAAAGCCCCCTAAAAATGCGGTTTTTAGTGGAGCAAGGGATGCGAAGTATACTCTCTTTTACAGGCGCGCACAAATACTAAAAGTTAATGAGAACAATATGTTATCTCTAATTCAAACATGAGAGCGCCTAGCTCTGATCTTTACAGTCATTGTGTAGGACTAATCTTTTTTAGCTTAATTTATAAAACGTCGTGATTGTTGTTATAGTCCTGAGGCGTTACCCAAAAAAAATACTTACCCAATTAACAAATCAGTTTTAACGCGATGACCCCCCAGGCATTACAAGAAGATAAAAGTATTGTGCCTGCGCGACGTTGGCTTTTACTGATAAACGTACAAATCGTCACGTTAATGTATGGAATGGCTATCACATCGGCCACAATAGTATTGCCTCACATCCAAGGAGCCCTCTCCGTTAACCAGGATCAAGCTGCTTGGACAATGACCCTATTTTTAGTGGGTTCAGCCGTCACCATGCCCATTACAGGATGGTTGGCCGGACGTCTAGGCTGGCGTCGACTTATGGTTGGAACGTTGATTGGCTTCACACTTTCATCAATCGCTTGTGGGATGGCAACAAATTTAGAAACTTTATTAGTAGCAAGAACTGCTCAGGGCATATTTGGCGCACCTCTAATGCCATTAGGTCAAGGTATGCTGCTCGCCACATTTCCTAAGCGTTTACATGCGGTGGCGCTAATGCTTTGGGGTATTGGAGGCACAATGGGGCCAGTATTGGGACCAATACTAGGCGGAGTCGTAGGTGAAGCACTAGGATGGAGATGGACTTTTCTGTTTCTTGTCCCCATCGCTGTACTATCCATAATCATCGCGGTGTTCGCATTAGGTAATCAGCAAAGAGGTACATCTGGAAAATTTGGTTGGATGGGATTCCTTAGTCTCGCAGTCGCCATTGGATCCGCACAATTATTGCTAGATAGAGGCCATCGGCTAGATTGGTTTGATTCTTTTGAAATTTCTGCTGAATTATTCATGTGCCTTATTGCAGTTCTGTTTTTTATATACAACACGATGTATTCAAAAAACCCTCTTTTCGAGCGTAATATATTTGGCGATTGGAATTTCACGGTAGGACTTTTTACGATGCTACTTATGGGGGCACTTAGCTTTACTCCCATTACGCTGTTTCCCATGCTTCTTCAAGACTTACGTGGCTATCCCGATGCGACAGCGGGACTTCTGCTATCCGCTCGTGGCTTTGGGAATTTAGCCAGTTTTTTTATTGTTGTTCAGTTCACAAAATTCAATGCGAAAATGGCATTAATAACAGGTATGGCACTTCAAATATGGGCGGGTTGGGCTATGTCTAATCTCAATATCAACATGACAGAGTTTGACGTGCTATGGACTAATTTTGTTCAAGGTTTTGGTTTTGGTTTAGCGTACACACCCATGACTGTGTTAGCGTTTGCGACACTAAGCAGCCGATTAACAGTACAAGGCTCAGCTTTATTTAACATGATGAGAAATTTTGGTAGCAGCCTGTTTCTATCATTAAGTATATTGATATTGCTGCGATCTAGTGCCGAGAATTATGCAGGGCTTAGTCAAATTGTTAATCCGATGAATCAAGCCTTTAACGACCCACAGATTTCACAACATTGGAATGCGACATCGATAGAATCTTTAGCCAAGATCAGTGAGGAAATCACTATCCAATCTTTCATGGGTGGGTACCTCAATGCATTTCAACTTTACACCTGGGTAGGCGTTGCCGCGCTTATTTTGAGTGTTATCTACCGTTCAAATCACACCAAGATCTAGCAAAAAAATTACATCAAAACAACTTCCATCCCTACAAAAATAAATCAGGGTTAACGGATACTCCATTTAAAAGCACTCCAAAGTGAAGGTGTGGACCAGTTACCCGGCCAGACGCTCCCACGCGACCGATTAAAGAGGTATGAGAAACAATGTCACCAATCGAGATATCTGCGTCACTCAAATGCGCATACAGCGTTAGAAAACCACTCCCATGATCGATCGTGATCATTTTCCCGGAAAAAAAATATTCACCCACATCAACGATCAAGCCAGGACCGGCTGCAAAAACGGCAGTCCCCTTTGGCGCAGCGATATCCATACCACTGTGTGGCGATCTGGACTCACCGTTATATATGCGTCGATAACCAAAAGTAGATGAAGCACGACCTTCAACGGGTATACGTAATTTGAAACTAATTGGTTTTTTGTCGGTAAACGTGCGTTTCACTGAGTCAATACGCGTCTTTTCAGTTTGATGTCTCTCGAGGTTACTCGGCGACAAAGTAACGTGCTTACTGGCGACTTCTAATTTTTCTTCACCATAACTATTCTCTAAGACACGCTCGACATAAGAGAAAGAAATCCAATCATCGACTTTAACCACAACAACAATCTCGGCGCCAACCTCTGCAGACAATGGAATGCCAACAACTGCGAACCAATGATCATCAATTTTTACTGTGGCTACCGCATTACCTTGATATAAAACAGTCGGTTCAGTGGCATATGGACCCAGATCAAAGATTGCCACTCCACCTGCAGCAGGCTTGTGAGCGGGAAGTTCTCTAGCCTCACCAGCTAGACATATGAGACAAAGCACCGCACCCATGACAACACAAAAAATACTATTTTTTATGCGCAACACATAACTTGGCGAATTCAATGTAAAGATTTTTTTAGTCATAAATCGGGTTTAGCCCGAGCCTTAAACAGCAAAAACAAGTTAACCACGAACAACCATAACGCGATAAAAAAATGTGTTCGCATCCAGAAAATAGCTGTATCAATCAATTCATTAACAACCAAGGTTTGATCCACCAGATGCTCGTGGAGCAAAATTGTCATCTCTTTCAATCCAGTTTTGTCGGATGAAGAATGAATCATATCTATAACCACGCCCGGAGGAGTTGATAACACCTCCCAGTTCGGAAATATTTTTATATCGAGATAAATCACTCCCAGGTAAAGAGAGAGATAGCCCAATATGGATAATCCATTTATCCAAAGCAACAATTGCATGAATCTATTCAATGAAAATAATCCCGTTTCATTGTGATCAAGCTATTAGGCTCGAGTCACTTTGATAATTTCCTCGATCGCAGCTGGATCTTCTAAAGTAGTCAAATCACCTGGATCTCTATTTTCAGCTATAGCTTGAATGCTTCGTCTTAGTAGCTTTCCAGAACGCGTTTTAGGTAGCATAGAGACGAAATAAACAGTTCTCGGCCTAGCGATCGCACCAAGAGACTGATCCACTTTCTTCATGATTTCTTTCTGTTCCGTCTCATTGTGAGGCAAATTATCATTATCAACCTGAGTTTTACGAACAACAAACGCAATAGGCATTTGTCCCTTAACGGCATCCTGAACACCCACAACAGCAACTTCTGCGACGTTTTCGTGATTTTGAATCGCCTCTTCAATCTCTCGGGTACCCAATCGATGTCCTGCAACATTAATCACATCATCAGTGCGGCCCAGGATGAAATGGTATCCATCTCCATCCCTAATTCCCCAGTCAAAAGTTGAATAAACCAGTGTGGACTCGAATGCTGAGAAATAGGTACTCACAAAGCGCTCATCATCTCCCCATATAGTGCTCATACACCCAGGCGGTAGCGGAGGAAGAATCGATACAAGACCTTTTTCATTTGCATCCGCCTCAGAAGCATCCGACTCACGCAGCACCTTAAGGTTATACCCGTATGCAGGAAAAGAAGGGCTTCCATACTTAACGGGAGTTGATTCGACTCCAGGCATTGGTGTTAACACAGGCCACCCAGTTTCAGTTTGCCAAAAATGATCGTGCACAGGTTTTCCAATAGCGTCAGATATCCAACGATGCGTCGACTCATCCAGTGGCTCCCCTGCTAAAAACAAATGTTTTAATGCGCTCAGATCAAATTTATCGATATATTTTTGGTCCTGTTTTTTCAATACCCGAATAGCCGTTGGCGAAGAGAACATCACATTCACTTTGTGTTTTTCAATGAGACTCCACCATATTCCTGGATCAGGCGTCGTTGGCAATCCCTCGTACAGGACAGTTGTCATTCCCATAATGAGTGGGGCATAAACGATATAGGAATGACCAACTACCCAGCCAATGTCTGAAGTTGTAAATATCGTGTCACCAGCTTTTGCGTCGTATATATGACGCATGGAAGCGGCCAAAGCCACTGCATAGCCACCAGTGTCGCGCTGCACTCCCTTGGGTTTACCCGTCGTACCTGATGTGTACAGGATATAACTCGGCTCGTTGGACTCAAGCCATTCAACCTCAACAGCCTTACAATCGAGTGACTTAATAGCCTCTCGGTAATCAAGATCTCTCTCTACATTCCAATCAAGTTTATCCACCAAACCTCGGTTGACTAAAATTACGTGCTTTGGTGGTTTTTGAGTCAAGTCTAAAGCCTCGTCGACCAATCCCTTGTAGGGGATAATACGTCCTCCCCTCATCCCAGCATCAGCAGTTACCATAACTTTTGGCGAACAATCATCCACCCTCTGAGCCAGACTGGACGGGGCAAAACCTCCAAACACAACTGAATGAACGGCTCCGATGCGAACGCATGCCAGCATCGCATAAACAGCCTCAGGAATCATCGGCATATAGATTAAAACTCTGTCGCCTTTGGTTACTCCTTGTTTCCTAAGAAGGGCAGCAAACTGATTTACCTCTTGATGCAATTCTCGATAGCTAATCGCACACTCTGAGTTCGTTTCAGTAGAGACATAAATAATCGCATCTTGATCTGGTCTATCATCTAAATGCCGATCCACCGCATTGAAACAAATGTTGGTCTTTCCGTTCAAAAACCACTTAGCGAATGGCGGTTTCGAATAATCAAGTACCTGATCAAATGCACTGTCCCAATGGATCAACTTGGCTTGCTCAGCCCAAAATTCATCGGTTTGCTTAATCGATTTTTGATGAAATTCTTTTATTTTTTTAGACACCACCCGCCCCTTAGCAAACGTTATAGATCAATCTGAAATTTTGACGACCGAGCGTCCTCGCATCTTAGCTTGCATGACCAATTCGAATGTCGATGGCAGATCCTCAAATGAAACAACAGTAACGATTTTCTCAAGATTTCTTGGCTTCATATCTGTCGCAAGTCTCTCCCAAACTTTCCGTCGAATCTCCATTTCAGCATTCACTGAATCAATCCCTGCCAGAGTTACACCTCTTAAGATAAACGGCATAACAGTCGTATTAAATTTAAAACTTGCGGCCAATCCGATCGAAGCGATTGCGCCCCCAACTTTAACAGTGCTCGCCATCCAAGACAAAATATCCCCACCAAGATTGTCCACAGCACCTGCCCAGGTCTCACGCCCTAAAGGTCTAATTTTTGTCAAATCAATCGATGCAGTATCTAAAATCTCAGTTGCGCCAAGATCTTTTAAATATGCCTCTTGCTCAGGCTTCCCAGTCATAGCGGTCACGTTATAGCCCAAGGCTGCAAGTATATCTATTGCAATCCCACCAACACCACCAGTTGCTCCATTTACGACAACTGGACCAGCATTTGGATTGAGACCGTTGTGTTCCATCCGCTCAACAGCAAGTCCAGCGGTAAATCCCGCTGTTCCAAGTGCCATTGAACTAAAAAGGTCGAGCCCTTTGGGCATCGGAACAACCCACTTAGCCGGTATACGACAATACTCAGCATAACCTCCATGATGAGCCACCCCAATGTCATAGCTAGTCGCTATGACTTCTTGACCCACTTTGAAATCCTCTGATGATGATTCGACAACTACACCCGACAAATCAATTCCTCCAACGCATGGAAATCTGCGAATAATCTTTCCTGCACCAGTTGCAGCAAGTGCATCTTTAAAGTTCACAGAGGAGTAAGCAGTTTTAATGAGAACCTCACCTGGATCCAAATCAGTGATCTCTAAGTCTTTATAACCACTTGTGACGCCTTCCTCTGCCTCTTCAATTAAAAATGCTTTAAATTGAGTCATAAAAATCTCCTTTTCTAAGTTTTCTGGTTTTCATTCAATGCTTGCAAGGTCAGTCCAGTTTTTCGGGATCCCAGCCTTGTTTTTGAACCTTTGAGTTTTGTTTGAGCCTACTTTTTAAGTACCTATTCTACAAGATAATTTTTTTGGCCTTCCATCAAATAGAGCCAACAAAATTCCCTTTTACGACTGGCACCAGAATAATTTTCAAGAGTCAGCAAACTTTCCATTTTTTACGGTAGATGAGCTTCCCCAAGATAACGCCTGGTCTGCATCTCGATCAAACGCGATTCAGTACGATCCTTTTCAGTCCCACCTAACGCATCTGCAAATAAAGACGTTAAAGCTACTTTCGAATCAAGCACCAAGTTTACTCGTCGATCGTAGAACTCATCTACGAGCCAAGTAAACCGTCTCCGCGCATTATCTTTATCTTTATCAAAATTAGGGACTTGACTAATAAAAACCGTGTGAAATTGTTTGGCTAACTCAATATAGTCGTCTTTCCCTCTTGGCCCGTCACAGATTGCATCAAAATCAAACCAAATCACCTCCTTTGAAATCCTCTTAGTGGCAACGGATCTATTTTGTAACTTGATAAACTCTGACTCTTTGTTTGCTTTGGAAAACGAAAGGAACAAATCCATCACTGCGGATTCAACCTCCTTTTGACTCCCAAGAAAATAGACCCCCGCCTTCTCAAGAAAAGCCAAGCGATAATCTTCACCAGCATCAAGATTAACAACGTGCATCTTTGCTTCAATCAAATCAATAGTGGGTAAAAACTGTACTCTCTGAAGCCCATGTTCATAGAGCCTATCAGGCTTCCAATTAGCGGTGGTAACGATCACGACTTCTTCATTAAAAAGTGACTCGAGTAAATTCCTCATGATCATCGCATCGCCAATATCTGAAATATGAAACTCATCAAGACATAACAATTTCGTTTTGGATGCAATATCTTTCCCGATAACTTGAAGAGGGTTCTGTCGACCTTGCAGATCTTTCAGGCTGTGATGTATCTCTTGCATGAATCGATGAAAGTGAATTCTCTTTTTTTTATTGACTTGGATGTTTTCATAAAAGAGGTCCATCAGGAAAGTTTTGCCACGACCAACCCCCCCCCATATATACATACCTTTTGGGAGACTCGATTTGTACAACAGTCGTGCTATAAAATTTTTCTTAACTGATAACTGCTCAAGATCCACGGCCAACTGCGCGAACTGATTTACTGTCTCAATCTGCGCCCTATCAAGCGCATACCCCAAGTCCTTTGCCTTCGATTCAATCAGCTGTCGCATAGCAACTCCTGATTGCGCGGTATAGGAATACTATTCATATAGAAAAAATCGTGCTGCACCGTCACAATTAGCGCTCAGTAGTTCCTGCTATTAGCTTTTAAAGACTCAAATATCGATTATCGATTCCCAGCGCTGCCTCATGCATCGCTTCGGATAACGACGGATGAGCATGGACAATACGCGCGATATCTTCTGCAGTCGCGCCAAACTCCATTGCGACAACAGCTTCAGAGATTAACTCTGAAGCATACGGACCAATGATGTGAACCCCAAGAATTCGATCAGTGGTCGCATGTGCAATCATCTTAACAAACCCAGCGCTATCCCCAATCGCTTGTGCCCGCCCACTCGCCACGAACGGAAACTTGCCAACTTTGTATGGCACACCATCTGCCTTTAGATCTTGCTCCGTTTGTCCTACCCAAGCGATCTCTGGACTTGTGTAAATCACCCACGGAATCGTTTCAAGATTTACATCACCATATTGGCCTGCGATTGTCTCAGCCACGGCAACACCTTCTTCAGAGGACTTGTGTGCCAGCATCGGTCCTCGCACAACGTCCCCGATAGCGTAGATATTTTTAACCGAACTTACATTATGATTATCGACGACAATAAACCCTCGTTCATCGACTTTAACCCCAACATTTTCCAGGCCAACGCCACTGGAATTAGGCACTCTACCAACCGCCACCACAATCCGATCACACTCTAAGGTTTTAAGGTTATCGTCCTCTTTGTAGGTGACTGTTATTTCTTTGCCTTTTCGGGTGACACTTTGGACAGCGCAGCCTAGTCGAATATCTAATCCTACATTCTTAGTAAATATTTTCTTTGCCTCTTTAGCCACCGCCTCATCCACTGCGGTTAAAAAGTGAGGTAGCGCTTCCAATATCGTTACCTGAGCGCCTAAACGGCGCCACACACTCCCCATCTCCAGGCCTATGACACCAGCGCCAATAACCAATAAATGTTTAGGCGTATTTGGTATCGACAAAGCGCCTTTATTGTCGCAGATATACTCGTTATCCACCGGCACAGATTTCATGTGTCTAGGTTGTGACCCCGTTGCAATAATCACGTTTTTAGCATTCACAATTACCTCAGAGGCACCACCCACCTTTATGCTAACCACATCGCCTTTAGATACAATTTGAGCTCGACCATGAATCTGTGTCACATTATTTTTCTTAAAAAGAAGATCGATACCATTTGTAAACTGTTTCACAATACCGTCTTTTCGAGCCAACATTTTCGACACATCAATACTTACGTTTGTTGCCGAAATCCCGTGCTCATGAAATTTGTGAATTGCTTTCTCATAGTTTTCTGAAGACTCGAGCAGCGCTTTAGATGGAATACAGCCAACATTGAGGCAAGTACCACCAAGGCTAGCTTTACCCGCGGCGTCTGTGAAATCATCAATACAGACTGTTTTAAGGCCTAGTTGTGCCGCTCGAATGGCAGCGATATACCCACCTGGTCCAGCACCAATTACAGCAACGTCGTATATAGTTTCCATAGCATCTGATTATTTAAATAATGGTTAAGAAATGAGCTGTGTAGCACTAGATCTCGAGCAACAAACGAGAAGGATCCTCAAGTGCCTCTTTGATTGCAACTAAAAATAAAACCGCCTCTCGGCCATCAATAATCCGATGATCGTAAGACAAAGCCAAATAATTCATAGGCCTCACAACAACTTGTCCATCCTCAACAACAGGGCGGTCTTTGGTTGCATGAATTCCTAAAATAGCTGATTGCGGTGGATTAATAATTGGCGTCGACAACATAGACCCGAAAATTCCACCGTTAGATATGGAGAAAGTTCCACCAGTTAATTCATCAATGGTCAACCTACCCTCTTGCGCCCGCTTCCCGTAACCACTAATAGATTTCTCAATCTCTGAGAATGCCATCGCATCCGCATTGCGAATGATTGGCACGACCAGACCTCTCGGGCTACCGACCGCCATACCAATATCAAAATATCCGTGATAAATGATATCGTCACCGTCCACTGAGGCGTTGACTATGGGGTATTTTTTAAGTGCCGCAATCACCGCCTTAACAAAGAAAGACATGAAACCCAACTTAACTCCGTGCTCCTTTTCAAACTGCACCTTGTATCGGTTTCGAATATCGATGACCGGCTGCATATTCACTTCATTAAACGTAGTCAAGATTGCTGCTGTCGCCTGTGACTGCAGTAACCGCTCTGCAACTCGTTGCCTGAGACGCGACATCGGCACACGTTGCTCAGATCTTCCTTTAGCATCCACGTTTTTCGTCTCTGCTTGAACAGCAGAAGACTGAGGCTTTTCTTTTTTAGCCGATGATGCGGCAATCACATCTTCTTTGGTGATTCGCCCACCTCGACCCGTTCCGGTAATCTTGTTCACTTCGATTCTTTTATCAGCAGCTAATTTCTTTGCTGCTGGCATGAGCACCAAAGACGCGTCAATCGGTGAAGCATCAGTCTCACCACCCTCCTTTTCCCCGACTGCTATTGTGTTGGCTTGATCCTGTCGCTCATCAACGGCACTCGTATCGATACGGGCAATAACCTCATTTGCTGCGACTAGCGCTCCTTCTACTTTAACAAGCTCGGTCAACACACCCGACTGCGGCGCAGGCAGCTCTAACACGACTTTATCTGTCTCTATGTCGATAAGATTCTCATCTCGTTTCACAAAGTCTCCTTGCTTTTTGTGCCAAGACAACAAAGTTGCCTCAGCTACAGATTCCGACAATGCAGGAACTCGAACTTCAATTAGCATGACCTCTCCCAATTATGGTTAGTCGCAAATACGTTAAATCGTTAATCATTTATTCCCAAAGCGGCATTTAATACCGCACCTTGACGCTTTGAATGCAGCGCCGAATACCCACCTGCTGGTGATGCTGAAGAGGCTCTCAAGGCATAACTGAGCTTTTGCCCTTTCAACAGGTGGCGTTCTATGTAGTGCTGAATCCTGTGCCAAGCACCTTGATTTCCTGGCTCTTCCTGGCACCAAACCATCTCCTTTGCACCTTTATAAAGAGCTATCTGAGCTTTAAATGAATCATGCGGGAACGGATAGATCTGCTCCAACCTAACAATCGCAACATGATCTAATTGACGTTCTTTACGCAGCGCAGCAAGTTCGAAATAAACTTTGCCACTACAAAATACAACTCGTTTAATCTTGGAGGGATTTGTACTCGCGTCATCTGGAATGATGTTTTGAAATTCCCCATCAACAAGGTCGTCTATAGAAGAGATAGATTCTTTATGGCGCAATAAACTCTTAGGGCTAATAACGATCAAGGGCTTTCGGTAGGGTCTGATCATTTGGCGTCTCAGCACATGAAACATTTGACTGGGAGTTGAAGGAATGCAAATTTGCATGTTGTAATCAGCACACAACTGCAAATAACGTTCGATTCTTGCCGAAGAATGCTCAGGGCCCTGCCCTTCATAACCATGAGGTAGCATCATCACGAGCCCACACATGCGCCCCCATTTAACTTCACCAGAAGCGATAAACTGATCAATCACGACCTGTGCCCCATTGGCAAAATCACCAAACTGAGCCTCCCAAATTACGAGGTCATTAGGCTCGGTTGCTGCATAACCATATTCGAAACCAAGCACAGCTTCTTCCGACAGCAGTGAATCGATCACTGAAAACTTAGGTTGTCCTTTATCGATATGCTCGAGCGGAATGTGAATCCCGCCAGTCGCACCCTGCCTTCTTTGATCATGTAAAACAGCATGCCTATGGAAAAAAGTTCCTCGACCACTATCCTGACCAGATAAACGAATGCCATAACCAGCTTTTAAGAGTGACGCATAAGCCAAATTTTCTGCCATACCCCAATCAATCGGAAGCTGACCCTGCGACATCAAACGACGATCACTAATCACTTTTTCTACGCGAGGCTGCATTACAAACCCCTCTGGCACAGCGGTTAATTTTGCAGACAAAGCTTTAATGGACCTTAGCGTTAAGCTCGTTTTCGCTACGTGAGTCCATGGAATGTTTTGGTAAGCCGACCAATCAATCATATAAGGAGGTTTAAAATTCGACAAGATGGTTTTATTTGTGTGATGCCCCCCGTCCAATGCATCTCTGAAATGACCAATCATTTCCTCAGGCTCTCCACCCTGAACACAACCTTCAGCTAACAAGCGATCTGCATACTTTTTTCGAGTACCTGGATGTTTTTTCACTAAACTATACATCCAAGGTTGCGTGACCATCGGCTCATCTTGTTCGTTATGCCCGAGCTTTCTAAAGCAAACAAGATCAATCACTACATCTTTTCCAAACTCCATTCGATAGTCCAGAGCAATTTCCGTCACAAAAGCTACTGCTTCTGGATCATCTCCATTCACATGAAAAACGGGTGCATCAATCATTTTTGCGATGTCACTACAATATAAAGTAGAGCGAACATCTCTTGGATCAGAGGTTGTAAACCCAATTTGATTATTAATGATGATATGTACCGATCCTCCTGTTCCATAACCACGTGTCTGAGAGAGATTCAAAGTCTCCATGACCACGCCTTGCCCTGCAAAAGCGGCGTCTCCATGGAGCAACACAGGTAAAACTTCTCGGCCTTCAGCATCGTTGCGGCGATGTTGTCGAGCACGCACTGACCCCTCAACAACTGGGTTAACAATTTCAAGATGTGATGGGTTAAATGCTAAAGAAACATGCATTGGCCCACCGGGAGTCATCAGATCAGAGGAAAATCCCTGATGATACTTAACGTCACCCGCGGGAAGCTGTTCTACCGACTTGCCTTCAAACGCCGAGAATAGATCCTTTGGCATCTTGCCCAAGGTATTCACAAGCACATTGAGACGACCCCGATGCGCCATACCAATGACGGACTCTTGAATACCTAATTGGCCAGCTCTTTGTAGCAGATGATCCAATGACACAATGACACTTTCCGCGCCCTCAAGGGAAAATCTTTTTTGCCCAACGTATTTAGTATGAAGATATTTTTCTAATGTCTCTGCTGCCGTTAACCGCTCAAGCAAGTGAAGCTTGAGGTCTGAAGAATATTTCGGATGCGCTCTTGGCCCCTCAAGTCGATTTTGAATCCATCGTTTTTGCTGTACATCGCTGATGTACATATACTCTGCGCCAACCGATCCACAGTAAGTATCTTGCAAAGCCTTCAAAAGTTCTGACAAAGGCATTTGCTCAGGCCCGACAAAAGACCCTGTATTGAATTTCTTTTCAAGGTCACTCTGGCCAAGGCCATAGTGTTCGAGAGTTAACTCAGGAACATCAGGTTTGTTGAATCGCTTTAGCGGATCTAGAGATGCACGCCTCACACCTAAAAATCGGTATGCATTGATGAGTTGAAGCACGGTAACTTGCTTACGCTCGTTACTGACATCTCCCACCAGTCCAGTAATCGAAGGAGTTGCAACTACCTTATCTTTATACCCAACAAATGACTTTACAATCTCATGATGCGAAACATCCGTACCCAGATTTTCGTTTTGTAGACCATCAAAATAAACTTTCCAATCCGTTGAAATTGAACTTGGATTCTCTAAATAAGAGTCATACAATTCTTCTACAAATGCAGCATTAGTGCCAAAAAGATAGGAGCTACCACCAAATTCGTTCATCATGAGTTATTACGTCAAAGGTCAGTTATCAGAAGTATATTGAAGAAATTATCGTTGTTGAATGGATTTCACATCCCGTAGGCCCTCACCGACATATAGCTGTCTTGGACGACCGATTTTTTGCTCAGAATCAGAGATCATTTCATTCCATTGAGCAATC
Source organism: uncultured Pseudomonadota bacterium (assembly GCA_913057675.1). Lineage (GTDB taxonomy): Bacteria > Pseudomonadota > Gammaproteobacteria > Burkholderiales > Eutrophovitaceae > Eutrophovita. The sequence goes on along the minus strand of CAJXOL010000010.1, from coordinate 21,215 downwards.
CATCCCACGGTTCGCGCAAGAGCAAAAATACATGTAAACATGTTTGTTGGAATACCCATCGCCCGCTGAACAATACCCGAATAAAAATCAACATTTGGATACAATTTCTTCTCAACAAAATAGTCATCTTCTAATGCGATACGTTCTAGCTCCATTGCAAGTTTGAATAATCGGTCATTCTCCAAACCCAATTCACCCAGAACCTCGTGACACGTCTCCCGCATCAATTTAGCTCTGGGATCATAGTTTTTATATACGCGATGACCAAAACCCATCAACCTGAACCCTGAATTTTTATCCTTAGCCTTCTTAATATATTCGCCAACTCGGGACACATCTCCAATCTCTTCTAACATGTCCAAACATGCCTCGTTCGCCCCACCGTGAGCGGGCCCCCAAAGACAGGCAATTCCTGCTGCAATACATGCAAAAGGATTTGCACCAGAGGATCCAGCAAGACGTACAGTTGATGTCGAAGCATTTTGCTCATGATCAGCATGCAATATAAAAATACGATCTAGAGCACGCGCTAACGTGTCGTTAACTTTGTATTCTTCCGCAGGAACTGAGAAAAGCATTCGCATAAAATTAGCCGAGTAACTCAGTTCATTATCGGGATACACGAACGGTTGGCCAACTGAGTACTTATAGGCCATAGCTGCAAGTGTGGGGATTTTGGCAATGAGACGAAATTGTGAAATCTCTCGATGCGACGGGTTATCTAAATCTAATGAGTCGTGATAAAAAGCTGAAAGGGCGCCAACAGTACCAACCAATATGGCCATTGGATGAGCATCACGCCGGAAACCTCTAAAAAAATTATTAATCTGATCATGCACCATAGTGTGACGCATGACCTTTGAATCAAATCTCGTTTTTTCTTCGCTATTAGGTAACTCACCATTTAACAAAAGGTGGCAAACTTCAAGAAAATCACAATTCTTGGCGAGCTGCTCGATAGGGTATCCTCGATAAAGTAGTACACCCTCGTCCCCGTCAATATACGTAATTGCAGAACGGCAACTCGCAGTCGATAAAAATCCTGGGTCGTACGTAACTTTCCCTGTCTTGCCAAGCAGAGCTCGAATATCTACTGCATCCGGACCAATAGTCCCGCTGTGAATAGGAAAATCTATACTTGCTTCTCCGTTTGGAAGAATCAGATTTGCTTTTCTGTCAGACATGACAACCCCCTTTTTATTTTACTTTTAGTAAGACCGAGGCCTTTTATTTTTATATGTTGCGCAGTATTTTCAATTAAAATTTATTTACGCATTAAATTAACCAATTCCCCAAACTTTTCATCACTTGTGTCTGCACGACCCATAGCAAGGTCTAGTAACTCGTTATCTTGAAGCCCCAATAAACGCTTAAAAGTTTCTCGTTGCTCCGCCCCTAGCGATGAGTACTCTTCATTGAGAAACCTTTGCAAAACAAGATCAAGTTCTAGTAATCCCCTACGACAACTCCAACGTAATCTATCCATATCGCTCATAAAGTAACGCCCTAGACCATTCTCTTGACGAGCATATCTTTAATTTTCCCTATAGCCTTTGTTGGATTCAAACCTTTTGGACAAACATCTACGCAATTCATAATTGAGTGACATCGAAAGAGTCGGTAGGGATCCTCTAGATTATCTAGCCGTTGGCTAGAAGACTGATCTCTTGTGTCCGCAAGGAATCGATACGCCTGAAGCAAACCGGCCGGGCCTACAAACTTATCTGGATTCCACCAAAAAGAGGGACATGCTGTCGAACAACACGCACACAAAATGCACTCATATAGTCCATCTAATTGCGCCCGTTCTTTGGGTGATTGCAACCGCTCTGTGTCAGGAGCTGGCTGCTCATTGACCAAGTAAGGCGTAACAGAATGGTACTGCTTAAAAAACTGTGACATATCTACAATCAAATCACGAATAACAGGCATCCCGGGCAAGGGTCGCAATTCCACAGGCGACTTAAGAGTTGCCAAGCTAGTAACACAAGCGAGCCCGTTTTTACCGTTGATGTTCATCGCATCTGAACCACAGACACCCTCGCGACACGATCGACGAATACTTAAAGAATCATCCATCTCCTTAATACGAATCAGCGCATCAAGCAACATCCTATCGGACGAGCTAAGCTCAACGTCATACTCCTTCATGTAAGGCTTCGCATCTTTGTCAGGATCGTATCGATAAATTTTGAATAACATGATGTATACCTTTTTACTAAATAACTAGAATCGCTTAATAAGTACGGACCTTAGGTTCAATAGTCTCTGCGGTTAGCGGATTCATGTGAACAGGCTTATAATCCAATCGATTTCCCTCTTTAAACCAAAGAGTGTGCTTCAACCAATTCTCGTCATCTCTATCTGAAAAATCTGCCCGATCATGGGCCCCCCTACTTTCTTGACGCGCTTCAGCCGAAACAAGAGAGGCCATCGCGACCTCGATTAAATTATCTAACTCCAAGGCCTCAATGCGAGCAGTATTGAAAACCTTGCTCTTATCAGAAATTTGAGTCCTCATTACCCGCTGCTCGACCTCTTTAATTTCAGCAACGCCATTAGCTAGCAAATCAGGAAAACGGAAAACACCACAATTTCTCTGCATTGTTTGTCGGAGTGCTGCCCCAACCTCAGAAACAGATTCACCATTAGTTTGGTTATTCAATCGATCCAATCGCTCACGCGTTAAATCACCAGCATCACGAGGCAAATCTTTATGCTCGCGATTTTGTTTTAAGAATTCAACCGTAGAATTACCCGCAGATTTACCAAATACCAACAAGTCAGTGAGCGAGTTCGTTCCAAGTCGATTGGCACCATGGACCGATGCGCAAGCACACTCACCTGCCGCAAATAAACCAGGCACAATTGCCTCCTTATTCTCTCCGGACGGGGCAACCACCTCACCACGATAGTTTGTCGGGATGCCGCCCATCATGTAATGACAAGTTGGCACCACAGGAATTGGATCTTTAACTGGATCAACATTAGCAAATTTCTTAGAAATTTCCCTAATCCCTGGTAATTTACTCTCGATTAACTCTTCACCTAAATGATCCAGCTTAAGCATTACATGATCTGCATTATCGCCGCAGCCTCGGCCGTCCTTGATCTCGGTTGCCATCGCTCGGGCAACCACATCACGAGACGCTAAATCTTTCGCATTGGGCGCATAGCGCTCCATAAACCGTTCGCCATCCTTGTTGAGGAGATAGCCTCCTTCTCCACGGACACCTTCCGTGATTAAAACGCCCGCTCCAGCAACACCTGTAGGGTGGAATTGCCAAAACTCCATGTCTTCAAGGGGTATACCCGCACGAGAAACAATACCAAGACCATCACCAGTATTGATGAATGCATTCGTACTCGATGCGTACACTCGTCCCGCTCCGCCTGTGGCAAACAAAACCGCCTTCGAGTGAAAAATGGACACTTCGCCCGTTTCCATTTCCATAGCCGTAACGCCTACAGCTTGGCCAGATGAATCCCGTATTAAATCAAGCGCCATCCATTCAACGAAGAAATGGGTATTCGATCGCACGTTTCTCTGGTAAAGAGTGTGTAACATTGCATGACCTGTCCGATCAGCAGCACAACACGACCGCTGACTTGGTGGCCCCGCTCCAAAATTTTGCATATGACCGCCAAACGGGCGCTGATAAACCGATCCGTTTTCATTTCGATCGAAAGGCATCCCAAAATGCTCTAACTCAATCACACTCTTCGGTGCTTCACGACACATAAACTCAATTGCGTCCTGATCCCCGAGCCAATCTGACCCTTTTACAGTATCGTACATGTGCCAATGCCAGCTATCCTCGCCCATATTCGCTAACGCTGCACCTACGCCACCCTGCGCAGCCACTGTATGGGAGCGTGTAGGAAACACTTTGGATAGCACAGCAACCTTGCAACCCGCTTCTGACAACTGGAGTGCGGCTCTAAGGCCAGCACCACCAGCACCAACAATCACGGCATCAAATTTTCTTACTGGATAAGACATTTACACACTCCACAAAATTTGAATGGTCCATAAAGCATAAGCAATCAGAACCAGTATCGTTAGAACTTGAAGACCAAGACGCAACGCAGTGCACTTGATATAGTCCATAAAAATGTCTCTGACGCCAATCCATGCGTGCCAAAAAAGACTCAAGAAAAATAGTAGTGTGATGGTTCTCATCCACTGAGGTTGAAACATGTAGCTCCACTCAAAGTAATCTTTGGGGCAGCTAACGACATACACAATTCCAAAGACAATCGTATACACCGCCATGATGGCGGCCGTGACTCTTTGAACCAACCAATCCTTTAGCCCATAGTGCGCCCCGGTAACTATTCGATTTACCATATGGTGACTCCAAAAATAAGTGTTAGAGCTCCACTCAAGATCAACACTGCAGCACTTGATTTTCGCGCCGCCGAGAGATCTGAACCAATATGCAAATCAAGAAGCAAGAAGCGAATACCCGCTATGAAATGATGTGTGAAAGCCCATACAAGACCGATGACCAACGCTTTACCCAACCAACCAGATAGGTATTTTGCTACCTGCGCGTACCCCTGAGGAGACTCCAAACTTAACGATAAGACGCCTAAGAGGACGCCAATCATCAGAAACATGCCCAAACCGCTCACCCGATGAAGAATTGAGACAAATCCTGGAAGGGGTAACCTTATTTTGGTGAGGTCTAAATGTTTTGGCCTCGGTTTCATATTCATAGCAGTTAGTTCCTTATTTTTGAACCCGCAAACGCTCGTTAGACGATTTGATTCCTATAATGATGGTTGGATGTATTGCAATAACTTCGCCTTAGTTCAACGGGTTGATCTCCATATGTATAAGCAATGCGATCAACCCTCAGTATGGGCGACCCGTCTAATAGACCTAATCGGTCAACTATTTCACCTTCTCCTAAAACGGCTTTCACACGTTCCTCAACATTAAGAATTCTTAATCCAAATACGGCCTCATACATGCTGTAGAGCATGCAGTTATGCTCTAAAAGCATTTTTTCTTCGATCACCTCAAACGGCTGACCAGGAAGACGAATCTCCTCGTAAATCGTTTGAACTCCTTCTGGAGCTAAAATTCTGCGGATTAACCAACCGGTTGACCCAGCACCGACCGACAAGTTCGCGGCAGACACTGCATCAAGTTTGATTCTCCAGAAATCGATTAAATTTGCATTAACATCCGCAACTGGCCCAACATCTGGCACTAAACGAAGGAACGGAAATTTTGTTGGCTCTATTTGATGGGAGGCAACAAAAGTACCTTTTCCTTGATGCCTAACCACCAGTTTTTGGGTCGCGAGGTCAGAAATTGCTTTTCTCACGGTACCTTGGCTTACGTTGTAACGTTGTGCAAGCTCAAATTCACTCGGAATTGACTGCCCTGGCGCCCATTCACCTGATTTCAACGCGTCTGTAATCAGACGCTTAATCTGGCGATATAAAGGCACGTAGCCCGCTTTGGTTTCGCTTTGAAGCTCCATAATATGATTATTCTATTCCCAATTCGAAGATTTATCTACAACAATTGCATCTATTCTTATGTCTTATATAAGACCTATTGACTTGAGGTGGTCACGAAACGTACAATAGGTTCTTAAAATTTAGGCTTAAACAAAACTCAAAGGTTCAAAAACAAGGTCGGAATCCCGAAAAACTGGCCTGACCTTGAAATCATTGATGAGAGGTAAGCCACGGAAACCAAATAGCATTAAAATTTAGTTACACAATCTTTATAGGGATAAATACAGATGAAGAAGCCCATCAGAGTCGCCATTACAGGCGCTGCAGGTCAAATCGGCTATAGCCTATTGTTTAGAATTGCTTCAGGCGAAATGCTCGGGAAAGACCAACCGATAATTTTACAGTTGCTCGAGATAACGCCAGCACTCAATGCACTAAAAGGTGTCGTTATGGAGCTAGAGGATTGCGCATTCCCGCTCTTAGCCGGCGTTGTTCAATCTGACGACCCAATGGTCGCATTTAAAGATATCGACATTGCACTTTTGGTTGGGGCTCGACCGAGATCAAAAGGAATGGAAAGAAAAGATCTCTTGGAGGCGAATGGCGCAATATTCACCGGCCAGGGGCAAGCACTTAACGCAGTGGCGAATAAAGACGTCAGAGTGCTCGTCGTAGGAAACCCGGCGAATACCAACGCGTATATCGCAATGAAGAGCGCACCAGACCTTCCTAGCCGCAACTTCACAGCAATGCTGCGCCTCGATCATAATCGCGCGCTCTCCCAACTATCCACCAAGAGTGGTCAAAGCGTTGACTCAATCAAGCAGTTAATCGTCTGGGGCAATCATTCTCCAACGATGTACCCTGATTATCGGTTTGCGTCCATAAATGGTAGGCCCGCGCCAGAAGTCATTAATAATCAAGACTGGTATGAAAATACATTCATATCCACTGTAGGCAAACGAGGTGCGGCAATCATTGATGCTAGAGGCCTATCATCAGCCGCTTCAGCCGCATCTGCCGCCATTGATCATATGCGAGATTGGATCTTGGGCTCTGAAGGTGAATGGACGACAATGGGTGTTCCCTCTGACGGCTCTTACGGCATTCCAGAAGGGGTGATCTACGGGTTTCCAACTATTTGCGCAAATGGTGATTATCAGATCATCCCAGACCTACAAATTGATGACTTTAGTCGTTCAAAAATGAACAATACACTTCAGGAACTAGAGGAAGAACGTGGTGCGATAAGTCACTTACTCAGCCAAGACTAATATGACTCATCCTGACCATGTGTTATTCCAAACGGGAGCATCTTTACCCTTGATCCCTTCATGCGAGCACTTTGCTGGAAACGAGAAATTTATCCGCAAAGCAGTCATCTTGCAATCATCAACAGAGATAAAATTCGATGTGACTTGTGATTGCGAAGACGGAGCTCCCGCTGGAGAAGAGTATCGACACGCGATAATGGTTGGTAAGCTGATGGCTGAATTGGGTGGTCCCAACAATAGGTTAGGCGTTCGCATTCATGATCCAATGCATGAAGCCTGCAATCAAGACATTGATATTTTAATGGCTGAAGCCGCTCAAAATATCTCTTACCTTACCATTCCAAAACCTGTGAGCTATGACGAAGCAGCTCGCACCGTGAATTACATTCAAACAGCAGCCGAGTTGAATGGTGTCAGCGCGCCACCGATCCACATCCTCATTGAAACGCAAAGCGCGCTCAGCGAAGTCTTCAAAATCGCTAGCATTGACGGGCTTGAAGGGCTTATCTTCGGCTTGCTGGATTTTGTCAGCGATCATCAAGGGGCTATTCCTGCAACTGCGATGCGATCGCCTGGACAATTCACCCATCAGTTAATTTCTCGAGCTAAAACAGAAGTTGCTGCTGCAGCTTTGCGATATGGACTTGTTGCGACACATAATCCGTGCCTCGAAATTCAAGACAGATCGATTGCTTTTGATGATGCAAAAATCGCTAGAGATACTTACGGATTCATGCGCATGTACAGCATTCATCCGTCACAAATCGAATCAATCGTAAATGGGATGAAACCTGATGAAGACGAAATTGATCGGGCCACACAAATTCTATTAGCCGCTCAAAAAGCAGACTGGGGACCAATCTCCCACAATAACGAAATGCATGACCGCGCGAGTTATAGGTACTTTTGGAATTTACTTCAAAGAGCCTATCTCAATGGCCTATCCGTCAATGAAGAAGCAAAAAACTCATTTTTTCAATGAAATATAGTAAGGAAAAATCATGACCATCTCCTCCCAAGGAAAAAAATTTAGAGAAGCCATCGACGCTGAGCAACCTCTGCAGGTTATCGGCGCGATTAACGCCTACCACGCACGTCTTGCGGAGCAATCTGGATATAAAGCCATATACCTATCGGGCGGTGGGGTAGCCGCAGGTTCTCTAGGCATTCCTGATCTTGGCATTTCCTCTTTGGATGACGTCCTAACTGACGTGAGGCGAATTACAGATGTCTGCTCTCTTCCCCTACTCGTCGATGTAGATACCGGCTTTGGTGGCGCATTTAATATCGCGAGAACAGTAAAATCTTTAATAAAATTTGGTGCTGGTGCGATGCACATCGAGGATCAAGTCCAGAGCAAACGATGCGGGCATCGCCCTAACAAGGAAGTTGTTTCAAAGAGCGAATTCGTCGACCGAATTAAAGCAGCCTCGGACGCGCGAATAGATCCTGACTTCGTCATAATGGCACGAACGGACGCCCTCGCGGTTGAAGGATTAGATGCCGCTATTGACCGAGCTTGTGCGTGTGTTGAAGCTGGTGCAGACATGATATTTCCCGAAGCTATGACTGAGCTAAGTATGTACCAAAAATTTGCAGATGCAGTTAAGGTCCCTATTTTGGCAAACATCACTGAATTTGGACATACTCCTCTATTTACAGTTGAGGAATTGCGTTCCGTGAATGTGGGTCTTGTTCTTTATCCGCTATCCGCGTTTCGGGCGATGAATCAGGCTGCACTCAACGTCTACCAAACCGTGCGTAAAGAGGGGACACAAAAATCCGTTCTCGACACCATGCAAACACGAGATGAATTGTACGAGCATCTCGATTACCATAAATACGAAGCAAAATTAGATGATCTTTTTGTGAAAGGAAATAACCATGAGTGAAAAAATAGAACATAAACCAAAACCAAAAAAATCAGTTGCGTTATCAGGTGTCCCTGCAGGCAATACAGCGCTTTGTACCGTTGGAAGAACGGGCAACGACCTGCATTATCGCGGTTACGACATATTAGACTTTGCTCAAGATGCGGAATTTGAAGAAATTGCGTATCTATTGGTACATGAAAAACTTCCTACAGCTGCTGAGCTCAAAAACTATAAGTTAAAACTTAAAGCACTTCGTGGACTACCCACTAATGTTAAGGCAGTCTTAGAGTGGATACCTGCATCAGCGCATCCTATGGATGTGTTAAGAACGGGATGCTCCGCTCTTGGTACCGTTTTACCTGAAAAAGAAGATCACAACATCTCAGGCGCTAGAGACATCGCAGATCGGTTGATGGCCTCGTTTGGATCGATGTTATTGTATTGGTATCACTGGAGCCACAACGGTCGTCGCATTGAAACTGAAACCGATGACGATTCGATCGGTGGGCACTTCTTACACTTGCTGCATGGAAAAAAGCCGTCAGAATCATGGGTTAAAGCAATGCACACCTCTTTAATCTTATATGCGGAACACGAATTCAATGCCTCAACCTTCGCTGGACGTGTTATCGCTGGAACTTCCTCAGACATGTATTCATCAATCACCGGAGCAATTGGTGCGCTCCGGGGCCCAAAGCATGGTGGGGCAAACGAAGTAGCCTACGAAATTCAGCAGCGTTATCACACGCCTAAAGACGCTGAAACAGATATAAAGCAAAGAATTGCAAATAAAGAAATTGTCATTGGATTTGGACACCCGGTTTATACAATCAGTGATCCAAGAAACGAAGTCATTAAAAAAGTTTCACGCACACTATGTAAAGAAACCGGAAATACGAACCTCTTCGACATAGCGGCTCGGATCGAAACAGTTATGTGGGACGAGAAGAAAATGTTCCCAAATCTTGATTGGTTCTCTGCGGTAAGTTACAACCAAATGGGTATTCCAACATCCATGTTTACGCCCATCTTTGTGATGGCCCGAACCTCGGGATGGGCTGCCCACGTTATAGAACAAAGAATCGATGGGAAGATCATCCGCCCTAGCGCAAATTATACGGGCCAGGAGAACTTGAAGTGGGTCCCAATGGCAAAACGCAAATAATCAAAAGCCATATTCGATAACAAAAAACGTAGAACCTATTTGTTACGTACATTTATATACACATAATCTAAACAGGAACCTTTAATTCATGTCTGCACACATTTCAAATGTTCGCCCAAAACCCGACAAAGTCTTAGTCGATATCGCTAACTACGTTTCGAAAAAAGCCATCACCAGCAAACAAGCCTATGAAACCGCGCGATATTGTTTGATTGACACACTGGGCTGCGGGTTAGAAGCACTGGAGTACCCCGCGTGTAACAAACTGTTAGGACCTATCGTACCAGGAACAACCGTTCCTAACGGAGCAAAAGTCCCCGGCACTCAATTCCAACTCGACCCAGTTCAAGCTGCATTCAATATTGGCGCCATGATTCGTTGGCTAGACTTTAACGACACTTGGCTTGCCGCCGAGTGGGGTCACCCATCAGATAATTTAGGAGGTATCCTCGCCACAGCGGACTGGTTATCGAGAAACGCGATAGCAGCAGGCAAAAAACCGCTCAAGATGCAAGACGTTCTCACGGCAATGATTAAAGCACACGAAATTCAAGGTAGCTTAGCCATCGAGAATAGTTTCAACAAAGTAGGCCTAGATCACGTAGTGCTTGTTAAGGTCGCATCGACCGCTGTAGTCGCTAACATGTTGGGTCTGAATCAAGAAGAGATCATTAATGCCGTCTCGCTGGCTTGGGTGGATGGACAATCATTACGCACTTATCGCCACTCGCCAAACACAGGTTCTCGTAAGAGCTGGGCCGCTGGCGATGCCACTAGTCGGGCTGTGCGACTCGCGCTCATCGCTAAAACCGGTGAGATGGGATACCCGTCAGTACTTAGCGCAAAAACATGGGGCTTTTACGATGTCCTATTTGAAGGAAAAGAATTTAAGTTCCAACGCCCTTATGGCAGCTACGTTATGGAAAACGTTTTATTTAAGATATCTTTCCCTGCTGAGTTCCATTCACAAACTTCAGTTGAATGCGCAATGCAAATTCACGACCTCCTCAAGAAAAGCGGTCGAAGTGCAGATGATATTAAAAAAATAACCATTCGCACGCACGAAGCTTGCATCCGCATCATCGATAAAAAAGGTCCACTAAATAACCCTGCTGATCGAGATCACTGCATACAATATATGGTCGCTGTCCCAATACTCCATGGTCGATTAACAGCATCAGATTACGAGGACGACGTTGCTTCAGATCCCCGCATTGACAAACTACGAGACAAGATTGTTTGCATTGAGGACAAAAAATTCACCAAGGATTATCATGATCCAAAGAAACGCTCAATTGCTAACGCGCTTACAGTTGAATTTAAGGACGGAAAGAAACTAAAGGAAATTGTTTGCGAATACCCGATTGGTCACAAACTAAGACGGAAAGAAGGCATGCCCGTATTAGTGGAAAAATTCAAAACGAACTTAGCTAGAAAATTTCCCGTAAAACAACAAAAATTAATTCTTGATCTTTGCCTCAATAGTAAAAAACTAGCGGAGACACCGGTCCATGAATTTGTAGATATGTTCGTAATATAAATATGCACTTTAAACCAATTCGTCGGCTTCCAAAATGGTTTGCCGACGAGGTCATTATTGATATCTAGACTCTGGGGCTCGGAACACATGGCACACAACCTGTTTAATTCTCGAAAAGAATTCACGATTAAGAATGGAAAAAAAGGCACCTATTATTCGCTACCCGCATTGGAAAAAGCAGGGCTGGGAGACATTTCTAAGTTACCCGTATCGATAAGGATCGTACTTGAATCTGTTTTGAGAAACTGTGATGGTGAGAAAATAACGGAAAAACATATCAGCCAACTCGCCCAATGGAAACCAAAAGGTAAACGCACCCACGAGATTCCATTTGTCGTATCGAGAATTGTTCTGCAAGATTTTACAGGCGTCCCCCTACTTGCAGACTTGGCTGCTATGCGCCGTGTAGCTAAGTCACTAAAGAAAAATCCAAAGTCCATCGAGCCATTAGTGCCCGTAGATCTAGTAGTTGATCACTCCGTACAGGTTGATAACTACGGAAACAAATCCGCACTAGGAGCGAATATGAAGCTCGAGTTCGAACGTAACAGAGAGCGCTATCAATTCATGAAATGGGGCATGCAAGCGTTTGACACATTTAAAGTTGTGCCTCCAGGTATCGGCATTGTTCACCAAGTTAACCTTGAGTACCTCGCACCGGGTGTCCATAAGAAAAATAAGGTGTATTACCCAGACTCCCTAGTAGGAACAGACTCACACACCACAATGATTAATGGTATTGGTGTAGTGGGATGGGGCGTCGGAGGTATCGAAGCAGAAGCTGGCATGCTAGGCCAACCAGTATATTTCCTTACCCCAGACGTCGTTGGCGTTAACCTAAAAGGGAAGCTAAGGTTCGGTGTTACTGCAACAGACTTAGTCTTGACCATTACCGAGTTGCTCCGTGAAGCCAAAGTAGTCGGCAAGTTCGTCGAGTTTTTTGGTGACGGTGCTGCTTCTCTTCCAGTCACTGACCGAGCCACTATTGCCAATATGGCACCCGAGTACGGCGCAACAATGGGGTTCTTTCCAGTTGATAAGAAGACCGTGGAATTCTTACGCTACACCGGTCGCACAGAGGATGAAGTCACTGCATTCGAGAAGTACTATCGCGCTCAAAATATGTTTGGCATGCCAAAAAAAGGAGACATCAAATACAGCAATGTGATCGAGCTTGATTTATCACAAGTTGAACCGTCTTTGGCTGGGCCTAAACGTCCTCAAGATCGGATTCGATTAGGTGATGTATCTTCAAAGTTCAAACAATTATTCTCTGCACCCGTCTCTTCAGGAGGCTTCGATAAAAATAAAATTGAACTCGACAAAAGATATCGCACACAGAGTAATATCGATATCGGTTCTGGCGATATTTTAATTGCTGCAATCACATCCTGCACGAACACATCTAACCCAGGAGTCTTAGTTGCCGCCGGAATCCTTGCAAAAAATGCCGTAGAAAAAGGTCTAACCGTCAAAAAACATATCAAGACGTCTCTTGCCCCGGGATCAAGAGTTGTAACGGAGTATCTCACTAAAGCCGGTCTTCTTCCGTATCTCGAGAACCTTGGTTTTTACCTTGCCGGTTACGGATGCACAACATGTATTGGCAATGCTGGGCCTCTGGCTGAACCGATCGATAATGCAATTTTGAATGAAGATTTAGTTTGTTCAGCAGTCCTCTCAGGTAACCGAAACTTTGAAGCCAGAATTCACCCAAACATTCGTGCAAACTTTCTAGCAAGCCCGCCTCTTGTTGTTGCTTATGCAATTGCTGGGACTGTGAAAAAAGATTTAATGACAGAGCCTCTCGGTATCGGAAAAACCGGGAAGCCAGTCTACCTAGGGGATATCTGGCCAAGTCAGCGAGACATCACAAATGCACTGAAACACGCGACTGACGCAAAAACCTTTAAAAAACTCTACAAGGACCTGGCAAACGCCACTCCACTTTGGAAGAAAGTCCCAAGCGCGGATGGTGAAGTATATGACTGGCCCAAGTCAACCTACATTGCGGAGCCCCCATTCTTTGACCGCTTCGACATGAATCCTGTTGCCGTTTCGGACATCGTAGGCGCGCGAGCACTCGGGATATTCGGTGATTCGGTCACAACCGATCATATTTCACCAGCAGGCTCCATCAAGGAAAGCTCTCCCGCTGGTAAATATTTGCTACAAAATAACGTAGCAAAGGCGGATTTTAATAGCTATGGCGCACGCCGCGGCAATCATGAAGTGATGATGCGGGGCACATTCGCGAATGTGCGAATCAAAAATTTAATGCTACCGTTGAATACAGACGGTTCACGTATCGAAGGTGGCTATACCGTATTGCAACCTTCAGGAAAACAGATGGCCATCTATGATGCTGCCATGAGTTATCAAAATTCTGAAATTCCTACTGTTGTATTTGGTGGCGAAGAATACGGCACCGGATCATCACGAGATTGGGCTGCAAAGGGTACTCAGCTATTGGGTGTTCGAGCAGTTATTGCTAAGAGTTTTGAACGAATTCATCGATCTAACCTGGTTGGCATGGGTGTCCTTCCTCTTCAGTTTAAAGGGACTGATACTGTTGCGAAACTCAATATAACTGGTGAGGAAACCTTTGAGATACTCGGTATGGACAAACTAAAGCCTCAACAGGACATGATTTTAGTTATTACGGAAAAAAATGGTAAGACGAGGAAAATCACCTTACTTTCTAGGATCGACACACCGATTGAGGTGGATTACTTCAGACACGGTGGAATTCTTCCATACGTGTTAAGAGAATTACTCAACGCCGCTTAATGACAATATGACACGATTGGGGCTCAAATCACCGTCGTCTGGCACCAAAGAGTCGACGAAAACCACAATGCCGGAACCCATCGCCATGATTCGCGTGTCCAAGCTCATGTCAGAACGCGGCATGTGTTCGAGACGAGAGGCTGACGACTATATTGCCAAAGGCTGGGTTATGGTGAACGGCATTCGCGTTGAGGAACTTGGCACACGAGCAGCTCATAATGCGAAGATTACACTCACACAGAAGGGGTTGGGCGTTAGCAAAGTCACTATATTAATCAACAAACCCATTGGTTACGTCTCAAGTCAAGCCGAAGGGGAATATAAACCCGCCATTACATTAGTGAAACCTGACAACCAGTTTTCCGATGATAAATCAAAAAACACCTTTATCCGACAACATTTAAAGGGTCTTGCTCCGGCAGGTCGCCTTGATATTGACACAACAGGATTACTGATCCTGACACAAGACGGGCGAATTGCAAAAAAATTAATTGGTCAAGACTCTGAAATTGAAAAAGAGTATCTCGTCCGTGTCAGTGGAACCCTCACAGACAGTGGCATGGAATTACTTCATCATGGACTTGAGCTAGACGGAAAAGTATTGAAACCCGCTAAAGTTTCTTGGATTAATGACGATCAGCTTAGATTCGTCTTGCGTGAGGGGAAAAAACGACAAATTCGAAGAATGTGTGAATTTGTTGGACTACGAGTTACTGGCCTAAAACGAGTTCGCATAGGCCAAGTCACACTATCAAAGTTGCCAATAGGACAATGGCGTTACCTTGACGATAAAGAACTCTTTTGAGCCCCATGCGGGTTGTCTTCGACACAAACATATGGATTGACTGGTTTTATTTCGACGATATCAATATAAAACCATTAAAGGCTCTCAAAAAAAAACAACATATTGAGATAGTCATTGATGATCCATGCTTAGAAGAGGCCGTCGCAGTGCTCAGATACTCTCGATTCTTAGGACAAAATATTAAAGAATCAATTATTGAAAATGATATCAAAGCGTTGTGTACTTTTGTAGATACCCCAACTATCGAAAATCCACAATACTGGTGCAAAGATCCGGACGACATAAAGTTCCTGAATCTAGCTGGCCAACATTCAATTAAGTACCTGATTACCAAAGATCTGGACTTACTTAGAAAAAAAAACAGACGAGCACTTAGGAACCACAAAATAAGTTTTGCCACCGTAAATCCGAACTCGTTTGTAAAAAAACTTCTGGCAGCAGCCTAATCAAATAGGTGTGTATACTATTTTTAAAAAAAGTTTTATCAAAGACACTAAAACTCAATATACCTGATGACAATCAAAGCATTAACATTTGATACTGGAGGTACAATCCTGGACTGGCACACGGGATTCAAAGCAGCCTTCAAACGCGTTGGCGAAGCCCACGGTATAACACATGACTGGGGCTCGATAACAAACGAATATCGACGACGCACGCTGAATTTAATGCTGAATCACGGCGAACACGCTACCGCAACGAAAAATTTTGATGATGTTCACTTGGAAGCACTCAATGACTTAATTCACGAGCATCGCCTCACACAGTTTAGCGAAAATGATAAACGATCCATCGCCTGGGAGGCTCTGCATTCTCTTGAATGCTGGCCCGGGTTTCCTGCAGCTCTAACCGAATTTAAAAAACACTTCATCTGTGT
This sequence comes from uncultured Pseudomonadota bacterium, assembly GCA_913057675.1. Classification (GTDB taxonomy): domain Bacteria; phylum Pseudomonadota; class Gammaproteobacteria; order Burkholderiales; family Eutrophovitaceae; genus Eutrophovita. The sequence continues at coordinate 5,412 of CAJXOL010000010.1, read as the reverse complement.
ATCATTTACACTACTTTCCTATCGGGCAATTATCGATACCGCTCGTAAAAATGGATTAACTTGGGATGCCGTAATTTCCTGCGAGGGAATAGGAAAATATAAGGTGCTTCCTGAGGTCTATTTAACTTGCGCAAAGTACCTGCAACTCAAACCTCAGGAGTGCTGCATGGTTGCATCTCACAACTTTGACTTAGATGCAGCGAAACAATGCGGCTTCAAAACAGCATTCATAAGAAGGCCTGACGAATGGGGACATGAAGATCCACCGCATAAAACACCCTCTACTCATCATGACTTTGTTGCTGATGATTTTCAGGGCCTGCTTAAAAAACTATAACTCTTTAACCCACGCTTAGATAAGAAAATTAAGTAGTAGAACCAAATATTTTTAAGTTCAAAATTTTTCTTATCAAGTACGGGTTCGAAACATCATGAAATATAACTAAGAAATCCTAAATCAGATTAATCCATAGTCTCTCATTGACCAATGATTATTTAGTGTACGTTACACTTAACCATTGCTTTCCCATTCAAAAATACGGTAACAGTGTCTCCTGCTTTGACCGGATAAAGCCCCAGGGACGTTCCCGCGAGAACCATATGTCCACTCTTGGCACTCAACGCATAAGATTTTAGATTTTTTTGCAACCAACCTAGAGAGCCATTTGGCGTATTATTAATGGGCCAAATTTCATTCGTACTGTACCTTTGCTCGTTAATCTGCAAAGTTATTTCAGACGCTTCGGTAACATTTTCGACTTCATTGGTCGGAACAACCACACCCGCGTTAATACAGTTATTTGCGATCAGCTCTGGCAAAGATTTCTTAAACCCTCTAAACACTAAATTATGTAGCTCAATAACTGGAAAAATACGGTCTATCTGTCCTCCGTCGAGGAGTGAAAATGCCATTTCCGCCTCAACTGCAAGATTCGCAAAAGATTCAGAATTCAGACCTTCACCATCACGGAATAGCTCACTTAAAAACAGCGTCCCACGAACTGGGCCTTCAATTCCGAACTGAGTTTTAATGTCACCCCCGATACACCCTATTTTATAGCCAGCAACGGTGTCCCCCTCTTCTTGCCTCAACTTAGCAACCGCATCCTGAAGCTTGTAAGCCGATTGAATATCCATTTCAAACTCAGGATCAGCAAAACAATTCCCAGGACGTCTATTCTTATAATCATGAAGCTGCTGACGAGCTAACAAATCGATATCATCGGGGAGCAATTTTCTCGTCAAAAAATTTTTCATAAAATTTAGTAACCTATCTGAATTGTTTGCTCATTCTAGCAATGAAGCCAGCGTTAAAAAATTTTGGTTTCTTATCAGCTTGAATTGTCGAGTTGAGCAAGAATCTCTCATGTATGAAACGCTGCAATGGAATCAATAGTCTCTCGTTCCGTTCTATAGGAATTTACTGGATGAGTCACATCAGCGAGGCCAAAACTTATTCCACACAGTAAATCACGTCCCTCCTCTATAGGAACGAATTGCCTGACAATATCTGGATAACTAGCTAATGCTGCTTGAGCGATAGTTGCCAAACCCATCTCTTGCGCAACAAGCATGAAAGAAGACAAATATAGCCCGCAATCAACCGCGCCATATGTGCCTAGTTCTTGAGGTGTGGAAATGAACGCCGCATGAGGTGCACCAAAAAATCTAAAATTTTCTAACAACTGATTTTGTGTTTTCTCAGCATTACCCCTCTCAATACCTACTGACTTATATAGCTGCAAGCCACAAACCTTGCGTCGCTCCTTATATTGGCCAATATATTTCTCGGGGAACTCAATGTCGGGCACAGGTGGTCGCCCTATCTTCGCAGCCTCAACTAAAGCATGACTAAGTTCTACGAGCAGTTCTCCAGAAACAATGTGTACTGACCAAGGTTGCGTATTACACCAAGAAGCAGTCCTCTGCGCGCTGATTAATAATTCATGCACCTTTTGGTCGGGGAGCTTATCTGGTGTAAATTTTCTGCAACTAAATCGTTCACTTAACGCTTTCACAACACTCATTTGTATACTCCAAATCAAAAACTCAATAATTTATTTCTTTACTAGTTTAGAGGCTTTTTTTTTGATCTTCGTTTTTTTTTCTATATGTTTCCAATTGTTTTGCTTAGCCTTTGATATAAAAATCTTATCTACTGGAACTTGATACCCTTCTGTAAGACGGTTTCCTGCATTTGCCAGTGAAACAATTGCGTTCAATTCTCCTAGAATTTCCTCATCTAAACCCTTCGTCCTTGCTCCTGCCGTATGACTATTAATACAATACTCGCAATTATTCGTGATGCTGACCGCAAGATAGATGAGCTCCTTTGTTAGAGGATCAAGCCTTGATGGCTTAATCATAGTTTCCTTCATTTGCCTCCAGAACTGTTTCAACAGAGGTGGATGAGAAGCTAGCACTCTCCATATATTATTAACGTAATTTGATTGTCTAGTCTCCATGATGTCATCAAAGATCTCTCGAACTTCTGGTGTTGCTTCGGAATAATTCACTAAATTAACTAAAGATTTTTTATCCATTTTGTCCCATTCTTTTTTTGCTAAACAAAAAATACTGCCTGCTGTGGAATAATACGTTAATCAACACATTGAATCAGCGGACTTAATGATTCAAACCGAATGTCCCGATTAGATTAAAATGCCATAGGATCAAGTACTCAACTCAATCGGAACGCACACGTGAAATTTTTCTTTGAAATATTCCCAATCATAATTTTCTTCGTTGTTTTCAAAAGCTACGGCATTATGGCCGCAACCGCTGCTGCGATCATAACGACCATTGCTCAAACGGCTTGGTCCTGGATCCGAAACAAAAAAATAGAGAAGATGATGTTGATTAACCTAGGAATAATCGTAATTCTTGGTGGTGCGACTTTATTGCTTAAAGACGAGACGTTTATCAAATGGAAACCAACCGCTCTTTATTGGGCTTTTGCGATCATACTTAGCCTTTCAAATCTAATTTTTAAGAAAAATTTAATCAAAGCTATGATGGGCTCAAAAATGCAAATGAGTGATACGCTATGGAGTAAATTAAATCTTAGTTGGGCAGGTTTTTTCTTATTCATGGGCTGCCTCAATCTTTATGTGGCCTTCAACTTCAGCACAGATATGTGGGTTAACTTTAAATTGTTTGGGGGCATGGGACTACTTTTAATATTTGCATTGGGACAAGCACTTATTTTAGCGAAACACATCACCCCAGAAGACGAGTAACTCTGACTGTGGGTGACAGGCCCTGGGTGTTAATGTCTAATTAAAAAATGTATAAAACATGAACACTATTGATCAAATCAAACAAAAACTAGCAATATTAGAACCGACTGCGATTGACATTTTTGATGACTCAGCTTCTCATGCTGGTCATGCAGGCGTTCAGGAAACTGGCGGCGGACATTATGAGTTGACTATCGTATCCTCCATGTTTTCCGGAAAATTAACATTACAAAGACATAGAATGATCTATGAATGTTTGTCAGACCTCATGCCTGGAGCTATTCACGCTTTATCAATACAGGCCTTCGCTCCAGAGGATTAAATTGACAAGCGGTTTTCAAAGATTGAAACAGCCAGGAGATACTATGAACGTTCTTCACCATGCATTAAAAACTCTAGCTTTTATCCTCGCCCTACATGTTTCTGCTGTTAATGCCGATCAAGACGTTATAGCTATTGTAAATGGCGTTGAAATATCAAAGTCAAAATATGAAATGTTGATAAATAGTCAAATTAATCAGGGACAAAAAGATACCCCCGAGTTTCGTCAAAGTGTACTTGATGTGATGATTACGCGCGAGATCGTAGCGCAAGAGGCACTACATAGAAAAATTAACGAAGATCCACTGTTCATGGAACAACTTGAGGCAACTAAAGAGCAGTTGCTCCTTAACCTTCTGTTTGAGCAAATCACAAAGGCCAGCGAACCAGATGAGGCAGTAAAATTCGCAGAGTACGTAAAAATCAAAAAAGCACGTCGTGAATCGAAGGAATATCTAGTGCGTCATATCCTCGTAGAGGACAAAGATTCGGCGGACAGCATTATTGCTCGAATCACCGCTGGTGAGGATTTTTCGACATTAGCTAAGGAATTATCAATTGATAGCAGCACAAAAGATATAGGCGGGAAACTCGATTGGGCCACCCCAGAACGTTTTGTCAAAGCCTTCTCCGAAGCGATGGTAAGGCTTACTAAAGAGGAAGTAACTAGTGAACCAATTCACTCGAATGTCGGTTATCACGTTATTGAAGTACTGGATATCAGGGACTCTTCTTTCCCTGAATATATTGAGTTAGCTGACCAAATTCGCAAAGACCTCATAACTCAAAGACGAGATACTCTGATATCAGATCTACGAGATGCAGCGACAATCCAGACATTCGATCAATAGCACTACCAAAGCCTGGGTCAATTAACCCAATATCGGGCATTACGGAACATAAACATCCAAGCTCCATCTTCGTCCCAATCCTCCGGATGCCAAGAATTTTGAGTCGTTCGAAATGCCCGTTCTGGGTGAGGCATCATAATAGTAAATCGTCCATCGCGAGACGTGAAGCCAGTCGCCCCATCCGCAGAGCCATTTGGATTAAATGGATACTGCTGTGACACATCTCCATAGTTGTCAACATACCGCAAAGTCATATTAGACATTGCTTGGACACTTTGCTTCTTGGATTCAAATTCGACCCGACCCTCTCCATGAGACGTAACAACAGGAATTCTTGAACCAACCATATCTCTGAACAAAATTGAAGGGCTTGGTGTGATTTCTGTCATCACAAAGCGAGCCTCAAATTGCTCAGAACTATTCTTAATGAAGCGTGGCCAGTACTCAGCACCAGGGATGATTTCACTTAGATTAGACATCATTTGACATCCATTACACACCCCCAGGGCAAAACTATCTTCTCGATGAAAAAATTCTGAGAATTCATTTAATGCTTTCGCATTAAATAAAATCGATTTCGCCCAACCCTCTCCTGCTCCCAGAACGTCTCCATAAGAAAAACCGCCACAGGCTGCTAAACCCTTAAATTCAGCCAAGGAAGTACGACCGGATATGATGTCACTCATGTGAACATCGATCGCAGAAAACCCCGCTCGATCAAACGCAGCAGCCATTTCAATGTGTCCATTTACTCCTTGCTCCCGCAATATGGCTATTTTTGGCTTAACTCCCGTATTAATAGCTGCGGATCGAGACGAATCATTGATGTCAAATGTTAAGTGCGCGTGCAAACCTGGATCAGCTGTGTCCAAGATTCGATCATATTCTTGTTTGGCACATTGCGGATTATCTCGCAGAGATTGCATATGAAAGGTAGTTTTAGACCATGTACGTTGAAGCTGTCTCTTATACACATCTGACGCTGCCGACGATATGCAGTG
>CAJXOL010000009.1 GCA_913057675.1 uncultured Pseudomonadota bacterium | reverse complement strand
GAGATTTCTGCCTGTCTCGTGGGCTCGGAGATGTGTATAAGAGACAGGTATAGATGTTGTCTTTAACGCCAATAGGGATGCCATAGAGAGGATGAGCCGCACGGAGGGCAGCCGCAGACATATCAGCTTTTTTTGCAATTCCTAAAGCCCTATCTCGGTCCAACCACTGCCAGGCCTGAACGCTGCCCTCTAAAGCATTGATACGCTCCAGTAAGTTACTGATATAAACTGACGGCTTGAGTTTGCCTTCACGTAATCTTCGCGCTACCTCATGCAGCCCAAGCCTAAACAATTGGTTCATAGTTGGTATCAATACAGCTAAAAATATATGGATGAATTTTAAATTTTTATTCCAAACCTTAATTCTAAACTTTTATCTAGGATTAACCCAATTTAACGGCGCTTGTCCGTTTGCTAAGACTGCTATTAAATTCTTTGCAGCAGTCATCGCCATCGCTCTTCGAGTAGACTCAGATGCACTGCCAATATGCGGTGACAATACAACATTGTCGAGTTCTAAAAATTTAGCGCTTAGAGCTGGCTCACCCTCATAGACATCCAGTCCCGCAGCGAATATAGAATTACTCTTCAATGCTGCGATTAAAGCCTTATCATCTACAATACCACCTCTGGCGATGTTGACCAAAACCGATCGTCGCTTCATCTGAGCTAATTCCCGCTCCCCGATAAAGTGATGAGTCTCCTTTGAGTAGGGCAGAATCAGGAGCACAACATCTGACTCTTGGAGCAAATGCGACTTGTCAACGTAAGTTGCATTAAGATCTTTCTCAATATCTTCGCTAACGCGTGATCGCGTGTGATAAACAATTCGCATACCAAATCCGTTAGCTCGTCTAGCTATTGCTTGACCAATTCGACCAAACCCCACCAATCCAAGCGTGGCGCCATGTACGTCAACACCCAACATCTGCTTCAGGTAAATCGTCTTCCACTGGCCTGACCTCAAAAATCGTTCAGCTTCTCCTATCCGTCTACACGCGGAGATCATAAGACCCATTGCGTAGTCTGCCACACACTCATCCAAGACGCCCGGCGTGTTAGTAACGATAATCCCACGTTGCGAACAGGCATCAACATCAATGTTGTTGAAGCCAACAGCTGTATTCGCGATGATCTTGACTTGGGGAGCAGCATCTAAAAACTCATCGTTAACCTTATCTCCCCCGGATGTTTGAATCCCTTCGGCACCAGAGATAAACGAAAGCAGCTCGTCTCGGCGAAATAAACGATCCTCTTGATTGGACACGACATCAAAATGCGCCTCTAAACACTCAATAGTTTCATCAAAAACTTCACGTGTGATAATTATTTTCTTCATTAGAATATGGCGTCCGAATTGATTTTTTTAAGCTTAATCTATGACTTGGCATTAGATTCACAAAGCACGGTTAATACTAACAATGAAATAGCACTTTGACTTATTAATTCAAGCCGAATATGACTCACTTTTCGAATGGAGCACGACAAGAAGCATGCTAAACTGCGGTTTTAATTACTAATAATAAGAGACTTAGACCCTAATACAGTTTCGGGATCAGGTTTAAAAGGAGGCAGTTCTGTGACAGCATCGAATATAGGTCGCTCGGTTTACATGACCAATTTTCTTCAAGGAACACCAAATTGGTACAAAACGGCGATCATTTTATTTCTGATCGTTAACCCAATACTGTTTCATACCGTCGGTCCATTTATTACAGGTTGGATTCTCATTATTCAATTTATTTTTACTCTTGCGATGGCCCTGAAGGCTTATCCTCTTGCGCCTGGCGGCTTGCTAGCCATTGAGGCAGTTGCGATAGGAATGACCTCGCCAGCAACGGTTTATCACGAGATTGTGTTGAACTTTCCAGTGATTTTGTTGCTAATGTTTATGGTCGCTGGGATCTATTTCATGAAGGGATTGCTTTTGCTGCTCTTTACGAAAGTACTCATTAATGTTCGATCTAAAATTATTTTATCTTTGCTGTTCTCACTAATGGCAGCATTTCTCTCCGCATTTCTCGATGCACTTACCGTTACAGCGGTCATTATCGGCGTCGCTGTGGGCTTTTATGGGATCTATCACAAAGTTGCCTCAGGCAAAGCACATGATGATGATGATGACCTGACTGATGATCGAAATATCCAAGATGCCCATCGCGATAAGATGGAACAATTCAAGGCATTTTTAAGAAGTTTAATGATGCATGGGGCAGTAGGAACTGCCCTGGGTGGAGTATGTACCATCGTTGGGGAACCACAAAACCTTTTAATTGCTGAACGTGCAGGTTGGGAATTTATTGAATTCTTCATCCGCATGGCACCAGTCACAATCCCAGTCCTCGTCATAGGCCTGCTAACGTGTGCCGTGGTGGAAAAATTTAAAATATTTGGATATGGAACAAAAATACCCCCAGAGGTTTTAAAGATATTAATAGACTTTGATAAACGAGAAGAAGCCAAAAGAACAAAAGAAGATAAAGCCAAACTAGTCATTCAAGGCATTGCTGGGATATGGCTGATCATCGCCTTGGGACTCCATCTTGCAGAGGTTGGAGTGATCGGCCTAACGGTAATTATATTCATTACCGCGTTTAATGGCGTGATTAAGGAGCACGACATTGGTCATGCTTTCACCGAAGCACTTCCCTTCACCGCTTTGTTAGTCGTATTCTTTGCTATTGTTGCCGTTATTCAGGATCAAAATCTATTTTCCGGCATAATTCACTATGGTCTTTCGCTAGATGGGGTTCAGCAAGTTGGCTTATTTTACGCCGCCAACGGCGTGCTCTCTGCGATCAGTGATAATGTATTCGTCGCCACGGTTTATATCAATGAGTTAGCGAAAGCGTTGTCAGAAGGAGTAATTACCCGAGATCAATTTGATCTTTTGGCAGTAGCGGTTAATACGGGCACAAACATACCGAGTGTGGCAACACCCAATGGCCAAGCTGCTTTCTTATTCCTACTGACATCTGCTGTGGCTCCTCTCCTTCAGTTGTCATACGGGCGAATGGTCTTCATGGCATTGCCCTACACCATAACCATGGCTATCACAGGCCTGGTAACAGTCATGCTGTGGTTGCCGCCTATGACATCATCCATGTATGAAAGTGGACTTATCAGCCATCACGAAGCGTCTGAACTCGACCATCAAGAAGCAGACACCAAGAATCACCATTAATTTTGCCGAAGAAAAGCAATCCATATGCCCTCTAAAAAAGGCTTATGGATTGACTTGGCAGAAAACAAAAAATAAGAAGTGACCGATCTGACTAATTTAACTGGAGGACCTGCTTCTGCGTCTTCGATACCACTCTATGTTAACAATCACACGCCACACGGCCAGGACCAACAGGTAGGAAGATATCGCCCCGAAGATTGCGAGTAAGAGGAGTCCAACAGCAACATTTTTTCCTACAGACATGAATGTATCTAGCCACCCGACAACCAAATCGCCTGCTTGGTAAGCAGCATCCGTTATGATGTTTGGTGTATCAGGTTCTAAAAACTCGAAAACAAACGAACCGATTTCATTCGCGAGCAAGTAAATGGGAGCAAACGTCAAAGGGTTAGTAATCATTGTAGAAACAACTGCTGCGACTAAATGGCCTCTAAACCAAACGGCAAAAATTGCAGCAAAAGGTATTTGAAGTAAAGGAACTAAAAACCCAAAGAAAACACCTATTGCAACCCCCATAGCCACGCCTTTTCGATTGAGTTGCCACAACCTTGGGTGATACAGAGCAGGTCCGATCCAACCAACCCATTTATTATTTCTAACGGTCTCTGCTGACGGCAAAAAACGTTTAAGCTTTGTTCTCCAACCGCCAAACTTTTTCGTCTGCATCTTATGATTCAATTACATGAGTTATTCGTGGCGTTCATTGATCAATAATGATCACATGAACCCGAAATGGGCCATGGGCACCATAGACAAGGGTCATTTCAATATCTGCCGTTCTCGAAGGGCCAGAAATAAAATTAACTTGTCTTGGCAACGAACCGACCTCACCACGAATTAATCGCCAAGCATCTTCCATAGTTTTCACAATTCTGGATCTTTGAACAACCGCGATGTGGGTTTCAGGAAGAAGACTGGTAGTTGCATGGCTGTCTGGTCCCGAGAGCAGCACTAGCGTGCCCGTTTCAGCGACTGCGCAATAACTTCCGGTCAGACCCACTTTATCATCGCCAATAGCACCTCTACTCTCCATTTGAATACCCTCGGCTGCCCAAGATAAATTCAAAAATTCTGGCCAACACACAGCTTTATTAGGTAGCACATTTTTACTGAGATAACGATTCACAGCGGACGGCAATTCCTCAATGCGCGCAATCTCATCCAAACTAGATGCTGACTCCTTACATCTAAGTTTAAAATGCACCTCTGATTCCCAGTCTAACTTAGGCAAAGCACTTATGGGTGGGCTACCAAGACGATCCGCGACAGCACCATCCATCACATCGTCAATATTGGCAGTCTTGTTTGCAGCCCTTATTCGGGCCAAAATATTTTCCCTAGCAGACATAGTGTAATTTATCGATTAGCCGTCTTATTCTTATTGATGTAGATATCTCTGAAAGTCCGCCCCCTAGGAGCAGGCAAATCCCTATGCCGCGTCCAGTCTTGCCCAGCGAACAACATTCGCTTAATACGCCGCGAGTCTCCTCCTAATACCTTTCCAGCACGAGCCATAACTCTCGTTACAACTGAGTATAGTTTCGGTCGAAGCGCGAGATACGCCCAAAATCTAAGTGACCATTTTTCTGTTGATGACTTGAGATTTTTTTCATACTGTCTCTCTCTCAATTTTCTCATTAAGTCAGGCAACGGGATTTTCACTGGGCACACTACGCCACACTGATTACACAAAGTTGCTGCATTGGGTAAATCAATTGCGTTTTCGATTCCATTATAGGCCGGAGTCAAAACCGAACCAATCGGGCCCGGATAGACCCAACCATAGGCATGGCCGCCAACATTTTGATAGACAGGGCAGTGGTTCATACATGCACCACAACGAATACAGCGCAGCGCCTCTCGCAACTCTGACCCTAAGACTCTCGTACGACCGACATCTAGAATAATGACATGAAACGCACCTGGCCCATCCTTGTCTCCAGTTCGCTTAGGCCCGGTAGTCATTGACACGTAGTTGCTGATCACTTGCCCGGTCGCGGACCTAGGTAAGAGTCGCATGATCAATGCAAAATCATCAAGAGTAGGAAGACATTTCTCTATACTACTTATCGCAACGTGAACCCTGGGCATCGTCGTAGTCATACGGCCATTCCCTTCATTGGTTACTATGACTGTAGATCCAGTTTCAGCAATCATGAAGTTGGCGCCAGTAATCCCCATATCGGCGTCTAAAAAATGGGGGCGCAAAATCTCTCTAGCCTCATGCGTCAATTTTTCCGCATCATCCAAACGTGGGCGTTGGTGCTTTTCCGCAAATAAATCAGCGACATCATCCTTAGACTTATGTGTTGCTGGTGCAATAATATGAGAAGGATGTTCGTCAGCCTGTTGGATAATGTACTCACCCAAATCCGTCTCTTTGACCTCAATACCATGACCTTCGACATACTGATTTAGCCCAGTCTCTTCGCCGACCATCGATTTAGATTTAATAATCTTTTTGACTTTATTATCTTGGGCAATCTTGACAACAAGCGCATTCAATTCTTCGTAAGACTCAGCCCAATGGACTATCGTGCCCGCCGCCTGCGCCTGCTTTTCCCACTCCTCCAAATAGAGATCTAAATGTGCAAGACAATGGTCTCTCACGTCGGCTGCAGCCTGTCGTATTTCCTCAAAGTTATCCAATTCCGCGACAACTTTGGCTCGAGAAACGACAAACCCATCTTTCGCTTGATACAACGCCTTTTGTAACTTGACGTCTTTGAGTTTCGCACTCGAGACTGACTTGAATTGATGTGATGTTAATTCCATGAAAATGTTTCCTGTTGCTATTCGGTCTCGTCGCCAACCAAGCCGGTAAGAACCTCAGCTATATGAAGTACTTTCGTTTTATGATTGCCCCTTCGGCGCAGCTTACCCTCAATATTCATCATGCAACCAAGATCACCGAGGACCAGTGCATCCACTTGTGTAGCCTCAACATCATCACATTTAACGTCAACTATTCTCGATGAAATATCGCCGTACTTAACTGAAAATGTCCCCCCAAAACCACAACATTGCTCAGCGCCCGCCATTTCCTTTAAATCGACATGAGGTAGATACGCAAGCAACTTTCTAGGCTGATCTTTAATATTGAGTTCTCTAAGGCCTGCGCACGAGTCATGATAGGTAATAGTTCCTTGAAACGCAGTATCAAACGAATTCATATCAATGACATTTGCCAAAAAGTCAGTTAATTCATAAGTTCTAGCTGCTAACCATTGCGCTTTAACACGGTGCTCTGGCAGACCTGACATGAGATCTTCATAGTGAGTCTTAATCATCCCGCCACAAGAACCAGACGGAACAACTACATAGTCTACGTCCGCAAACTCAGAAATCACTTTCCTAGCAAGCTGCTGTGCAGATTGCCTATCTCCCGCGTTGTAAGCTGGTTGTCCACAACACGTTTGGCTTTCGGGGAACACTACCTCACAGCCGGCTCGCTCCAACAACTTAACAGCCGCCAACCCAATGCTTGGCCGCATCAAATCAGCCAAACAGGTGACGAATAATCCTACCCGCATATTTACCTACCTAAAATTAAATGGTTCCTGTCTCGCTCGAAAATCAACAAAATTTCAACAAAAGACGATAGATTAAACAGAATCTTAACACAGCACTATCTGAACCCTTGTCATAAACAATTAACTACTCGAAAGCTATTCAGTTGCTTGGACACAGAGTTTGATTTATATTTCTTCAGGGCTCAAAAAAATAACACAAAATCACCTCAACAATGAAAGATAGAAATGGCAAGACATCCATTCAGGTAATTGACCGAATGATGGAACTGATTGACGTTTTGTCCAAATCAGGCAACCCCATGAACCTTAAAGATTTATCCCAAATCACCAATCTTCATCCGTCTACAACTCATCGAATCCTAAATGCGCTGACTCAATACCGCATAATCGATAAAGTCCAAACTGGCAGCTATCGCCTAGGCACACGCTTACTCGAACTCGGCAATATCACTAAAACCCGAATGGATATCCGAAAAGAGGCGCTGCCATTCATGCAAGCGCTCCATCATCAACTTCAGGAGACCGTCAACCTATCCATCCGTCAAGGCGATGAAATGATCTATGTCGAGCGTGTGGCAGGGAATCACTTAGCGATAAGAGTCACTCACCTCATTGGCGCCAAAGCGCCTTTGCATGTCACAGCAGTTGGAAAGCTCTTTTTAATCGAAGATGGTGAAGACAAAAGCTTAAATTATATTCAGAGAAATGGACTTAAAGTCTTCACAAAAAATACAATTAAAGACTCCCGTATTTTGTTTGCCGAACTAAGAAAGATAAAAGTTCAAGGCTATGCTTTTGACAATGAAGAAGCAGAGGCTGGGCTTTCTTGCATCGGCGCTGGGATTTATGACGACTCTAACGCCCTCGTTGCCGGCCTATCTATTTCCGCACCCTCACATAGACTTAACCGTGACTGGGGAAGACGTATCAAAGCCGCAGCAGATGAAATCTCAGCAGTTCTAGGAAGCACGAAATCTTAATAACAGCAAGCTGCACATTCAGGCCTGTATCATTTCTTTTTTGCTCGCTCCATCCAACGGCGAACTCGTCCAGCATCGCCTAAAGCCGTCAACTTACCCCAAGAGTCTAACAAGACCATAATTACCGGTTTATCCAGTATTGTCGTTTGCATGACTAAACAACGACCCGATTCACTAATGTAACCTGTCTTTGACAGTCCGATCTCCCATCTGGAACTTCGCGCCAAACGATTCGAATTGACATAGTCCAGTCTGACAGGTCGCGTACCTATTTTTGCTCGCAGCTGGAACGACGAGGTAGTCGTGTACTGACGAATCAATGGATATTCATAGGCAGCAACCGCCATTTTAACCAAGTCTAAACCACTGGACACATTGCCCGGTCGCAAACCAGTTGAATCAACAAAAACTGTTTGATTCATTCCTAATGATTTGGCTTTCTCGTTCATAGCCTGCACGAAAACCTCTTTCCCACCCGGAAATACGCGGGACAATGCGGCGGAGGCTCGGTTCTCAGAGGCCATCAAAGCCATCTTTAGCACCTCGGCCCTTAATAAAGTCGTACCAACGCTCAGTTTTGACTGTGAGCCTTTATATCGATCAATATCTGCCTTAGCAATCGTCATAGACTCGAGTAGTGGAACGCCGGAATCAATAATAACCATTGCTGTCATCAATTTGGTAACTGATGCAATTGGCGCCACATCAGACGCATTTTTTTCGTAGATGATCTCCCCATTAGTTTGATCTACAACGATAGCAACTCTCGATTTAAGACGGGGTCCAGCGTTACTTCTAGCCTCAACCGAGGCAATGTTAGACAGTAGACTAAAGAGTAAAATAAAAATCAGCAATACTGAGGGAAACACAGCTCTGTTCATGGTTTTAAAATACATAAAGATTTAAATCAAAATCGCATATTCAATTATAAATACAATGACACTAGTCTCAAGTCTCTATTTCTAATTTACTTTGTTGAAGATTCCACATGTAGCTATACTTCCCCGAATTCTTGAGCAGACATCGGTGCGACCCCCTCTCTATAATGCTGCCTGCATCTAAAACGATAATTTCATGCGCATGTACTATCGTAGATAGCCGATGCGCAATCACCAAAGTTGTTCTATTTTTTGACACTCCATTTAGGGCCAACTGAATTAATCGCTCACTCCCCGAATCTAACGAGGATGTCGCTTCATCAAAAATCATAATTGGTGGGTTCTTAAGAATTGCACGCGCTATCGCTATTCGTTGCTTCTCACCACCAGATACTTTTAAACCCCTTTCGCCCACAGTAGTCTCAAAACCCTCTGGAAGATCCTTAACAAAGTTCTCAAGCTGGGCAAGGTGAACGACCCGATCTAAATCTCCCTTGGAGCATAGCGGCTCTCCATACTTGATATTGAATCCCAAAGTATCGTTAAAAAGAACCGTATCCTGAGGCACAACGCCAATAGCTCCTCTATAACTATCTTGTAGATAATCTCGGACATCTATGCCATTGATGAGGATCCCACCATCGCAAACATCATAAAATCGAAATAACAATCTGGATAGAGTCGTCTTTCCCGATCCACTCTCACCAACGATCGCAACGGTCTTTCCATTGGGCACGACGAAACTGACATTCGATAAAGTTTTACGTCGACCATCGTAGGAAAATGAAACATTTTTAAATTCAATGGTAGGACTAGAGGACTCAAATGGAATTGCCCCAGGCCGATCTACAATGTCTCTCGTCGTATCGAGTAACGAGAACATCTTATTCATATCGATGAATGATTGTTTTATTTCGCGATAAACCATGCCCATGAAGTTAAGTGGAATATACAGTTGAATCAAAAGCGCATTCACCAAAACTAAGTCGCCAATCGTCATTTTTTGATCAACTACCCCCTGGGAAGTTAATATCATGAGTGCCGTAACTGCTAAAGCTATGATGATACTTTGCCCTATGTTCAGTAGGCCGAGTGAAGTCTCAGTTTTAACATCCGCACTTTCATACTCACTCAGAAAATTGTCGTATCTTTCCGCTTCGTAATTCTCATTATTAAAATATTTAACTGTTTCATAATTCAGCAGACTATCAACTGCGTGGGAATTAGATCGCGTATCCCAGTCGTTAGCTTCACGACGAATGCTCATTCGCCATTCGGACACAAAGAAGGTGTAGATCAAGTAAAGAAACACTGCTGAAAAAGTAATTGCAGCAAACCTCCAGTCAAAACGATCCAACAAAATAGCAGCGACAAAAGCAAACTCAAGTATGACGGGAATAATCGAGAACAATGAATACGTTAACAAAATGGAAATGCCACGCGTTCCTCGTTCTATCTCACGCGTAATCCCTCCCGTATGTCGCTCAAGATGAAATTTAAGACTTAAATCATGAAGATGCCGAAACACCTTTAGCGCAACTTTTCTTGTTGCACGACGAGTCACTTTGACAAAAACCACATCACGTAACTCAGCAAATACGACGGCACAAAGCCTTAATCCACCGTAACTAAGCAGCAAAGCAAGCGGAAGGAAAATAACCTGATTCTGAAAGGAGAGCGAATCGACTACCTCTTTGAGCACCAGAGGTACCGACACATTAGCTACTTTAGCTAACGTCAAAAATGTGAGCGCAATGATTACGCGATATTTAAACTCCCAGACATAAGGAGCCAGAGACTTGAGAGTCAACCAATTAGTTTTGGTCACCAGTTAGGGCTCCAATAGCAACCTCTACACATGAAACAACAGGCCACCAGCCATTGGGAAATTATGAAATTGATAACATTCGATCAAGAGCAACTCGCGCCATATCCTTATCTGCATCGGGAACAATAATTTGGTTCACCAATGTGCCATCAACTAAATTTTCAACTTGCCATGCCAGATGTTGCGGGTCGATACGATTCATCGTAGAACACATACACACAAGCGGTGACATAAACTCAACCACCTTGCCTTCTGACCGAAATTCCTCAGCAATTCGATTCACTAAATTTAATTCAGTACCAACCAACCAACGCGTATTAGGCTTAGCAGCGGCAATTGTCTGAACGATATATTCCGTCGACCCAACAAAGTCGGATTGATCACAAACTTCGAATCGACACTCCGGATGCGAAATAACATGGCCTTCAGGATATTTTTCACGAAATCGTGCAATGTGCTCAGGCTGAAACATTTGATGGACCGAGCAGTGCCCCTTCCATAAGAGTATTTTTGCTTGCTTAATTTCTTCCTCACTAAGCCCACCCATCCATAAATCTGGGTCCCAAACTTTCATATCTATTTCGTTGATTAGACCAAGTTGATGCCCAGACCAACGACCTAGATGCTGATCCGGAAAAAACAAGATTTTTTCTCTTTGCCCTAACCCCCAAGTAACAATCTGCGATGCATTAGAAGATGTGCACACGATCCCGCCACGCTCCCCACAAAACGCTTTTAAGTCTGCGGCAGAGTTAATATAAGTAATTGGCGTAACCGACATCTCCTCACCAAGAACGGACTTAATCTCGGTCCACGCTCGATTAACTTTAGATAAGTTAGCCATATCAGCCATCGAACAACCAGCAGCCAAATCAGGAAGTAATGCCTTTTGGTGTTGGTTTGACATGATATCGGCTACTTCAGCCATGAAATGGACACCACAAAAAATGATGTGTTCTGAATTCGTTTGGGATGCCAACTTCGAGAGCTTTAGAGAATCCCCTCTCAAATCGGCGTGTTGATATACATCCGCCCTTTGATAATGATGACCGAGAATTACCAAATCCTGTCCAAGGCTAGCCTTAGCTGCTTTAATAAGCTCATGACATTCATCGTCAGAACGATCACGATACTCCAAAAAATTTCTGCTCGTTACTAATTCCATGTCCGCTTTACTTTCAACACAAAAAATCCAAATTAGTCAATGAAGCACCCTCCTCATTGGCCCATTAAAATATTATAACTCCCAGTTTACATGAGATATTTTCCGACATAGACAAACCTCAGCGCAACCTCAAATGAGTTTTCAATAGAAACCGCAAAGCATCCGCATTAGTCCAAGAAAAAACTCGATCAATAGCCTCATTAATCGGGAACCAACCGAACTGAGTATGCTCACGCGGGGATATTGTAACTGGCACTCTCTCTGGGACAAGAACGCCAAACACATGTTCCGTATTGTGGGTCACCCCTGGAGCATATCGACCACGCCAATGCTTGAATATTTCGAACTCATTAGAAATATTCCAATCCGCTAGAACATAATCAAAAGCATTAATACTCGTTTCCTCTTGCAGCTCTCTTACTGCAGTTTGATCCAGTGACTCGTTTAATTCGGTACTCCCGGTTACTGATTGCCAAAAACCATCTCGGTCTGCCCGCTCAAGCAAGAGGATGTCTAATTCCTCGGTATAAATGACGACTAAAACCGATATCGGGATTTTGTATGACGGACTTCGCCTTTTGTCAGGCAACATGACGAGAATTTAATCGCCGTTTTGACTACTTGTTTCAGTCTTCGTGGCACCACGAAGACGAATGTGAAGTTCACGTAACTGTACATCCGTGACCGCGGACGGCGCACCCGTCAACAAGTCCTGTCCGCGCTGCGTTTTAGGAAACGCAATAACATCCCTGATCGATGTTGCTCCACACATAAGCGTAACAATCCGATCTAGACCAAAAGCTATACCACCATGTGGAGGAGCCCCCCACTTAAGACTGTCTAGTAGGAAACCAAACTTCGCTCGCTGGTCCTCTGGAGTAATTTTCAATGAACGAAAAACTTTCTCTTGTAATTCGGGCTGATGGATACGAACCGAGCCGCCACCAATCTCCCAACCATTCAAGACCATATCGTAGGCTTTAGCATAGGCCGCACCCGGGTTTGTCTCAATGTACGCATCGTGTCCATCTTTAGGTGCCGTAAATGGATGATGACGAGCAGCCCATTCATTAGACTGCTCATCATATTCAAACATGGGGAAATCAACCACCCAAAGTGGTTTCCATCCCGTCTCAACTAAACCAAGATCTCGACCCAATTTTTCACGAAGAGCGCCCAATGCATCGTTAACAATCTTGCTCTTATCTGCCCCAAAGAAAATAATATCACCGTTTTCCGCGCCAGAGAGCTCCGTTATTTTTAACACTACCTCCTCTGAAAGGAACTTAATGATAGGAGATTGCAAACCACCAACACCTTCAGTCACATCATTAACTTTGATATATGCCAAACCTTTAGCACCGTAGATCGCGACAAAATTTGTGTAATCATCAATCTGCTTTCGACTAATCTCTCCACCTCCTGGAACCCTCAACGCAACTACCCGTCCATCCGCAAGGTCAGCAGCTGACCTAAATACTTTAAATTCCTCAGATTTCATTAACTCGGTGATATCCGTAAACTTTAATGGGATTCTCAGATCAGGTTTATCACTCCCGTAAAGTCGCATCGCCTCATCGTAAGGCATCACTGGGAATGCATCAGGCAGGTCCACCTTCAAAGTGTTCTTGAAACATCCTCTAATCATGTCCTCCATGATTTTTCTGATCTCAAACTCGTCAAGAAATGACGTTTCAATATCAATCTGCGTAAACTCAGGCTGACGATCCGCTCGCAAATCCTCATCTCTAAAGCATTTAACAACTTGATAATAGCGATCAAATCCAGCGACCATCAACATTTGCTTAAATAGCTGAGGCGACTGCGGCAACGCATAAAACTCCCCATCGTGCATACGTGATGGCACAAGAAATTCACGAGCACCCTCAGGTGTCGATTTATATAAAATCGGGGTCTCCACGTCAATAAAGCCATTTTCGTCTAAATAACCCCTCAAGCATTTTGATACACGAGATCGTAACCGCAAATTCGATTGCATCTGGGGACGACGCAAATCAAAAACCCTGTTCTCCAATCGAACCATCTCTGACGGCTCTTCTTCATCAATAGTAAAAGGGGGTGTCTCCGATGTATTAAGGATTTCAATGTCATCCGCCAGAACCTCTATCTCACCGCTCGTTAACGCGGAATTGACCGTGCCGTCTGGTCGACGTCGCACTCGTCCTTTAATCCTTAAAACGTATTCGCTTCGAGCACGATCACTGACCAAAAAAGCTTGTTCGTTATCAGGGTCGGATACCACTTGAACTATACCTTCTCGATCACGCAGATCGATAAAAATAACGCCACCGTGATCCCTTCGCCGATGAACCCATCCGAATAAATGAACCTCCTGGTCCAAGTAGCTTGAGTCAATTAATCCACAATAATTTGTTCGCATTGCCATTAGTTTCCGTTATTTTTAAACAGCGTTGTTACAACACTATTCGGGTCTGTGGGTATGTAAAATTGCGATAACTGTTAATCGCTGCTACCCACTGAGGACTCTTTGGTTGATTTCGTTTCATTAGTTTTCTTTGCATCAGAGGAACTTGCAACTGCCTTGCTATCACTCCCGGAACTGGGAGAACTTTCGCTCGCCAAAGGTTCTTTTTTATCTTTGAAGTCCGTCACATACCAGCCAGCCCCTTTGAGCTGGAAGCCGGCAGCAGTTACCATTTTAACCAATGATGGCGCGCCGCATTTGGGACAATCGACCAAGAGGTCTTCTGAGATTTTTTGAAGTGCCTCATGCTTATTACCACATGAGGAGCAACGATATTCATAGATAGGCATTAAGGAACCTCAATTAAACGGAAATAGTATATCGCACATACCAAGATATTATCTAAAATAGGAAGTTACAATAAGGCTTATTTTTAATTACAACCTCTAAAACAATCAGACGGCCACATACAGGCATATCGAATAACGTAAACATGCTTGAAAATCAATCATTCGCAGCACGACAAAAAGTCATTAGCCACAGAACTGGGGGAATTATAGCCCCCGAAAATTCACTAGCTGGCATTAAACATGCGAGAAATCTCGGGTTCCAAAATATTCATTTCGATGTCCGCTTGACGGCCGATGGCGTGCCCATTCTCCTGAATCAAGAGCTACTTGACCCGTTGACTGGCACTTCTTCTGGGCTTGTGAGTGAAATATTTTTTGATCAAATTAATGGATTGGATATTGGTAGCGACTACGGCAATGAATACATTGGGGAGAAATTACCCACGCTCTATCAAGCACTTTCAACCTGTGTCGAACACGAAATGTGGCCTGTAATCGAATTAAAGCCAAGCTTGAACCAAGAAGGAGCCATAGCAGAAATTAGTATCGACATCCTGCGAACAGTCACTCAAGAAAAAAAAATATTCCCCTTAATAGCGTCTCAAAGCGCTTTGACGCTAACCACTTTAATGGAGATTTCTCCAGATACATTCAGAGGCCTCATTTGGAATAATGAATTACCTCAAGAAGCGAGCAATCACGAAAATCTAATGTGCCATTGCGTTTTCATCCCGCAGCAGCTAATCACGCCAGAACTTGTCAACACATTACACCAAAAAAAACATTCAGTAATTGCGACCAATGTTAACGACAGTCTCGAAGCTATTACTGTCGTCGAACATAACGTCGACGCGCTGGTGACAGCACAAATAGATGCTATCGGGCCATACTTTTTTTAACAAAAATGTCCTATGCGGCTTTGCGCACTGCACCTCTGGCACGGTACTCATCAAGCAAAACCTGCCACGATTGCTTTACCTGAATGACGCTAGCTTCTTTGACATGCCCAAAGCCACGTATATCCTCAGGCAAAGATAGAAGCTTCTTAGCCACATCAATATTTGTTTGATCCACCGTATCGGCAATCTCCTCGACCAACGAACGGTAATCCTCAATGAGTTGTCGCTCCATCTTTCTCTCAGCAGTCCACCCAAAGACATCAAAAACCGTACCACGCAAAAACTTCAAACGTGACAGAACTGTAAATACACCAAAAACCCATGGGCCAAACTCTTTTTTCTTAAGGTGGCCTGTCTCAGAGTCTTTTTTAGCGAAAAGAGGCGGAGCGAGGTGATATCGAATCTTATAGTTTCCCTCGAACAGTTCACCAACCTTCTTTTGAAATGCACCGTTAGCATATAGTCTACCAACCTCATATTCGTCTTTATATGCCATCAGCTTAAAATGATAGCGCGCCACGACCTCTGTTAACCCATCAAGCATAGTTCCCGATTCCTCTCTCCGACGCACCCTATCAACTAGGTTTCTATACTGATTCGCATAATATACATTTTGATAGTCAGTGAGAAACTCGACTCTTCTCTGCACGATCTCTTCAAGAGTTTGCGATTGTTTCTCCTCCGGCTCACTCTCCACAACTTTTGGCTTCAATAACCGCTCTACAGTCGCCAAATCAACACTGGCTCTCCTCCCCCAAAGAAACGCCGTCTTATTCATATCGACCGATGCCCCATTCATCTCTATTGCCCGGTTGATGGATTCGTGTCCCAAAGGCAATAAACCTCTTTGGTAGGCGTACCCCAACATGAACATATTCGATGCAATTGAGTTACCCATTAGAGAGGTAGCAATACGAGTTGCTTCTACGAACTCCACATTTTCCCCTCCCAATCGCTTGCGAATCGTATCTTTAAGATCTTTTCTCGGGAATTGATAGTTTTTGTCGCGCGTAAAAATACCCGTCATCTGCTCATGCACATTAACAATGGCATAGGTTTTTCCGTTTTGACCCAACTCCATGGTCTTTTCACTCGCGGTCGTCACAAAATCGCAACCCAGGATCAATGAAGCACCAGCAAAACCAAGGCGAGCCGCTTTCAAGTCTTCCTGATGATTTGCGATTTGCAGATGACTCCAAACGGCACCTCCTTTTTGTGCGAGACCAGCCATATCCATCCCCGCAAAGGACTTACTCTCTAAATGAGCCGCCATACCAACAATTGCGCCTATGGTTACAACACCCGTTCCACCAATACCATTCACAAGGATTCCGTACGGCTGATCTAGAGATGGTAAAACTGGGTCTAACAATGCTGGGAATAGATCGGCTTTTTCAATTTTGGATACTGCACCTTGGCCTTTTTTCAGAGCTCCCCCGTGCACCGTGACAAAGCTTGGACAAAATCCCTTAACACAAGAATAATCCTTATTGCACGCTGATTGGTCTATTGATCGCTTTCGGCCAAACTCGGTTTCAAGAGGGGTAACAGACACGCAATTCGATTTAACACCACAATCACCACAACCTTCACAGACTAAATCATTAATCACTGCTCTTTTAGCAGGGTCAGGAAACGTTCCTCTTTTACGCCGCCGCCTCTTCTCCGAACCGCAAGTTTGGTCGTACACGATTACTGACACACCCGGAACTTCACGGATCTGTTTTTGCACCCGTTCATAGTCATCACGGTGATGAACTGTAACGCCCTCAGCGAACCCTGCATCAGCGCCATATTTATCAGGTTCATCCGTAACAACTACAACTTCAGTTGCACCCTCAGCTGCGACTTGGCGTGTTACTTGCGGCACCGTTAATTGGCCATCAACTTGCTGCCCCCCTGTCATGGCAACAGCATCATTAAACAAGATTTTATAGGTCATGTTAGCTCCCGAGGCGACTGCCGCCCTTAGTGCTAAAAACCCGGAATGAAAATACGTACCGTCACCAATATTTTGAAAAACATGAGGTGTGTCTACAAAGTGAGATTCTCCGATCCAACTCGCACCCTCTCCACCCATTTGAGTATATCCGGTCGTATTACGATCCATCCATTGGGCCATAAAATGACACCCTATCCCAGCTAGAGCAACAGAACCTTCTGGCACCTTAGTTCCCGTGCTGTGTGGGCAACCAGAACAAAAATATGGCGTGCGCTCCATAGCCGGCACCCCAATAGTCTCAAGAGCCATTGACCGTCTTCGGTTAAGTTTATCTTGAAGATCATGGTCATTCGTGAAATCTAATATGCGCTCTGCGATCGCAATCGCAATTTCATTTGGTTCGAGTGCGGCGTTGGAGCGCAGCAACTCGCTACCTTGTTCATTTTTCTTACCAACTACAACGGGACGTTGCTCGAGCGAATATAAAATGTCTTTCACTTGAGGCTCTAAGAGACCTCGCTTTTCTTCGACAACCAGAATCTTCTTGAGGCCGTTAGCAAACTGAGTAATCCCTATTGGTTCAAGCGGCCAGGTCATACCCACTTTATAAACACTTAAGCCAAGTTGCTTTGCACGGCGGTCATCAATCCCCAAATAATGCAGTGCTTGCTTTACATCAAGATAGGACTTACCACAGGTAATGATGCCCAAGACATCATTCTCACCTTGAAACTCAACTCTATCGATTCCATTAGCTCGCGCAAAGGCCTTAACTGCTTCAATCTTATATTTATGAAGACGCTCTTCCTGATCTAGGGGCGGATCTGGGTAGCGAAGACTGAGGCCTCCCTGAGGCATTTCAAATTCGAGGGGCTGAACCAACTGCACTCTATCTTCACCAACATCAACGGTTGCGCTTGCATCAATCGTATCCTTCATGCATTTAAGACCTACCCACGTGCCGGAATATCGTGAGAGCGCCCAACCGTACAACCCGTAATCCAATAACTCCTGAATTCCAGCTGGATTCAGGATAGGCATCATTGCGTCGACCAATGCAAATTCACTTTGGTGCGCTGTGGTCGATGATTCACACGTGTGATCGTCGCCCATCAGAGCGATGACCCCACCATTTTTATTGGTTCCAGCCAGATTAGCGTGTCGAAAAATATCTCCCGATCGATCTACTCCCGGCCCTTTGCCATACCAAATGCCAAACACACCATCGTATTTAGCCTCTCCATGCATCCCAGCCTGCTGTGTCCCCCACAGCGCTGTTGCAGCAAGGTCTTCGTTCACGCCCGCCTGAAAAACAATATTGTTATTCTTAAGATGCTTCTTCGCAAACCCAAGTTGTTGATCGAACTGTCCTAATGGGCTACCCCGATAGCCTGAGATATAGCCAGCGGTATTCAATCCACTCTTTTTGTCTCTGGCACGTTGCATCAATGGCAATCGCACCAGCGCTTGAGTTCCGTTGAGAAAGATGCGCCCTTCCTCAACAATATATTTATCCTCTAAAGCGACATCTCTCAGTTTCATAACCAGTCAAACCCCCCGTTTAACTAAACTCACACATGAGTTATTCAGTATCAGTATGCGATCTTAAAATTAAAACGTTTAAGCGCATTACAAAGTTCATCATTTTTTAATCCTATCACAATAGCCTCTTATCCCCCCCATAAGGCTCTCCAAGGTATAATCAGAATTCAATCAAATTACTTATGAAATCAAGGCAAAGTTAGAAATGTCAGAGGAATTAAATATCCCAATAGGCTTATCGCTCGATGTTAAAGGACTGAACTGTCCACTTCCTATATTGAAAACAAAAAAAGCGCTTCAACAAATCGGCATCGGGCAGGTACTAGAGGTGTTTACAACTGACCCCGGATCGGTTCCAGACTTTCATGCCTTTTGCCGGCAAACAGGTCACGACTTACTCGACACATCAGAATCAGATCCTAGTTACCGGTTTTTAATCCGGAAAAACAAATAACAGCAATCACGGGACAAATTTAATGAAGAGGAGCTCTCTAGTGTTTAGGCTAGGGCACGTCCGGAGAAGAAGGCACGCTAAAAAACCTCGGTTCTTTTATCACAATCACATAAGCTTACATTTAAAACGGAATATCATCCTCTAAATCATCTAAGCCACCCGAAAATTCACCAGAACCAGAGGGGGCAGCCCCCTTGCTAGGTGATTGGCTGCCACCAAAATCCCCGCCGCCACCAGAAGCTGGTCGAGACCCTAACATTTGCATCCGGTCAGCTACAACCTCGGTTGTATATTTCTCCTGACCTTCCTTATCTGTCCATTTTCTGGTTTGTAAGCGACCCTCAAAATATGTCTGTGACCCTTTCTTAAGATACTCTCCAGCGACCTCTGCCAGTCGGCCAAAAATGACTATTCTGTGCCATTCCGTCTTCTCTTGACGCTCACCACTCTTATCCTTCCAAGTGTCCGTTGTCGCAATACTTAAGCTAACCATTGCGTCTCCACTTGGCATACGACGAACTTCAGGATCTCTCCCAAGATTACCAACAAGAATGACCTTATTTACGGAAGCCATCAACTTTCTCCTGTTTTTAAAACTGTGATTTCACGCTGGGCGCAGCCTTTTTCAAAACTGATTAACAACCTCATCAACGCTTGAATACTTACTTTAACGTCTTTAGTACATATGCGCTATAGCCAAAATAAATTATTGGCTAATTCGACTACCTGAATCTGACATTTTTGCCGACGCAAACAGCCACACCAAAGCCCATACGGCACAAAAGATGAAGACGCCTTGGCCTGAGTAATGCTGGTATGTCCAGCCTCCAGCCACTCCCCCAATAAACGTTCCCAGGTATTGGCCAGTACTGTAGACCCCTAACGCCGTGCCCTTAGACTTGGAATCCGCCACACGCGACACCCAAGAAGGAAGTGACGCCTCCAGCAAATTAAACGCACCAAAAAACAGGATCAATGCCAGACCAAGACCCAGTTGACCAAAATTAAATATACCGAGCAGCAGCTCTGCCGCAACGATCATCATGATGCTCAATAAAAATATGGCTTTGCGATGTCCAAATTTCTCCGACACCATCATCAATGGCAGCATGATTAAGATGCTAGACACCATCACGACGAGATAGAACTGCCAAGAAATTAACCCTCCCTCTAATCCAGAAAGGATAAATGGTAAAGACACAAACATCGCCATCAGGATCCCATGTAAAGAAAAAATGCCAAAATCAAGTCTAAGCAAATCTCTATTACATAAAATTACTTTTAATTTAACAGGAACATCTTCCCCCCGTTTACTTGTCGGCTCGGGGTCAGGTACGTAGAAGTAAACAACCGCCATAGATAAACAAGTCAGAAACGCTGTAATTAGAAATATACCCGGAAGCCCGACAAATCCATCTAGGACCGGACCCAGCACGATTGATAAGATAAAGGTAAAGCCAATCGTAATGCCGATGACCGCCATGGACTTAGTGCGCACTTCATCTCGCGTGAGATCCGCATTCAGCGCGATCACCGCCGCTGAGACAGCCCCTGCCCCCTGAATAGCCCGGCCAACACACAATGTGAGTAGTGAGTCAGCCCATGCGGCAACGAGACTTCCAACAATGAATATGCACAACCCAAGGTATATCGTCTTTTTTCGACCCCAAAAATCCGATAAGCGACCCAGAGGAATCTGAAACATCGCTTGCGTTAAACCGTAGATTCCTATCGCCAAACCAATGAGGGTCGCGCTCTCACCACCGGGCAAAGTATCGGCATATAACGCGACAACAGGAAGGATCACGAACAACCCAAACATACGTAAACTAAACACGCCTGCCAATCCGATACTGGCTCTTCGTTCGCTCTGAGTGAAGCTTGTCATTGAATAATATTGGAGATTCTTAGAGGTAAATTAGAACTTAAGTCGGTATAGTAGCAGGTTACTCTTTTTCAATGGAAATCGTCGAATAAGCAAATTATTCTGACCTACGTAGAACTATGGATGCAATAAAAGTTAGAGGCGCTAGAACCCATAACCTCAAAAATATCAACGTCGATATCCCAAAAAATAAACTTGTTGTTTTCACAGGCTTATCGGGGTCTGGGAAGTCATCTTTGGCATTTGACACTTTGTTCGCGGAGGGGCAACGTCGCTACATTGAATCACTCTCAGCATATGCACGTCAATTTTTAGAAGTATTAGAAAAGCCCGATGTAGATTCAATAGAGGGGCTATCTCCCGCAATCGCTATCGAACAAAAATCTAAAAACAACAATCCGCGCTCTACCGTAGGTACAGTTACAGAAATTCACGATTACTTACGTCTCTTATATTCTCGAACAGGAGAGCAGTACTGTCCTAAACATCAGGAGCCATTAAAGGCATATTCGATTTCAGAAATGATTGATTTTATCCTTGAGATTGGAACAAACAAACGGATACTGATTTTAGCCCCAATAAAAAAACCTAAGGTGCAAACAACTACTAGCCTTATCGAACGTTTCAGAGCGCAGGGTTTCTTCCGAATACGCATCGACGGCGCAATCATTGACCTAGACGACCAGTCTGCACCAACAATCACACACAAAAATAAAGAAGTCCAACTCGTAATAGATCGACTCAAAATCTCTAACGATTCAAAAGGACGGCTAGCGGAATCTTTAGAAACGGCCCTGAGGCAAAACCCAAATGGTCTTCTGGTGCATGATATTGACGCAGTTAAGGATTACAATCTTTCAGCAATTTTTAGTTGTACTAAATGTGACCACACATCCCCCCCACTGAACCCGAGGATGTTCTCATTTAACCACCCAAGTGGCTCTTGCCCAGCATGCGAGGGCATTGGGCAATTGGAAATTTTTGACGCTGAAAAAATTATCGCACACCCTGCGTTATCACTTGCCTCAGGGGCTATCAGGGGCTGGGATAGAAGAAATAAATTTTTCTTTAATATGCTTTCCAGTCTAAGTAAGCATTATAAATTCGACCTGGATACACCGTATGAATATTTGACAAGTGACGTTAAAGACGTGGTGCTCTACGGGTCAGGAAAACAAAAAATAAAATTTTATTATCACGGAAAAGACGGAGATACCAAAACAGAAAATCATACATTTGAAGGTGTCATAAAGAATTTTAATCGACGCCATACCGAAACCAGAGAAGAAGCGGTAAAAGAGGAATTAGCAAAGTTTATTAGTCTAAGAAATTGTCCGGATTGTGCAGGCTCTCGATTAAGACCAGAAGCCAAGAATGTCAGGGTTAATGGGCTTGAGATCGCAGAGGTGAACAAAATGCCACTGACTGAGGCCAAAATATTTTTTCAAAGCTTGATTAATCACTCACAAACGAGGGCTATCTCAGAGCGAGTCATCGCTGAAATCATCAATCGCGTGGGGTTCCTCATCGACGTAGGCTTGGGATACCTTTCTCTGGAAAGAAAGGCTGCAACACTTTCGGGGGGAGAATCTCAACGCATTAGACTCGCATCTCAGATTGGAGCGGGATTAAGTGGCGTGATGTACGTCTTAGATGAACCCTCGATTGGGCTGCATCAAAGAGACAATCAAAGACTCATTCAATCAATTAAAAAACTCAGAGATTTAGGAAACACCGTAATTGTAGTGGAGCACGACGAAGAAACAATCGTTGAAGCCGATTATGTCATTGATATCGGCCCTGGATCGGGAGACTCGGGTGGGCATGTAGTGTTTGAAGGAACTCCAATAGACATACTGACTGATTCCACATCAGTTACTGGACCTTACTTGTCCGGGACAAAAAAAATATTCGAATTTCCCACTAAGACTATCACTGCAGCAACACCAACCATCAAGCTCACAGGCGCGCGAGCTAATAACCTTAAACAAGTCGACTTAGTAATACCGCTAGGCGTATTCGTATGTATCACAGGCGTATCCGGATCAGGGAAATCCACGCTCATCAATGATACATTTGTTCCCGCTATAGCCCGACAACTCGGCGGTCGCGCAAAAGGAGAATACCTCTACGACGATATTACCGAGAGCACCCAGATCAAGCACCTCGTAAACGTAGACCAAAGTGCCATTGGAAGAAGCCCACGATCAAACCCGGCCACCTATACCGGAATGTTCACTACAATTAGAGAATTGTTTTCTCAAGTTCCTCTTGCTCGTGAACGCGGATATTCCTCCGGACGATTTTCTTTTAATGTCCGAGGAGGAAGATGTGAGACTTGCCAAGGTGAAGGTAGTCGACGAATAGAGTTGCATTTCTTACCTGACGTTTTTGTAACCTGCGAAGTTTGCCAAGGAAAACGCTATAGCCAAGAAACGTTAGACATAAATTATAAGGGCAAAAATATTTCTGATATCTTGGAAATGGGAGTCACAGAAGCGTTAACATTCTTCTCATCAGTGCCGAGCTTAAAGCGTAAACTTTTGATATTAAACGAGGTGGGTCTTGGCTATATAACCTTGGGGCAAAGTGCTACGACCTTATCAGGTGGAGAAGCACAAAGGGTTAAACTTGCAAGTGAGTTATCTAAAAGAAATTCTGGTGACACGCTCTACGTATTAGATGAACCTACAACGGGACTTCACTTCAGTGACATCTCCTGGCTACTCCACATATTAGTCAAACTAAGAGATCAAGGAAACTCAATTGTAGTAATTGAACACAATTTGGATGTTATCAAGCGTGCGGACTGGGTCATAGATCTAGGGCCTGAAGGCGGAAATCTTGGCGGACACATTATAGCTGAGGGGCCTCCAGAACAAATAGCCAAAGTTAACGAAAGTCACACCGGTCGTTACTTAAAACGACTTTTAGAAACAAAAAATTGACCAAATGAAAAAAAAGCCAGCATCAACTGCCGGCTTTTTTTATAACTCTAAAAACTGATCGTTCTAAATTTCTTGCTATTCTTCTGCCGCGTCTTGCACGACAGCGTCATCCAAAGCAGGACGATCCATCAACTCCACCAATGCCATCGGTGCATTATCTCCTTGTCGGAATCCGTATTTCAGAATCCGTAAATACCCACCGTTACGTGATGCATAGCGGGGTCCAAGCTCCTCGAATAACTTTCCCACGATCTCACGATCACGCAATCGGGAAAAAGCTAATCTACGATTCGCTACTGTAGCTTTTTTAGCAAGCGTAATGATTGGTTCGGCTACGCGACGTAATTCCTTCGCTTTTGGAAGGGTTGTTTTAATGACTTCATGACGCAATAACGAATTCGTCATATTGCGGAACATCGCTTCCCGATGAGAAGAAGTACGATTAAGTTTTCGAAGTCCAAGCCTATGTCGCATGGGGTGATTCCTTCCTTATTTTAACTAAGTCTCGACAAAAACAGCTCAAGCTGCCTCTGACAGAGACTCTGGCCAACTATCTATTTTCATACCAAGAGACAAACCTCTTGAAGCGAGAACATCCTTAATTTCATTCAGTGACTTACGACCAAGATTAGGTGTCTTTAAAAGCTCATTCTCCGTCCGTTGAATCAAATCACCAATATAGTAAATACTCTCGGCCTTAAGACAATTCGCTGAACGTACGGTCAATTCCAAGTCATCCACTGGTCGCAAAAAGGCGGGGTCAACATCGGGCTTCTGCGGAACACTTTCCTCCGCGACCGTCCCCTCGAGCTCAGCAAAACTTGACAGTTGATCCATCAAAATTCGTGCCGCAAATCGAACTGACTCTTCTGGGTCAACGGACCCGTTAGTCTCAATATCTATAACAAGCTTATCAAGGTCCGTTCGTTGCTCCACACGAGCACTCTCGACAGCATAGCTCACCTTTGTGACTGGACTAAATGAAGCGTCAAGTAAAAGACTCCCAATAACCCGATTTTCATCACCATCACTCAACCGAACATTAGCAGGCACGTAACCACGCCCACCCTGAACCTTGATTTCCATGCTGATTTTTCCACCAGGAGCCAAATGTGCGATCACATGCTCGGGGTTAATAATCTCCACATCATGACTAGTCTCAATATCAGCCGCGGTAACCGCGCCTTCGCCATCTTTGGACAGACTCAAGGTGATTTCATCCCGGTTATGCAACCGCAAAATAACCCCTTTGAGGTTGAGAAGAATATCTACTACATCCTCCTGCACACCATCCAGCGTTGAGTACTCATGTAATACACCATCAATTTTTACTTCCGTTGGCGCAAATCCCGGTAAGGACGAAAGAAGCACCCTACGAAGAGCATTACCCAAAGTATGCCCAAAACCACGCTCAAATGGCTCCATGACCACTTTGGCTTGTCCCGGAGCAATTAATCTAACATCAATAATTTTTGGCTTCAAAAAGCTATTAAGCATCTATTCGACCCTTTTCAAAAGTTTCGAAAAATAAATTCGTGAAACTGATCTAACTAGCTCCACACGTAAATCAAACTTACTTAGAGTACAACTCAACAACCAATGACTCATTGATCGTTGACGACAAATCAGCCCGTTGCGGTATAGATTTGAAAGTCCCCTTTAGTCCTTTAACATCGACTTCTACCCAATCAGGAAAACCTCTTCCTTCTGCAGCTTCGAGCGACGCTTTAACCCTGAGATGAGCTTTGGCCCTCTCCGCAATTTCGACAATGTCGCCTGGCTTAACAATATAAGACGGGATGTTGACACGCCTTCCATTAACCATTACACCATTGTGTCTAACCACCTGCCGTGCCTCACTACGAGACGCACCGAAACCCATGCGCAAAGCAACTGAATCCAGGCGACTTTCGAGGTCCTGTAGGAGAGTTTCTCCCGTCACGCCTTTTCGACGAGCCGCCTCTTTATAAGTCTTACGGAACTGTCGCTCAAGCACTCCATAGATACGACGCATCTTTTGCTTCTCTCTTAGCTGACGTCCAAACTCGGACATACGACTGCCTTTTTGTCCGTGCTGCCCCGGTGGATAGGGTCGACGCTCAATTCCACATTTATCCGTATAGCACTTTTCGCCTTTGATGAACAACTTCTCACCCTCTCGACGACATTGGCGACACTTAGGATCTGTATTTCTAGCCATAATTCATTGCTCCTTAAATTCTGCGTCGTTTTGGCGGACGACATCCATTATGTGGAACAGGAGTAACGTCTGAGATACTCGTGATCTTGAAACCTACTGAATTAAGCGCTCTGACCGCAGACTCTCTGCCAGGCCCAGGACCCTTAATTCGAACTTCAATATTTTTAACGCCGCATTCCTGAGCCATTTTCCCGGCCGCCTCAGCAGCAACCTGGGCTGCAAATGGCGTACTTTTACGCGACCCCTTGAACCCATTAGCACCAGAAGTGGACCAAGACAGCGCATTACCCTGACGGTCGGTAATCATAATGATCGTGTTATTAAATGACGCATGGATGTGCGCAATACCCTCCGCGACATTCTTCTTAACTTTTTTGCGTGCTCTTGGTGTGTTTTTTGCCATCCTAAAGTTCCATTCAGTCTAAGTGATTGGTTACAGTTATCGAACTACTGACTTACTCTATTTTCTAATCGCCCGTTTAGGCCCCTTACGGGTACGTGCATTCGTTTTAGTTCGCTGACCCCTCACAGGCAAGCCCTTACGGTGTCGTGTTCCCCGATAAGTACCAAGATCCATCAACCGCTTTATGTTCATCGAGACTTCGCGTCGCAGATCTCCCTCTACGATAAACGTACCGATTTGTTCTCTAAGCTTTTCCATTTCATCGCCAGACAAATCTTTTACCTTGACGGATGGCTCAATACCTGCTTTCGAGCAAACCTCGAACGCACGTGTTCGACCAAGTCCATAGATAGCAGTGAGAGCCACCCAGGTGTGCTTTTGATCCGGAATATTAACGCCAGCTATACGAGCCATATTTTATCTCTTCTAAAATTCATTGGTGAATGTTCTCAACCTTGCCGTTGCTTATGGCGTGGCTCTTTACAAATAACCCTAACGACATTTTTTCGCCGAACAATTTTGCAATTTCGACAAAGTTTTTTTACTGATGCTTTAACTTTCATATTTTTATCTCCCTAACGCGAAGGAATAGCCCCACCCTTGAAGTTTGTCTTTTTAAGAAGACTCTCATACTGATTAGACATTGCATAAGCTTGAACTTGCTGCATAAAGTCCATCGTAACCACAACGATAATCAACAAACTTGTTCCCCCAAAATAAAACGGAACATTAAAATTAACTATCATCAACTCAGGTATGAGACATACGACGGTAATATAAAACGCCCCTACCAGCGTAAGTCTCGTCACTATTCGTTCTATATATTTAGTTGTTTGATCTCCTGGACGAATGCCAGGCACAAACGCTCCGCTTTTCTTGAGGTTATCCGCCGTCTCTCTGGGGTTGAAAACCAAAGCCGTATAAAAGAAACAGAAAAATATGATAGCCAACGCATATACGACCATATAAAGAACCTGCCCGGGGTGCAGAAGCCCACCAATATCTCGAAGCCAGTATAAACTTTCGTTCGTACCCAGGAATTCAGCCAAGGTCGCTGGAAACAAAATAATACTTGATGCAAAAATGGGAGGAATAACACCGGCCATATTGAGCTTGAGCGGCAAATGAGAACTCTGGCCACCGTAAACCTTGTTTCCCACCTGTCTCTTAGCATAATTTACTAATATCTTACGCTGCCCACGCTCCACGAAAACTACTACCCCGGTAATCGCAATCACCCCAATAAAAATTAGCATAACGAGTGGGATAGAAAATGAACCCGTCCTAACGAGCTCTAAAGTGCCGGCAACAGCACTAGGTAGACCCGCAGCAATACCAGCAAAAATTATGAGAGAAATACCGTTACCAATACCGCGCTCAGTAATTTGCTCTCCCAACCACATAAGGAACATAGTCCCTGTTACCAAGGTCACAACGGTCGTAAATCTAAACGCCAACCCTGGATCCAGCACAAGGTTTGCTTGAGACTCAAGAGCCACTGATATGCCGATGGCTTGAAATGTGGCCAAACCAACGGTTCCATAACGAGTATATTTAGTTATCTTTTTGCGACCGGTCTCACCTTCCTTCTTCAATTGCTCAAAAGTCGGAACAACTACGGTCATCAACTGCATGATGATGGATGCCGAAATATACGGCATGATGCCTAACGCAAATATTGTAAACCGCTGTAACGCACCACCCGAAAACATATTAAACATGCCCAATATGCCACCCTCCTGCGCTTTGAACAATTCTTCGAGCTGAACAGGGTCAATACCAGGAACGGGAACGTGGGCGCCCAAGCGATATACGATTAACGCGAACAACAAAAAGAGTAATCGAGCTTTCAAATCCCCGTATTTACTCATACCTGAGCCTTTATTTGTTCCAACGGCCAAAGCCTTAATCCTCTATCTTTCCGCCGGCGGTCTCAATAGCGAGTCGCGCACCCTTCGTAACGAGAATCCCCTTAAGCTGAGGTTTCTTACCCTCTGCTAATGCACCTGAGAGGAATACTTTCGCGGCACTGACGAAATTTGGAACGATCTGCGCTGCCTTTAAAGCTTGCAAATCGATTACGTCCGCGTCAACTTTATTCAATTCATCTAATCTCACTTCACGAGTATCACCACTGGTCATTGACCTAAAGCCTCGTTTTGGAAGTCTTCTTGCAATTGGCATCTGACCACCTTCAAAACCCACCTTGTGGTAGCCACCAGCGCGAGAATGCTGACCCTTATGTCCCCGTCCCGCGGTCTTACCCTTGCCACTACCAACCCCACGGCCGACACGCATCCTAACTTTTTTAGACCCATCCGCAGGAGAAATATCATTCAATCTCATTCGCTTAACCCTCAACTTTCACAAGGTAATCTACCTTCGCAATCATACCTCTTACTGACGGCGTATCCTCCAAGGTGACTGTGTGTCTGATCCTACGCAAACCTAATCCCATAACGGTAGCACGATGAGACTTATTAGTACCAATTACACTCTTCACCAATGTAACTCTTAAAGTCTTAACCGATTGCTTCTCTGTCGTATTCATGAATTACCCCAAAATCTCTTCAACTGATTTGCCACGCTTCAACGCTATCTCAGATGGAGAGTTCATTTCTGCCAGCCCGTTCAAAGTTGCACGGACCACGTTATAAGGATTTGTTGACCCGATACATTTCGCAAGAATATTAGTAACCCCCATCACTTCGAAGACTGCACGCATCGGACCCCCAGCAATAATGCCAGTACCAGCTGAAGCCGGCTGCATATAAACCTTGGCCGCTCCGTGCCTTCCTATAACCGCATGGTGTAAAGTGCCGCTATCTAGCGACACCTTAAACAATTTTTTGCGCGCTTCTTCCATCGCTTTTTGAATAGCTACGGGAACTTCTTTTGACTTCCCTTTTCCCATACCGACACCACCGTCGCCATCGCCAACCACAGCCAACGCGGCAAACCCAAGGATTCGACCGCCCTTGACCACCTTAGTAACTCGGTTAACGGCGACCATTTTCTCACGGATGCCGTCTTTACTTTCCTCTGAATGATTCTGTGCTCGTGCCATGGTTATCCTTTAAAACTGTAGACCGGCCTCTCGTGCGGCCTCCGCTAACGCTTTGATTCGCCCTGTATATTTAAACCCCGAGCGGTCAAATGCGACCTGTTCCAACCCTTTTTCTTTCGCTTTCTTCGCTATACGCGCCCCAACTTCGGTGGCTGCCTTCACATTACCGCCATTGGATAGTGACTTACGTACTTCCAGCTCCGCAGTAGACGCAGAAACAATAACCTTGGCGTCACGATCAAGAATTTGCGCGTAAATGTGCAGGTTAGTTCTATGCACCTGCAAACGGTGACTCGCGCCAGAACTATGAATCTGGTGACGAATTTTTCGCGCCCTACGCGCCCTAGAAGCATTTTTAATTGACTCTGACATGATTCGGCCTTATTTTTTCTTGGTTTCTTTCATGACCACTCGCTCATCCGCGTACCGCACACCTTTACCTTTATAGGGCTCCGGAGGTCGATATCCTCGAACATCTGCTGCAACCTGACCAACTAATTGTTTATCAACCCCTTTTATGAGGACTTCAGTTTGTTGTGGCGTCTCAACCTTAATGCCAGCTGGCATTTGATGTACCACAGGATGCGAAAAACCCAGAGACAGATTTAATTTATCCCCTTGAGCTTGCGCCCTATAGCCAACACCAACAAGTGTGAGTTTCTTCTCAAACCCGGTCGTCACACCAGTAACCATATTCGCTATTACAGCCCTCGTAGTGCCATGTAACGCTCGCGCTTCACGACTATCATTCGCAGGCAAAACACTTAAAATGCCATTCTCTTGAGAAACTTTAACGATATCACTAATTTTGCGACTTAGGACACCGAGCGCTCCCTTAACCTCCACAATGCTCCCGGTAATAGATACCTGAGTTCCGGAGGGGACATTAATCGGACTTTTTCCAACACGTGACATTTTCTATAACTCCAAATCGATTCTTAGTTTAAAGATCATGGTAGCCATCAATACCTTAGGCAACAATGCAAAGAACTTCGCCTCCAATACCAGTACTCCTAGCTCTGCGACCAGTCATCACGCCCTTCGGTGTAGAAACAATGGCAACACCAAGCCCGTTCATAACAGTTGGAATGTCTTGCGCCCCTTTATAAATACGCAGCCCAGGCCGACTAACACGCTCAATCTTTTCAATCACAGGCTGCCCCGCATAGTACTTAAGACTTAACTCTAACTCGGGCTTCTTCTCATCTTGCCCGATCACGGTCATGGCCTCGATGTATCCCTCATCAATCAAAACTTGCGCAATTGCTTTCTTCACGTTGCTATATGGCATCTTGACATTACTCTTTTCCGCCATTTGGGCGTTCCGGATTCTAGTCAACATGTCAGCGATTGGATCACTCATACTCATAACTGTACTCTCCTACCAACTCGCTTTAATTATTCCAGGAACCTCACCGCGCATAGCGATTTCACGAAGCTTCCCGCGGGCAAGACCAAACTTACTGTAGACACCACGGGGCCTTCCAGTTAGCGCGCAGCGATTTCGCAAGCGAACTGGACTGGCATTCCGAGGTAATTTTTGCAGCGCCTGACGCGCCACATATTTCTCTTCTTCCGAAGCCTGAGAGCTCTTAAGTACAGCATCTATTGCTGCTCTTTTCTCGGCATATTTCGCCACGGTAGCACGACGCTTCACATCTCTATATATGATAGATTTCTTAGCCATTAGATCCTCAATTCCTAAACGGAAAACGAAAAGCCGATAACAGGGAGCGAGCTTCCTTATCAGTCTTAGCAGTAGTCGTGATAGTCACATTCATCCCGCGCAGCACGTCAATCTTGTCGTACTCTACTTCTGGGAAAATTATTTGTTCACGCACACCCATATTGAAATTACCTCGACCGTCAAATGACTTAGCCGGAATTCCGCGAAAATCTCTAATCCTCGGAATGGCAACAGAGATTAAGCGATCCAAGAACTCGTACATTCTCGGCCCCCGTAAAGTGACCTTACATCCAATGGGGTATCCATCACGGATTTTAAAACCAGCAATAGATTTTTTCGCTTTGGTAATTATTGGTTTTTGCCCAGCAATGAGGGTCATGTCCCCTACCGCATGATCAAGTACTTTTTTGTCAGCCACCGCCTCACCAACGCCCATATTTAGCACAATCTTAATAATGCGCGGGACCTCCATGATGGACTTATACTTATATTCATCCATAAGGCCAGGAACAACCTGTCCTTTGTAAACCTCAGCCAACCGAACTGTATCGTGGCTTTGTTGGCTGGCTTCATTAGCGTTTTTACTCATTCAGAACCTTTCAAGAATCGACCATTTCGCCGTTGGAGCGAAATATTCGTACACGAGCCCCGTCGTCGAGCGTTTTAATGCCAACGCGGTCCCCTTTTTTTGTAGCCGGATTAAATACAGCGATGTTCGACCTCTGTATTGGCATTTCTTTTGTATTGATGCCACCAGCTGAACCCGTCATAGGGTTACCTTTCTGATGCTTTTTTACAAGATTAATTCCCTCAACCAGTATTTTAGAGTTAGGGAACACTTGCAAAACGGTGCCCTGCTTGCCTTTATCTCGCCCCAACAACACTATGACTTGATCACCTTTCCGAACTTTTTCCATCGCGCGTCCTTCTCTACAAAACTTCGGGTGCGAGAGAAACTATTTTCATAAATTTCTCCGTCCTCAACTCTCGGGTAACCGGCCCGAAAATCCGTGTACCGATTGGCTCTAATTTGGCGTTGAGCAACACTGCTGCATTTGAATCAAATTTAATTTTGGATCCGTCCTGTCGACGAACCCCTGCAGCCGTTCGAACAACCACAGCGTTGTATACCTCACCCTTCTTAACCCTTCCGCGTGGCGCAGCATCTTTTATCGCTACCTTAATAACGTCACCAACCCCCGCGTAGCGTCTTTTCGAGCCGCCTAACACTTTAATACACATCACAGAACGCGCACCAGTATTGTCAGCGACTTGAAGTCGTGTTTGCATTTGGATCATAGTTTTATGCCTAAATTCAACCAACTTACCCAAAAATAAAGGACAGTTTTGGCACCCGTTCGGGTTAAAAACAACTTCTGGTAGTGAGCCTTGGCAGTTATGCCTAGATTCATCACACCGGAAAAGCCGTGCATCTTATCTGAAACCGAAGCTTCAAACAAGCCTAATGTTAGATTTGTCTAGATTTTTCTACCACTTGAGCAACAGTCCAACTCTTTGTCTTAGATCGAGGTACGCCTTCTTCTATCAGAACCGTGTCACCAATGTTACATTCATTAGGCTCATCATGAGCGTGGTACTTACTCGATTGCTTCATGAATTTCCCATATAGCGGATGCTTTACTTGCCGCTCAACGAGGACAGTAACAGTCTTATCCATTTTATCGGATACGACACGACCTTTAAGTCTACGTCGATTAGCGGTGGTCTTATCAGACATTTGCACTCACTTTCTTTGCTAATACAGTTTTAACACGCGCTATGTCTCGGCGCACTTTACCAATCTCGCTAGAGTTGGTCAGCTGTTGGGTCGCCTTTTGCATACGTAGCGTAAATGCAGCCTTGAGTAGATCGTGCAACTCCTTATTCAAGTCTTCAACGCTTTTAGTTTCCAAATCAGTAGCTTTCATGCTCTATCCCAAATTTTTATGAACAAAGACCGTACGAAGGGGAAGCTTAGCCGCCGCGAGCCTGAACGCCTCTCTTGCGACATCTTCTTGCACTCCATCCATTTCGTACAACACTTTTCCTGGTTGAATTTCAGCGACCCAATACTCCACACTACCCTTACCTTTGCCCATTCGGACTTCTGCAGGCTTTTGAGTAATAGGCTTATCAGGGAAAATACGTATCCAAATTCGACCACCACGTTTGATGTATCGCGTCATCGCCCGGCGAGCCGCCTCTATCTGGCGCGCTGTTAAACGCCCACGATCAATTGCCTTTAAACCAAAATCCCCAAAAGAAACTTTAGCTCCACGAGTCGCAACCCCATAATTCCGACCTTTGAACTGTTTGCGGAATTTTGTCCTAGACGGTTGCAGCATTATTCACTCCCGTTTTTCGTTGTTTTCTTGGTGCAGGCTTTACATCAGCGGGCAAAGCCTTAATCTGATCCTTCGAACCAAGCATTTCTCCCTTATAGATCCATACTTTGATACCGATGATTCCAAAAGTAGTCTGAGCTTCCGCCGTACCATAATCTATTTCCGCCCGAAGTGTATGAAGGGGAACTCGACCCTCTCGATACCACTCAGTGCGCGCAATGTCGATACCATTTAAGCGACCAGCGCTCATGATTTTAATCCCTTGCGCACCAAGACGCATGGCGTTTTGCATCGCTCGCTTCATTGCTCTACGAAATGCAATTCTCTTCGTTAACTGTTGCGCAATGGAGTCTGCTATCAACTGCGCGTCAACCTCAGGTTTACGCACTTCTTCAATATTTAAATGGACGGGGACGCCCATTAAGCGCTGTAACTCAGCACGCAACACCTCGATGTCCTCGCCTTTTTTACCAATCACGATACCTGGTCGAGCACTATGTATAGTGATTTTCGCATTCTTCGCAGGTCGCTCTATAATTACCTTCGCTACTGAAGCATGTGCGAGGCGCTTTTTAAGATACTTTCGCACCTCTATGTCCTGAAGCAACATTGATGAAAAGTCTCGTCCTACTGCATACCATTTGGAAGTCCAATTACGCTGAACACCTAAGCGAAATCCAATTGGGTTGATTTTCTGTCCCATACCTACTCCTTAGGCTTGTCACCGACAGTCAGAAAAACATGACTTGTCGGTTTAAGAATCTGCACCCCTCGTCCTTTGGCTCTAGGACGAAAGCGTTTAAAAACCGGGCCTTTTTCGACGAATATCCGAGTAACCTTCAACTCATCTATGTCAGCACCATCGTTGTGTTCAGCATTTGCAATCGCTGATTCCAATACTTTCTTGATGATTTGCGCGCCCCTTTTAGGACTGAACTTAAGGACATCAAGCGCCTTATCAACAGGCAAGCCCCTTATCTGGTCAGCGACAAGCCGCCCTTTTTGCGGGGAAAGCCTCACACCACGAAGTACAGCTGCTGTTTCCATATCTAAACCCTCACCTTATCTCTTTGCGACTTTTTTATCCGCCGCATGACCTTTAAAGGTCCTTGTATTCGAAAATTCACCCAACTTATGCCCCACCATGTTTTCTGTCACATACACGGGAATGTGCTGTCTTCCGTTATGCACCGCGATAGTCAAGCCTACAAAATCAGGCAATATTGTCGAGCGACGAGACCATGTCTTAACTGGTCTCTTACTATTCTCCGAGCGCGCCGTATCCACTTTTTTAACAAGGTGGAGGTCAACAAAAGGTCCCTTTTTTAGTGATCGTGCCATTACTTATACCCCTCTATTTAGCTCTTCTTCGAACGATCATGTTCTGAGTTCGCTTATTGTTACGAGTCCGGAACCCTTTAGACAAGGTACCCCAAGGACTGACTGGGTCCCGCTTAGTACCGGTACGACCTTCGCCGCCACCGTGCGGATGGTCGACGGGATTCATGGCGACACCACGCACAGTTGGTCTAACACCCCTCCAACGTTTAGCTCCAGCCTTCCCCAAACTTCTAAGGCTATGCTCGCTGTTGCCTACCTCACCGATGGTAGCGCGACACTCAACCGATATTTTTCTAATCTCACCTGACCGCAACCTTAACTGCGCATAAGGCCCCTCTTTAGCAAGCAACTGAACAGAGGTGCCGGCTGAACGCGCCATTTGAGCACCTTTACCCGGCTTCATTTCAATACAGTGAATAGTGGTACCTACCGGTATATTTTTGAGAGGAAGTGAATTTCCAGGCTTTATAGCTGCAAGTGATCCATTTTCTAATTGATCTCCGGCGCTTATCCCCCGCGGCGCTGGAATGTACCTTCTTTCCCCATCAGCGTATAGAATCAAAGCAATATTGGCACTACGGTTAGGGTCGTACTCTAATCGCTCAACGCGCCCAGGAATCCCGTCCTTGTCGCGCTTAAAGTCTATGATTCTGTAAAGACGTTTATGTCCGCCACCCTGATGTCGAGTTGTGATATGACCACTATTGTTCCGACCCGCCTTCTTATGAAGAGACTCAACAAGTGGTTCGTGGGGACGACCTTTGTGCAACTCTTTATTAACAACTGCAACAACACTCCGCCTACCCGGCGAGGTTGGATTCATTTTTACAAGAGCCATTAACTAACCTCCCCATATGTTAAATCTATATCCTGTCCGGGCTTTAAACAAACATACGCCTTTTTCCAATTCTTACGCTGTCCGATACGCTGACCAGTACGTTTCTTTTTACCTTTCACATTGACAACTTGAACACTGTCGACATCTTTTTGAAACAGCATTTCAATCGCCGATTTAATTTCAGCCTTCGTCGCATCGGTCGCCACCTTAAATGTAAATTGGCTTCTAGTATCTGCGATTTCTGTTGCCTTCTCTGATACTACTGGCCCCAAAATGACTTTAAGCAATCGCTCCTGGCTGAACTTTAATTCGCTCATGTTAATGACTCCTCTAGGTGCGCAATCGCGTCTTTAGTAATCACGACCTTCTCAAAGTGCAACAAACTTACGGGATCAGCTTGCGCTGGCGTTAGGACATCGACGTTATGTAAATTTCGCGACGCCAAATAAAGGTTCTCATCAGGCTTATTGGTAACAATTAAAGCGCTGTCTACGCCCAATGCTTTCATCTTGGCACTCAACAACTTGGTTTTAGGCGCATCTACGGTGAATGAATCAATAACAATCAATCGATCATCACGGACCAATTGAGACAATATGGACGAAATACCAGCTCGGTACATTTTTCGGTTGATCTTTTGAGAGAAGTTCTCGTCGGGACTAGATGGAAAAGCCTTACCGCCCCCTCGCCAAATTGGACTGCTTGCTGAACCCGCACGAGCGCGACCCGTACCTTTTTGTTTCCAAGGCTTCCTATGTGAACGCGTTAAATCTCCTCGCGCTTTTTGAGCACGTGTTCCGCTTCTGGCATTTGCCATAAACGAAACAACCAACTGATGTATGAGAGGCTCATTGTATTCACGAGCGAAAAGTGCATCCGAGACTTCGATTGAACCTGCTGCTTCATTCGAGCCATTCTGAATTTTTAACTCCATAATTACATCCTCCTCTTAACGGAAGGAATAACAACCACGTCCGACCCATCTGCACCAGGCACCGAACCCTTCACGAATATCAAATTTCTTTCTTTATCCAGCCTAACTAGCTCAATATTCTGTGCTGTGCGTTTAGCGGAACCAAGGTGACCAGCCATTTTTTTTCCAGGAAAAACGCGGCCAGGATCTTGGTTCATACCTGTTGACCCGTGAGCGTTATGGGTGATTGACTGACCATGGCTTGCGCGTTGCGAGGAAAAGTGGTGTCTTTTAATGGCACCCGCGAATCCCTTACCCTTAGTAACCCCTGAGATATCAACGTACTTAATCTCTTCGAATAATCCAACATCAAGCGCCTGACCGAGTGTTAACTCGAGCGTCGCACCAGCACCGAAACGAAACTCATGAAATCCACGAGCGCTTTCGACACCCGCTTTAGCAAGATGCCCTGATATTGCTTTATTAATACGACTACGTCTACGCTCCCCAAATGCAACTTGAACGGCGACGTACCCATCAATCTCTGTAGACTTAACTTGAGACACTCGATTATTTGAAACATCTAGGACGGTCACTGGCACGGACTCTCCGCCTTCAGTGAAAATCCTGGTCATTCCAACTTTACGACCAATCATTCCTATAGCCATTATTATTTCCTCAATTGAGGGACCCACTTCAATTGGCAGGTCTTTTATTATTTAAAAAATCAGGAGCCCGAGAGCCCCAATCTAAACCACCACTAACTCTACAACTTGATTTCTACATCAACTCCAGCTGGCAAATCGAGTTTCATCAACGCATCCACAGTTTTATCTGTTGGGTCAATAATATCCATGAGCCGTTGATGCGTTCGCATTTCGAGCTGCTCACGTGATTTTTTATCCACATGAGGAGACCTCAGCAAGTCAAACCGCTCAATACGGGTTGGCAAGGGTACAGGACCTTTAACCACAGCGCCAGTCCGCTTTGCGGTCTCGACGATCTCGATTGCAGATTGATCAATCAATCTATAATCAAAGGCTTTCAAACGAATTCGGATTTTTTGGTTATCCATTTAATTATCTCTTAACTGAGATGAAACACTTACGCGCACCACCTGATTAACTTTACTCCGTGACTTTAGAGACGACGCCAGCACCTACGGTACGGCCACCCTCTC
>CAJXOL010000008.1 GCA_913057675.1 uncultured Pseudomonadota bacterium | reverse complement strand
ATCTACACACTGCATATCGTCGGCAGCGTCAGATGTGTATAAGAGACAGCCACTTCACTGCTAAAGTGAAGTCTTGAGGCACTCCTCGCCCATTAAAGTAACACTCACCAAGATAAAATTGCCCTTGTGGATCCCCGTTAATAGCCGATTTTTGAAAAATACTAAAGGCGACAATGTAATTTTCTGCTTCGTACGCACGTTGGCCATCCGTCACATTAGCCTGAGCTGAAAATGCAACTACGAAACTGAAAAGCAATAAACCACGAAAAAGAAACATGCCAACCCCAAGCAGTTTTGGCTCTAATTCATGCGGCTCACGCATCAATCAATCCAAATGGTTAAGTCAAAAAGGTAGAAGTAACATAGCCTCTAGACAAGAGAAAGGCAAGCACTGGAACTAGTCGGATAAATGTTCCCAAGCTAGTGAAGAGCGGCGCACAAAGATATCAACCAGATATGCGATCAGCGCCAAAATCATCAAGATAGGCCACAATGCAAAACGCTTATGTGCTGCATCCGTTGCAGGCGAAAAAACTTCCTCAGCCCGCGCATCCAGCAGCCCCCCCGTTGACAAAGCAACCGCCGATAATAAATCTAGATTCGGGCCTGAGAAGCGATATTCGGCAGGGAACCCAGGGAAAACAGATCTTGACCCAGCCATATCGACAATCTCATCAGAGATAGCACTCTTCGCTAACAGCGTCGCTGAAATTGGCTGCTGATCCTTGAATGGCACTAGTAATTGATATTGGCCCGGAGCAATTTGCGACATGTTAGCTGTCCGAACTTCCTGCCCAATGCTGAGGCTCAACTCGGGAACAAGACCATTCCTAAAATTACCCCCCTCCGTAAGTAACATTAAATTAAAGATAGCTGCGCCTTCTTGTCGCTCACCAT
Organism: uncultured Pseudomonadota bacterium; assembly: GCA_913057675.1. GTDB lineage: Bacteria > Pseudomonadota > Gammaproteobacteria > Burkholderiales > Eutrophovitaceae > Eutrophovita. The sequence continues at coordinate 38,450 of CAJXOL010000008.1, read as the reverse complement.
CGAAAAACACGGTCGTAGAACCTAACTGCCTCAGAACATCGCGCGTGAGTTGTGACCAAAATTTTCCATAGCCGGCCCACTGAACCCAATCAGCAGACCAGCGGTTTTTTACGTCCGACGTAAAAAACATTGTCTTCCCCAAACCATACTGCCAACGCGTTAATAAAGGCGCGCCCTGTTGCGTCACCAATATTGTCTCCGCGGTATCTTTAGGCTTGACGGCAATGTGACCCTTAAGCGGCGGAGCCGCTCGTAAATCTATACCGGATAAAGACCCGATTTCTTGTTTTATCACTGTCAGGGTTGGCTCTTCTACAAGGCTGGTACCCACAACCTTCTTCGTCTCCTCCGTGAAAATCTGCGGAATCGATTCCGCGGAAAGCGCCAAATAATTCCGCCCTCCACCCCAGTCTGATAATTGCCGCATCAAACCCGGATTTCCACCTTCGCCAATCGTCACAGTTGAGATCACGATATTGCTATCCTTCATTCTTTGAACCAAGCGCTCATACTCTGCTGGGGCAGTATCGCCATCTGATAGGAGAATGACATGCTTCGTAGGGACCTCAAGATCTTTGAGCAACCGGTAAACGATGCCTAACGCTGGGTATATATTAGTTTGCCCACTCGCCTGAATACGACTAATAAGCGCCTCCGCCTTACGTTTGGACTTGACCGTCTCAACAGGCACCGGGACGTAAGGCTGGGAATCAAAAGCAACAACACCAAAGTAATGCTGCTCTTCGAGCAAATCTAGAGAAGCCCGAGCAGCCTCTTTTGCGTATTCAATCTTGCGACCTTTCATACTGTATGACCGGTCAATTGCAATCACAAGGGCAATATCTTTACGTTTTTCCTGCGCTTGAAAACTGGCAGGCAACAAATCTTCAATAACGGAATTGGAATATCCATCATCTCCAAATGTGTTTTCACCTCCCGCAAAAATCAGCCCTCCACCGTAATCTTTAACATACCGCTTAATATCTTTCATAGAATTCGAGGAGATCTCTTGAGCCAACATATCGGAGAGTATCAGAGCATCATACGACTTCAACTCATCATATTTAGGAATGCGGTTCTGAACAACTACCTCAAAGCCCTCCTCAGACAAGGCCTCACTCAAATACGATGCAGATTCTGATACGCCCTCCAGATACAGCACCCTAGCTTTTTTCTCAACCCACGCACTCATTCGAGAACGATTATTCTCAAGGTAGGGATCATTTTCAACATTGATTGAGATGTCCAAAGGTATCAATCCTGACTCTGAAAAATTAATATTCATTTGCATATCATTGAAGCCACGATCGACCGGATACACTTGAGTTGAAATTAATCGACCATTAGTTGAAATCGAGACCTCAATAGTGGCTTTTTTGGGACTATACACATTGATCAACGCAGTCGTAGGCTCAAATTCCCTGAGTCGATCAGGCAATTTTACGTTGCTAATCCATGCATCTTCCACCTGAGCAGACTCAGCAACCATGGGGAAAATACGCACATCAGACCTTTGAGCAGATTGAACTAAATCTAATAACGAGCCTGTCGTCTGATTGCCATCTGAAAACAAAACCACCCTCTTAATAGAATCAGAATCCAGTAAAGCAAGCGACTCGTCGATAGCATCTTGAAGATTAGTACCCGATTGCTCTACGTATTCGGAGTCGTTCAACGGGGCGTCTGAACCAAAGTCAGCAATGGTTATGGCTCTTGCTTCCTGAGTCGAAGAGACGACAGCGCGGTTTTTCCCAAAAATCACAATCTTGGAGAGCGCAGGGTCATGCCGTTCTTCTACTGCATCAATCCAATTAAGTGCTTTGCCTATGAACTCCGTAGCAACACTTCGTGACACATCAACCGCATAGATTACGGACACGTCCTGACTAGCATATCGAACGATTGGCTGAGCCAAACCTACAATTATGGCTAAAACCGCCAACCCACGAAGGCCACTGGCCAATCGGAGATGTCGACGCCCAAGAGCCGTCTTTGTGTTTAAAGCCATCCACCAAATCAATGGCAAGCCTACTATCAACCAGAGTGCGTGTGGATTTTCAATACTCAACATAGGAACCACATTTTCACTGGGTAATACGCCGGTGGTACAAGTACCAATCGAGCATCAATAAAATAAGGGTCAAAGCGCCAGCCAGAAATGCAAACGAATATCCTCTCAATCCCGGATTCACAATGTCTTGAGAAGACCCAAGAGTCGGCAACTTTGAAGCGTTAATATCGCTAAAACGACGATCCAACTGACTGACCGAAACCCTTAAAGGGCCATTGGACGTAAACGCTGTGTACAACCCCGTCTCCTGAGTGTGGAAATATGCCTTTCCATCAGCAAACCAAAGGGGTATATCGACACCATCGATACGATAAACCTTTGTCACATCTCCCGGAAGCTTCACAACTCCCGGATTAACACTTAAAATCGGAGCGCCATCAACTAACCAAGCAATTGAATTCGAGAGGAGAATTGGAAAATCCGCAAGAAATGTAAGATTAGATTTATCAAGATCGAATCCAAGTAAAATATTTTTAACTGAACCGGGTACAGCAACTGCCACAATTTCACCACTCTCAGCTTCAAGCAAGGTATCCGCTAAATCACTAGCGCCAAAAACGAACGCAGTCTCTAACAACAGATCTGACATAGATATATTTCGAAGAATAGGGTGTGCGGTATTTTTTTTGACTGCCAATTGTGAACTGCGAATTGGCGTGACAGTAATATCCAACCAAGTAGGCGAATCAACGCCAAAGAAAATAGACGGAACAATAGGTTTACGCTCAGCTGGAACGCCATCAAATACCAATGCATCAAAACTCATCTCCGCAGGCTTAAGAGCATCATACTCGGCCGGTGTTAGTGCGTTCACAGACACACGCGGCATTAAGCTGAGTAAAGTTAGTAACTTCGACTCCTGCGTGTTCGCAACAAACCCCACCCGAACTTGCTTCTTCTCGGTGATGTATCCAAAAGCGGTATCGTCCGCCTTAAACCTGTCAGTGCTAGAGAACACAGCCGCCTTTACCGGGCCACTATCAAACTTCGTAGCATCAAATATGTGGGTTACTTTCTCATAAGGACCTACATCGACTCGTCTCGTTAGATTTAGGGACTGAGACTGAGCCAATTCTATCTCAACAAGTTGCGAATCGCCCCCAGCATTCACAACCTCAACGAATGCCTGCCTCCTTTGTGTATCCCCAGGAACAGTGGCAAACGATAATCGGGTGATCCCTACATTAGGAGCTAATTGAAACACCGAGACAAGAGTAAAGCCCTCAGGGGCACTACCAATCAAGACACCATCCGTAAAAATGAATTTTTTCGAAGCATCGACTGTAGCCACCTGAGATGGGACTAGAGCCTCAAGACTCGTGCCGATTTTAAGTTGCTCTAGAATTTGAAAAGCTTCTGGAACCGAACTAAATGAGGGTGTGGTGATTTGCCGTTGTGTGTCAACCAGCATGACTTGAACATCTTTCGATAGAGACGCCAAAAGTTTCATAACAGAATCTTTAGCAACACTGTAGCGACTGAGTCCACTCTGCGTCAAAGCCTCCATAGAGGGAGAGTTATCAAGAATGATCAATGTTCTGTCGTCGGCCTGGCCATCAACCGAAGGACGTAACGCAGATGACAACAAGAAAATCGTAATCAACAAAGCTAACAAAAGGGACAACCACCACTGCCAACGCTCACTAATCAAAGGAGAAGAACCAATCACTCGCTTCCAAATCAGATTAGATGATATCAATCGATTGAGCACTGGAGGCCGCAAAAGATAGAGCAGGATCACCGTACCGATCAATCCAACTAACAAGAGCGAGAACAAAGGGCTGGATGTGAAGAAATTCATCATCTAAAGATACCTTCGCCCTTTAGAGCGGCGAGAACAGAAGCTTCAAAATTTCCGTCTGTTCTTATAGGCACATAGTTCCATCCTGCGTGCTTAAAAAACTGCTCTGTCTTCGTTCGGTACTTATTGAATTCCGCTCGATAGTTTGCCAGCATCGTTTCTGTCACTTGAGCGTTTAGCGATTCGCGCGTTTCTGAATCGACCAAAACAACTTGCCCATTCAAACTGGGACTTTCTTCCTCCGGGTCAATAATGTGTCCAGCAAAAACATCATGTCCGTGTTGAGTAAGCGGGCGAAAACTATCTTCCAATGTTTGCTCAAACAAAAAATCTGAAATCACGAATACTAGACCTCGGGTCCGGCCAGTTCCAAAAAATCGCCGAAAAGTATTGGCCAAATTTGTTCGGCCTTCATTTTTCAAAGAATCAAGAAAATGTATTGCGCGCCACATTTGGTTCTTACCACGTCGCCCCGGCATCTCTTTCAGCACACCGTCAGAAAATGAAATTAAGCTCACACGATCATGATTTAGAAGTCCTACATAAGCCAAAACTGCAGCAAATTTTTTGGCCACTTTCAGCTTTTCTGACTCCGCACCACCCATTGATGCACTATTGTCAATAAGTATATATATCGGCGTGTCAGCCTCTTCCTCAAACATACGAAGTACCAAGCGATCCAAGCGCATGTAAGTAGCCCAATCGAGGTTCCGAGTATCATCACCAGAAGAATAAGGTCGATAATCAGCAAAGATCATGCCAAAACCAGTTCGACGTGATCTATGTTGCCCGCGCAAGTGCCCCGCCACCGGCCGGCGAAGTAGCAATGAAATGCCGTCTAAACGACGCAGAAATTCCTTACTTAGAAGAGTCGACATACATCTTCACTAGTCTTTAGTAGAAGCCGTGTTTAAAGTATTTGAGCACTGACGTTTACGTTTTAGGTAATGCAACACAGCGAACAATTTCCTCAAGAATGTGGTCAGAGTCTACTTTCTCCGCCTCAGCTTCAAAGTTAATCAGAACGCGATGTCTTAATGCTGGCATCACAACCGCTTTGACATCTTCAACACTCACATAAAACCGATCATTGAGCAGCGCATTTACTTTCGCACCCAAAATCAATGACTGCACGCCTCGAGGACTCGAACCAAATCGAACATATCGCTTAGCTAAATCATGTCCTTCGCTACTTTCAGGATGAGTCGCAAGCGCAAGAGCTATTGCATACTGCATAACCGGCTGAGCAACAGCAACTGCACGTGCTGTTTCCCTCATTTCCAATATCTCAGCTTTGCTGAGAACGTGTGATGCAGTCAAGTCATCTTGTTGTGTGGTACGTTCAACAATTGTTAACAAATCTGCTGCCTCGGGAAAATCCAATCTCAACTTAAATAAAAATCGATCCATTTGTGCTTCAGGCAATGGATAGGTGCCTTCCATCTCGATTGGGTTTTGGGTCGCGAGAACAAAGAACGGCTGATCAAGTTTGTGCGTCGAACCGCCGGCTGAGACACTATTTTCCTGCATCGCCTCCAAAAGGGCAGACTGTGTTTTGGGTGTTGCTCTATTGATTTCATCTGCAAGCAGGATGTTTGTAAACACGGGGCCTCTCTGAAATTCAAACGATTTTTTACCGTCATCAGTTTCTCTTACGACGTTGGAACCGATGATGTCACCAGGCATCAAGTCAGGCGTAAATTGTATTCGGGAAAAGCCAAGATCAGTAGCATCCGATAGCGTTTGCACGAGCTTCGTCTTACCTACTCCGGGAATACCCTCGAGTAACACATGCCCGCGAACCAGCAAACACGTCAAGACATTTGAAATCACATCTCCATTACCAACAATAACTTTCGAGACCTCATCAACCACCTGAGAGAAACGATCCTGAAAAACTTTTACCTGTTGTTCCACGCTTGACGTCATCTCTTATTTCCTTCATGAATTTCTAAAAAATATTGTTGCACTGCTTGTCTTTGCTCTACAGAAACAAATTCACTGTTAAGTACATCTGAGTCATCATAAGTGACAGAATCTATTCCTTGGACGATTTCGGTTCGAGCTTTTCCTTTCTTGCTCGCTTGAAACTCCCAAGCCGACTCCTCACCTTCAACACTATCATCCCCTTTAACTTGAGTTTTTTCTAGACGTAAAACCGCATCCAAACGTTGCGTCATTCGGCCTTCCAACGCTAATGCTGCAGCGTGCCCTTCGGGTGCCCCAGTTGAGCTCCCATCATCCCCTTGGTCTTCTTCGCTAGCAGTCACTGAGCCTTGACGAAAAAGCGAGCCGCCCGCCATATCGTTATTTCCAGCGTCAGGTGATGGTGTCCCATTGCCCGCTTCTGCTTGGTCGGATGTGGCTGATCTACCGCCATAATCCGCAGCACCGGTTTGGGCCAGCCCAATACGCTCACCCGCGCTCTCCATTCTAGATGCAGCTGTATTCGCTCTTTCTTGAGACTCCATATCCTGCTGTGCTTGCTCTAAATTTTCGATTAACCGTGTAATGTTTCGTGGGTCTGGTCGCCCAACCTCATTCATAAGATCACGTGCAGCGTCTCCAAGCTCGCCCGAAGATATGTCTTCGCTGCGGGCCGTTGACCCTGCTTGTTGCTCCTCAATACCAAGTTGCCCATCCATATCGGATAAAGCGGCAAGCTCTTCTTGCTTTTCTTTAAGTAGCACTAAGGCTTCTTGAATATTGCCCTGCTCCAAAGCTCTTCCAACGCCTTCAAAGCCCTTTTGATCTATAAGAAGTTTTGACAATTTAGACAATCCTTCGCGCGTCATAACTGCGTCCATATTGATTTGGTCCAATACTTCTCTGGCCTTTTTTAACGCCTCTTTTTTTGCTTCAAAAGTGATGTCATCGCGCTGGAGCGCTTCGAGGGCATCATTAATTTCTTCAATACCAACCGCTTCCCGCCCATCAAAAACTGGTCTCGGAACTGCGTCCACACCCTCCGAACTTAGCGTAGTTCGAACGGCCAAATCTGCCCTGTGGGCAATCACGACATTTGATGTCCCTACCCAAGTAACTGAGAAAAATAAGATCGCTACAACTGCAAATTTGCTGCTTTGGGGGAAACGCAGTGGCACCATCTTATCTGCCTTAATTGGTTGGATACGCGCGACAGCACGTTCAAGATGAGCGGCAACAAAATCGCCCCCCCCAATACTTGACTGCTTTCCGGTCGAATCTATAAACCAAAGTGCACTCAATACCTCATCTTTCAGCCCTGCTCTCTCATCAAGATATCGTGCCGCATCCTGAGCATCAACACTTGTCCAAGCCTTGAACCAGACATACACGAACAAACCTAGGGTAAATATACCAAAGCCAACGAATGCCCAAGGAGATGTAACGAATTCAAAAGGGATCGATAAAACCAATAAAGCTGCAAAGGCAAAAAATATCACAGCCACAACAAATCCAATCTCGCTTATCAGACGACTAAGTCTTAATTTGCGAGCTACAGCTGAGACCAACTGCTTAATTTCTGAGGAGCCAGATATAGACATTATGACACTGATTGTATACCAAGCCTAAATGGGTCGCCTAACTTCGCAGACAACAATATATAAATAGCTTGAGGATAACGATAATGGAAAATATCGTTGCATTAACCGATCAGATATACTGAGGCTATGAGATTCAATCCATTTATACGGTTTTTCTTTGTCGTCGTGACATTTATTGGTTGCATAAGTTGCGTCAGCTATCCTGGATGGGCGACCGCAGGAGATAAGCCCCATATCATTTACATCATGACGAATGACTTAGGATGGAAAGATCTGGGGATACATGGGGGACGTGCCCCAACACCTAATATTGATGCCCTATCAGACTCTGGGGTACGTCTCGAAGGTTTTTATACGCTACCTTATTCGTCGTCGTCGCGTGCAGCACTTCTGACTGGCCGCTATCCCTATCGATTTGGACTCCAAACAAATTCAATTTTATCTTGGAGTACCTATGGTATTCCTGAGGGAGAACGCCTACTTCCCCAAGCGTTAAACCTAGCGGGCTATCGAACGGCCATGCTTGGTTCTTGGTTGCTGGGTCACGCTCAAAGGAATCATCTTCCAACACAAAGAGGGTTTGATTATTTCTATGGTAGCCTCACTCCGACTGGAGACCACCTAAAAAAAATTAACACCATCGGTCTAACTGACTGGTTTGAAAATGAAAAACAAATTACGGAATTTGGATATGCAACCGACTTAATTAGTGAAAAATCTGCAGCTATCATTGATCAGCACGATCAGACCATACCGCTTTTTATGATGATTAGCTTCCCAACGCCCGGAATGCCACTTCAAGCACCCGAACACCTTGTGACAAAATTCAACCAGTTCGAGGATCAAGTAACACAAACCTATCTGGGTATGGTTGCGCAAATTGACGCGGGTGTTGGCAAAATTCTCTCGGCACTCGATAAAAAAGGCATTCGCCAAAATACAGTCATTGTTTTTCATAGTGATAGTGGTGGCTCAGTCAAACGAAAATATTTATCTGGGGATGGTGATAGTCAAAAAACCGTCAGTGACAATGGTCCATTTCGTTCGGGCAGTGGATCACTGTATGAAGGTGGTGTGCGTGTCCCAGCCATAGTCTCCTGGCCCGCAAAAATCAAACCAACAATTTCTACAGAGCGCGTCCACGTCTCTGACCTGTATACGACATTACTTGAAATTGCTGGAGCTCCCATGGGCAAAAACGACCAGGTCAAACCGGTAGACGGCATTAGCATCTCACCGCTACTTTTTGAAAATAAATTACTCTTAAGCAGAACACTAATACTCAACGTGACAGAACTGGGTGGCGCTATCTTAAGAGACAATTGGAAACTCATTTTAGTGAGTACACTCCCGTCGCAAAGGGAACTCTATGATATTGGAAGAGACCCTTCAGAAGAAATAAATGTCGTAAATAAATATCCAGAAATCGCTGATAAGCTCACAGATGCATTACTAGAGGCTTCTTGGGAAATGGTTCCTTCACTTTATTTAAAAGATCTATCTAATGCTCGCGATCATTACACACCAATGATTTGGAGCGAAAACCCGCAACGCCCTTAACTGAGACGTATCATCTTCACGATTCGATAGAGTTCAGGCGTAGTAAAAACCATAGCTCTGGGCGCTAAGGCTCATATACTCGGTACATTGTGGTTTTATGGACTCGCCTTAAGCGGACGGGCTGGAGTTAAACAGTGCATTGAAATATTAAAAGAAGAAATCAATCTGACGCTAGGAATTCTTAAGACCAAAAAACCACAAGATCTCAATGCGAACTACTTATCACGCGGCTCAGATTTTGATTCCTTAGACTGAGACTCATTTATAAATTGATCGGCCAGGGCGCGATACAACGGCTTCCGACAAACAACTTTTGAGCAACCTGCGGCTAATAAAGAAGCTGCCATTAACGGCACAATCATGTCGTGATTATCGGTCATTTCCATAACAATGACAAAAGCTGTAACCGGAGCTTGAACCACCCCAGCAAAATAGGCAACCATACCTAAAACAACGACTGCACCTAACGGGACATAAGGAATAATCAGTGCGATATTCTGGCCCAATCCCGCCCCAATTGCTAAAGAAGGAGCGAACACTCCACCGGGAATACCGCTAACATAAGAAATTAGCGTTGCCAATAATTTTAAAAAACCAAATGACTCAGATATCTCACCCGTTCCTTCCAAGATCATGCGCGCCTCGTGATAGCCAGTACCATATGTGGAACTACCCGAAAATGCGCCGATTACTGCAAGCAAAAATCCACATACTGCAGCAAAATAAATGGGGCTATTTTTAGCAAATGTACCGATTTTCCCAGGTATCCCGCGGGATATAAAAATTAACGATTGGCTGAATGCTCCACCCAGGACTCCTCCAATCACGCCACATACAATGACTGGAATCCAGGCGCTTGATCCATTCAGAATAGCCGATGTCGTCCCAAAATAAGTGTAGTCCCCAAGCCACCAAATGGACACTATTCCCGCCACAATAACTGAAGTTAGTACCGTGCCACTTGTGCGACTTTCGTAGTTTCGGCTCATTTCTTCAATCGCGAACACAATTCCCGCAAGCGGTGTGTTGAACGCCGCGGCCACTCCTGCCGCACCGCCTGCAAGTATTAAGCCGCGCTTTGTCTCTACCCGGGAGAATCGGGTGAACCGACCAAGAGATTGCATAATCGATGCCCCAATTTGCACTGTAGGGCCCTCTCGACCAACCGATGCACCCGAAAAAAGACCAACCACCGTGAGCAAGAACTTCCCGAGCGCAAGCCGTATAGACAAATATTGTCCCCTACGCTCCTCGTTTTCCGTATCAATAGCAGCTATCGTTTGAGGAATACCGCTACCCTGTGAACCCGGAAAAAATTTGCGAGTTATCCATACAACAAATGCCAAGCCCGCTGGGCCAACTACAAACGGTAATAATGGGGAAAGCTCTACAACTTCTTGATGGAGCGAATTGGCGTATTCGGCGCTCATTGCAAAAAAAATTGCCACAACACCGACTAAGACAGCACCAAACCAAAGGGTTACCCTTCGTAGCCATAGCCGAGGACTAAACCAAGCATGGCGACCACGTCTAATTAAACTTGGCGGAACAACGTTATTAGCCACGATAAACCCATGGCCAATCAAGCCCTCCGAAAAACTCCTTTGTGATATACGCAAGGCTGAAACAGGTGGTCAAAACGTTTCTTTCATACGGACACAGTCCAAACTCTAAAAAGTTAACTCGAAAAAAGCCAAAAAAATTTATAGCTCTTCGTAACTGTACAGCATCGTTGTGTTTTTTGAACACCAAAAATATTAAATTTTAGAATTACATCTTAAATTTACGCTAAAAAAAGTCATTGACCAACCGTTAAATTAAACGCAAGATAATTGAAAAAATCGCAACCCGCACAATGAATACATGGCCAATGCTGTTCGTATAACTTACTATATTTCTGAGGAGATGCTCGACTTTCCCTCTGCGAGCGAGTTCGACGTTTTTAAGACACTGCTTTTAAAAGAGCTCTCGGAAAATTGGCCCAACTCACAAATCTTGTTAGAGCGGTGCCTCGATGGTGAGGACGGCTCGTTAATCGAAGGCATGAATGTTCTTGAACAGGAAGAAACCGCGGAGCACATAGAGGATATTGTTGATGACCTCATTGAATCTGTTCAATGGGAAGACGAATACGACGATCAGGATTAAAAAATCCAAGCTCACTGATCTCCTTACTCAACCTCTCTGACCAGTCGAAACCCTAAATCATCAGCCCGAGAACCCCAGTACCTAAAACGGCTGGACTCAACTAAATAATACGGTTCATTATTTAACCAAGACCCTCCTCTAAAGCCCCTCAAAGAACAGTCTCCCTTAAGCCAAGCTTTGCCATCTTGCGGCGCTCCGCGCCAATCCGGGCTCGCACAATCCTCGGTCCATTCCGACACGTTACCAATCGAATCGTAAACGCCAAAATTATTAGGCGCGAATTGTCCTACAGGAGCAAGCTCATGAAATCCATCCGAGCAAGGAATAACCCCTGCCCCTGATTCGTATTTTTGATCTGCAGTTTGATCATAAGTATTTGAAAAAACACAGAGTGATGCGGCAGGAATACCAAAATAACGATTCATACCCAACCCCGCGCGGGCTGCATACTCCCATTCGGCATTTGACGGAAGTCTATATCTAAAACCTGTTTTCTTGGATAACCATTTTGCAAATCGATTGGCCTCTCGCCAGGTCACATTAAATATAGGAAATTCGTCACGAATTGATCTTTTCAGCTCAAGCTGAGGACAAGCATTATCTGAAACACACTGCCTCCAATTTAAAGCGGTGATCTCATATTTAGCGATAGCATAAGGCTTGGAAAAAGTTACGGTATAAAAATAGCCTTCATCATTCGGGTGCCCAGGTCCCCAGGGAGGAACACGCAGCTCGAACGAACCTTGGGGTATAGGTACCATCAAGGGACATACATCACAATCTGAAAAATCAGCCGTCTTAGCAGAGACTAAGGAACAAAAAACCATAATCACGCAAAAGAATAAGCTACGATTTTTAAAAAAATTCGTCACTGGTAGCATCATCCGATCAATGCTTATTTATTGAAGTACTCGCGCTAGATAATTATCGCGAATCTGTAATCATAACAGTGTTTAAAAATGGGGCTCAGACCGAGTAAAACATCACCTTAAATCTCATTATAGATAAAAAATGCACAAAAATAGTGCTATGACACCAATATTGTGCATCGCACATTGACATTAACACAAATAAAATAATATGGTGATAGTGTGGGCTCGCTAGAAATTATGAACTGGGACCAAGCAAATGTTGATAATTTCTATACTCTCACCGAAAGAGCGCGAGTCCACATCTATTATTTTACAGGACTGGTAATTTAAAACAATTAGTTTTCTATAAAATAAAATGATTAGTTAGCCATGCATTATTATAAAGTAGCTCGGTAAATCTTATTCTTCCTCACCACACCTGCATCTCTGTCCACAGTGCAAATTTGATACCTTTTTCATAAATCCCAAAAAAACAGTACATGTATTTCAGGAAAATCTTTCCTGTTGACAAAAATTTTAAGTGGGGGATAAATACAATGCACAGTCTTGGTGCGCATTGTTTTACTTCAAAAACTTCCACGGAGGCGTTATGAATACAGACAAAATCGTTGGCTACATAGGACTACTTATAGCAATTTTAGTTGGTATTGAATTAGTAGCAATTCCTTACGCAGCATTATTATTGCTAATTGCCGGATTTTTCCTTGGTTACTTCACTCCATCCGAGGCACAAGTTCGGGTGATCATAAGCTCTATAGCGCTGACCATGTTTGCTCCCGTCCTAGCTGAAATACCAGAAATCGGCATTTATCTGCAAGATATCGTCGCAAGCATTTCCATTTCGGCACAAGGTGCGGCACTCTTAATAATTATGAGAAATCTTTATATACGTCTGAAGCCTTAACTCGATTAGTCGGCTCTCCAAAACAGGGTGCCCAAGTTTTACAAAAAAAACACTTGAGATTTTAAGTGTTTTTTTTATTTCATAATTGGTGGGCCTGCTAGGACTTGAACCTAGGACCAAAGGATTATGAGTCCTCTGCTCTAACCAGCTGAGCTACAGGCCCACGTAAACTTTAAAAATTGACTGTTTCGCTAACCATTATCACCATCCGTAAAACTTTTTAATCGTTCAGAACGTGATGGATGACGAAGCTTTCTAAGCGCCTTCGCCTCAATTTGTCTAATCCTTTCTCGTGTCACATCGAACTGCTTACCGACATCTTCCAAAGTATGATCCGTAGACATTTCAATACCAAAACGCATTCGCAAAACTTTCGCCTCTCGAGAAGTCAGCGTATCAAGAACCTCTGAAGTCGCATCCTTTAAACTCGTATACACGGCCGCGTCGACCGGAGCCATAGTGCCAGTGTCTTCTATAAAATCCCCTAGATGAGAATCCTCATCATCGCCAATAGGAGTTTCCATCGAAATTGGTTCTTTAGATATTTTGAGAATTTTTCGTATTTTATCCTCAGGCATTTCCATTTTCTCTGCTAGCGTAGCGGGATCTGGCTCCGCACCCGTCTCTTGAAGTATCTGCCTTGAAATACGATTCATTTTATTAATTGTCTCAATCATATGGACCGGGATACGGATCGTTCGGGCCTGATCAGCAATGGATCGAGTGATCGCCTGGCGAATCCACCACGTCGCATAAGTCGAAAACTTGTATCCTCGTCGATACTCAAATTTATCCACCGCTTTCATCAATCCGATATTCCCTTCTTGAATCAAATCCAAGAATTGCAAACCACGATTTGTATACTTCTTGGCGATCGATATCACGAGTCTCAAGTTAGCCTCTGTCATCTCCCTCTTTGCGCGTCGTGATTTAGCTTCCCCTGTCGACATTTTCTTACTGATTTCTCGTAGCGCCGTCAATGGAATGCCTATATAGACTTGTATACTCGCCAGATTTTTTTGACACTCAAGAATATCTGGAGCTATACGCACTAAGGTCTCGACGTAAGACTTACGTACCTCCATTTCTCTCTCTATCCACTCAGGGTCAACTTCATGACCTGGAAACGTTTTAATAAATCTGGACTTAGGCATACCAGCTTTATCAACAGCCAAGTCCATTATAGTTCTCTCTTGTGTGCGGACCTCATTAACCACCGCTTTCACAGCATCGCACATACTCTCAATATGCTTCGCACCGAAGCGAATATATAGCAGCTCCTCTGATATATCAGATTGATGCTTGAGGTAGGCTGGGGAAGTTGGTCCACCCCGCGCTAAGGCTCTGATCATCTTTGCGTTTAATGCCTTGATCTTTGAGAACCGTGCCAGTGACTCCTGACGCAGCATTGCTAAGTTAGCCGCTCGAATAGCTGCTAGCGCCTCCTCATCATCCTCCTCTTCTTCGTCATCAGAGTCATCGTCTTGACTGACAATTGACGCGACTGAAACAGGCGTAATATTCTCTTCCTCATTAATTTCTGCATTTGGATCAATCAGGCCGTCTACGATGTCGTCAACTTTGACGTCACCATTTTCAATTTTTTCCGCAACCTCAAGCAAGTGAGCAATTGTCATTGGGCAAGCTGAAATCGCTTGAACCATATGTTTTAACCCTTCCTCAATACGCTTCGCGATTTCTATTTCGCCCTCACGGGTGAGTAGCTCGACGGTTCCCATCTCACGCATGTACATACGAACCGGGTCGGTCGTGCGACCGAACTCTGAATCTACTGTGGACAGCGCTTGTTCCGCTTCCGCTACTGCATCTTCGTCAGCGACTGGCGGGGCATTTTCATTTAAAAGCAGCGCTTCGGAATCCGGAGCCTCGTCATAAACTTGGATGCCCATGTCATGAATCATGCTGACAATCGTCTCTAATTGATCCGTCTGCAACATCTCATCAGGCAGATGATCATTAATTTGAGCGTACGTCAAAAACCCCCGTTCCTTGCCTTGAACGATTAGGGTCTTTAAACGCGTACGCCGAATTTCAGGATCTATAGGCTGCTGGCTTTCAGCTTGTTTATTTTTTTTCTTTCTGCCTCGTTTTTTTGACAGGGAGCCACTCACCATAAAATCTAGCCTCTAAGTAAAAATCGTAGGAAATTCATCTACCCAGCGCATTAATTATCACGCCTCGCAGCTAACAGGGGATTATATCGTGTTTTTCTTAATTCAGTCTGAATTTGGGTCTGTTTGTAACTGAGTCAAGCTTCTATAACGAGCCTTATCTTCCTCTGTGAGACTTGAAATCGTTCTATTTGATAGTAATTCCTTTTGTAAGTTCAGACGGGTTAAACGGTTTAATTGATCCCAGGCCTGGGCGTACTCCTCTTTCACAAGATTGAAATCAATGCTTCCTTGCTGATATCTTGTGTGCGCTAAGCTCGAAGCTTTAAGCACGGCTTCATCAAAAACTGAACCTCTAAAGCGCTCTATGATCTGGCTCTGATTCAACTGTTTTACAGCTAATTCTAACAACTCAGACAATAAGTCAAATTCCGAAGCAGCAAACCGTCGTTGTAAGCTCGGGCGCACATTAAGTAAGTGCGCACTATCGGCACTACGAGCCAATTCCGGAAAGACAATTAACATTTGAATGAGGTGCTTCAGCACAGATGGCGCGCTCGTTGCGCGCGATCGCTCGGACCCCTGAACGTTGGGAGCTCTTCGAAAAGATTGAGACGTTCGTACTTGAGGTACATCGCCTAGGTCGAAAGCCACCAGACCGGTTAAGGCTGATACTTTTTCAATCAATAACTTTCGAATCATAGGCGCGTTCACTCTAGCCACGACTGGCTTAAATAAAGATGCCAGTCTAGACTTGCCTTCTACGGAATCCAAATTCCCTGATTGACGGGTTAAGTCATTAATTAAAAAATCGGACATCGGCACAGCCTCAGCAATGTTGCGCTCAAAAATTTCTCGCCCCTGCGCCCTAACAAAACTGTCCGGATCCTCGCCATCTGGCAGGAAAAGAAACGATACTTTGCTTCCATCTTGTACCTGACCAAGGCTGCTCTCCAAGGCTCTTAATGCGGCCTTACGTCCAGCCAAATCACCATCGAAACAAAATATCAAATCTGAACACTGTTTAAGTAATCTCGCAACTTGAAATTCTGTCACTGCGGTACCTAAAGTAGCTACCGAATATGTAATGCCACTTTGATGAAGGGCCACAACATCCATATAGCCTTCAACCACCAAAATTCGCTGTTCCTTCCTGATGGAACGTCGTGATTCCCAAAATCCGTAGACTTCTTTCCCTTTGTGAAAAAAAGGAGTCTCAGGAGAATTGAGGTATTTAGGCTCTCCCTTATCAATTACACGTCCCCCAAAGGCGATCACACGACCACGAGAATCCCTAATTGGGAAAATAATTCTATCTCGAAAACGGTCATAACGACGGCCATCCTTCTCATTAACAAGACCGGCCTCCAGCAACGCAGTAGAGTCATCATAGTCTGTAAACTCATTCTTAAGCTCTTGCCAATTTTCGCTTGCGTAACCCACTAAAAATTTAGCTGCAACACTGCCTTCAATACCTCTTGCCTTAAGATAATTAATAGCGCCGGGTGCATCTTTAAGACATCGTTTGTAGTGGCTTGCCGCGCGACTAGTCGACAAAAAATATTCTTGAGAATCTTTTCGCTGCTCGTCGTTGTCTTTCCGCTGATCTCTAGGAACTGCGATACCTGCACGCGCAGCGAGATTTTCAACCGCATCAATAAAACCCAAACCTTGCTGTTCCATGAGAAAAGATATTGCCGATCCGTGTGCACCACATCCAAAACAGTGATAAAACTGTTTTTGTTGGCTAACCGTAAAAGAAGGAGTTTTTTCCTCGTGAAAAGGGCAACACGCTGACAAGTTGACCCCACTTCGTTTTAAGGGCACGAATTGCTCTACGACATCAACAATATCAACGCGACTCAACAACTCATCAATAAAAATCTGTGGGATCATATACTTCAAATTATCACGTAATTAGCATATGCGGTTACTCAAAACCTCATCGTCCAGTAAGCACTGAGACTAGACAACAAAATTCCCTACACTAAAGGTTTATCAGCCATTTAGTTACGAGAGTAATTCCTTCACTAGAACCGAGACTACCGAAAAATCAGCCTTACCAGCAAATTCAGACTTCAATAGTGCCATTACCTTACCCATATCTTTAGGGCCCTCTGCATTCGAATCCGCGATAGCGGCAGCAACTGCTGCCCTCATCTCTTCCTCACCAAGTTGCTGAGGTAGGTACGTGATCAAGATGTCAAGCTCGGCTCGCTCCTGGTCAGCGAGCTCTTCCCTATCGGCTTCCTGATAAATGCGCATAGACTCTTTGCGTTGCTTGATCATTTTTTCGAGAATAACAATCACATCCCCATCATTCAAGTCAACCCTGCGATCAATTTCCTGTTGCTTCAATGCAGCCATAAGTAGTCTGAGCGTAGAAAGTTGAATTGCACTTCTAGCTTTCATTGCACTTCGAATATCTTGTTCAATTTGCGATTTCAGATTCATCGGACTCTCTCCTCGAATTTACTCAATACAAAAAAATCTTTCCCACCAGCACGACTTCAGTCTTGCTCCAACAAAAAAACGGTACACGCTTAGCGATGCACCGTTTCAACTTACCGCTACAAATGAGTCGTGTCTAAAACATCTTTGGGGGCAACATCTGACTACGAATTCTTTTGTGATGCCTCTTAACTGCCGCTGCGTGCTTTCGCTTTCGCTCAGCAGTCGGTTTTTCATAGAATTCCCTCGCGCGAAGCTCAGTCAATAAACCAGTCTTTTCAACAGTTCTCTTGAACCGTCTCATTGCCACCTCAAATGGCTCATTCTCTTTAAGTCTTACAATTGGCATATATAAATATTTAGTCTGTATAGTTGCGCTAGTTTTCCAGCGAAGGGGCGAGATTTTACCAAAGTTTCCCCCTAATATGCAAATAACTAAAAAATAGGGTAACTGAGTGGCCATGAAACCAATGTTGGTACTGGGAATTGAAACGTCATGCGATGAAACCGGAGTCGCGCTGTATCACACTATAGAAGGCCTAAAGGGGCACAAGTTGTATTCACAAGTAAAACTCCATGCGGAGTATGGAGGCGTCGTCCCAGAGCTAGCGTCTCGAGATCATGTGCGGAAGTTACTGCCACTGATACAGGATTTACTTGATGAGACAAAAATAACATTAAAATGTATCGATACCATAGCTTATACTAGGGGTCCAGGTCTTTCAGGCGCCTTACTTGTGGGTACCACCGTTGCGAACGCCCTAGGTTACGCGATCAAAAAACCAGTAATCGCGGTGCATCACCTTGAAGCCCACTTGCTATCCCCGCTACTGACTAATCCTGAGCTTAAATTCCCGTTTGTAGCCTTACTGGTCTCTGGAGGCCACACTCAGCTGATTCAAGTCGACGGCATTGGTAGTTACGCTATCCAGGGTGACACTAGGGATGACGCCGCAGGAGAAGCCTTTGATAAGACGGCGAAGATCCTTGGCCTGCCCTATCCCGGCGGAGCCTTACTTTCAGAACTCGCAGAGACTGGTGATGCCTTCAAATATCCATTACCTAAACCCATGCTTAACAGACCCGATCTCGACTTCAGCTTCAGCGGCCTTAAAACAGCAGTCGCACAATTAGTTCACAAATTGGGTACAAGCAAGGTCATGGCATCCAGCAGTCTAAAGGCGGATATCGCCGCAAGTTTTCAAGAATCAGTCACCGACGTGCTAACAAAGAAATGTTGTCGCTCGCTCCATCATAACAAGTCGAAATCTCTAGTAATTGCGGGAGGAGTCGGGGCTAACACTGAGTTACGAAGAAAAGTAAACCAGCAAGCGAAAGAACAAGGCTTCAAAGTATACTACCCTCCCATTGAATTTTGCACGGACAACGGTGCCATGGTCGCTCTGGTTGGGGCTTTAAAAACATCGGAAGGGATTGCGGGTCCAAATCCATTTGATATCAAACCACGCTGGCCACTAAGCGCTTGATTAAGCTTTCTCAGTACATTAATCGTAATACTTTTAGGAAGAGTTGTGGTCTTTCTTTCCGATTTTCGACTCAGCTCCATTTAATAAGTTAATAATATTTTGCTTGTGCCTCAAAATCAATATCAGACTCACAGTGGTTGTGAACCCAGTTAATTCTATGCTCCCCAAGTGCCAAAAAACAATTACTGGGGCCATGATGGTCGCGCTGATAGCAGCTAAAGAAGAGTAGCGAAACACAACCGAAACAATTAACCAAACCAGAAACACAGTAAAACCAACTCTAAGATCAAGAGCAAGCAAGCCGCCAGCTGCTGTTGCAACCCCCTTACCCCCCTTGAACGCATGAAATAAAGGGAAAATATGACCTAAAAGAACCCCGATCAGGGCTAAGCCTACTGCCCATTCGTTTCCGGACCAAACTGTTGCAGGCAATATCCACACAGGCAAACACAGAACCGCACAAAAACCTTTGCCGCCATCACCAAACAAAGTTAGGAAGGATGCGACTTTATTTCCGGTTCGAAGTACGTTTGTTGCACCTGGGTTCTCAGAACCATAACTATAGGGACTTGGGAGCGACATCACTCTGCTGACGGCAACTGCAAAAGAAACAGAGCCAGTTAAATAACTTGCCACAAACAACCCAATCAATGAAAATTCAAACATCCAGCCATTAACCTCTCGGGTGGTGCTGTTGGTGTAAATTCTTAAGTCTCTCGCGTGCAACATGCGTATAAATCTGTGTCGTAGACACATCTGAGTGCCCCAACAAAAGCTGCACTGATCTCAGGTCAGCACCATGATTGAGTAAATGCGTCGCAAATGCATGTCTTAACGTATGCGGTGATACTTTTTTTCGGACACCAGATACGAGCACATATTTTTGGATTAAATTCCAAAAAGCTTGACGCGACATAGACGACCCACGATTCGTGACAAAAACGTCGTCAGACAGACGTCCAGATAAAATAGTGGGACGACCCTCCTGAAAATAGCGAGTAATCCAGTCAGAGGTTTGCTCGCCAAGAGGCAAAACCCTCTCTTTCGCACCTTTGCCCATCACTCGGACAATTCCATCTGATAAACTAATTTGATTCATTTTTAACGGCACCAATTCGGACACTCTTAAACCGCTCCCATAGAGGGTTTCAAGCATTGCACGATCGCGCAAACCAATCGTCGTATTGGTGTCCGGAGCTTCAACTAACCGACTGACCTCGTCCTCAAGTAATATCGAAGGCAGACTTTTTGATATTTTAGGAGCCTCTATGTTAAGGCTTGGATCAACTCTAAGTTTTCCCTCTCTTAACAAAAATTGATAAAAACGCTTAAAGACAGACAAACATCGCGCAGTAGTACGAGATTTTTTTTTACAGTCAAAACAATAGGCTAGATATCCCAATATGTCGCCATTTGTAACTTTCAACAAATCCGTGATATTTTTTACTTCCTCAAGCCACCGTGAGAACATAAACAAATCTCGTCGGTAACTGGATAAAGTGTTTTTAGATAGGCCATCCTCTAACCATAAAGAATCGCAGAAATAATCAACCGTTTGAACGTTGCCTTTGAAATTCATTGGATTATCGTTAAGCTTTAGCCTCATGATTGAGTAACCAACATTTTACCTTCTGCGAGAAAACCCCGGTTGAATGCATAAAACCGCCTATCCCGTTTTGTGCCACAACCCTGTGACAAGCAATCACCAGAGGGAACAGATTGTCGCCACACGCGCCACCCACCGCTCGTGCTGAAGAGTTTATCAATAAAGCCATCTCACTATACGTCCTGGTCTCTCCCGATGGTATCTGTGCAATTTGATTCCAAACTCGCTTTCGATAACTTGTTCCTTTTACATCTAATGGCAGATCAAATATAAAACTTGAGTCAATCAAATAAGCATTAATTTGTTTCCGAACCTCAACAGATAACCGGTTAGGATTGGCTTTAAGCAATTGTCGTTCATGCTCACAGCAATCAATCTTAACAACTAAATCGTTTGCGGTTAGCACCCTGATATACCCAAAAGGAACTCGAATATAGGATTGTGTATGAGACATATCAGTTAGCAATCTAATCGATTACAAGCATGTCAGGTTAGTTTTATAAATTCAAGAAATCCATGAAAAATAAATAAAAATGGCGACTATTAATAGTCGCCATTTCTATTTATTTTGCACATCCCAAAAAAAATCTAAGCTTCGACAACAACCTTTTTTCTCTGAGGGAGCTTTTCTTTAATTCGAGCAGATTTACCTGAACGATCTCTGAGGTAATACAGCTTAGCCCGCCGCACATCACCACGACGCTTCACCTCAATACCCGCGATTAATGGCGAATATGATTGAAATGTTCTCTCCACACCAACACCCGAGGAAATTTTTCTCACAATGAATGAGGAATTCAAACCGCGGTTTTTCTTCGCAATAACAACACCCTCGTATGCTTGAACACGTTTCCGCTCACCTTCAACGACGTTCACGTTAACTACCACAGTGTCGCCAGCGGAAAATTCCGGGATAGTTACGCCCAACCGCTCAATTTCTTCTTTTTCTATTTGCTCTATTAAATTCATTATTGTTACTCCTTAACCCGCAATTATATCTCGATATCCGACCAGAAGGCAATTACGTAGTGAATCTTTATCCATTTTGACTCGAACTATTCACATCTGCTACTGACTTGACTCTTCCGCCTTCAATAGATCTGGGCGTCTCAGGCGCGTACGCAAAACAGATTGTTCCTGCCTCCACCGCTTAATTTCATCATGATGTCCACTCATAAGTACTTCCGGGACGCGCCTTCCATTAAACACCTCTGGTCTAGTATATTGGGGGTACTCAAGCATACCCGAAGAATGACTTTCATCGACAACCGACTCCGGATGATTCACCACACCCGGAAGCAATCGAATAATGGCATCTAGAAGCACCATTGCAGGCAGTTCACCTCCGGACAACACATAGTCTCCAATAGAAATTTCAAGATCAACACTTTCCTCGATCACTCGCTCATCGATTCCCTCATAACGACCTGACAGCAAGATAAGACCATCAATATTTGACATCTCCTCGACTAGCTCTTGAGTTAACATACGACCCTGAGGTGAGAGATAAATCGTGGTGCTCGACTCAGCACCAGTACTCAATTGGCGACACTTAGCTGTATGAATAGCCTTAACTAACGGGCTTGGCGTTAAAATCATGCCAGCACCGCCACCATAGGGCCGATCGTCGACTGTTCGTCGCAGATCATCCGTAAATTCTCTTGGATTCCAGCACACAAGATCGTATATGCCCCGACTCTCCCCACGACCAGTAACCCCGTTGCGAGTTAACGCGGAAAACATCTCGGGAAATAGCGTGATCACGTCGAAGCGCTTCATAATTTACCAGCATTTACAAGGTTAATAGTCTAGCTCCCATTCAACGGTGATGATCTTATTCCCCGTATCAATACGATCAATAATATGGTCTACCCAGGGGATAAGACGCTCTTCTTTCCCGTCTTTCAAAACAATCACTGGCTGAGCGCCAGAATCAAACAAATAATCAATCATCCCAAGGGGTTCACCCTTGATATTAATTACGGTGAATCCGACTAACTCGTGCCAGTAATATTCTTTCTCCGGCAACTCAGGTAGTTCATCACGCCGAACACCAAATTCTGAACCTCTTAATTTTGCTACTTGCTCCCTATCCTCATACCCTACGAACTTGGCAATTAAACCTTGATGCTGAATACGAGAGTCTTCAACTGCAATCCACGTCCACTTCGATTCGAAGTGGACACACCATCGTGAGTATTTGGATAAAGATTGAGGAGACGCGGTAAAAGCCTGAACTTTGAGCCAGCCTTTGATACCATACGGGGCTGACAACCGCCCCATAAAAATTAAGCCTTCAGGCTGATTTTTTTCCGCCAAGCTGCTTGACTAAACGCGCTGCCGTATCTGATAATTGAGCGCCTTTTCCTTGCCAAAAAGTGACTCGATCAACGTCAATACGAAGGCCTTCAACTCCGTCAGGAGCCTGAGGGTCATAAAAACCAACTCGTTCAAGATATCTCCCATCACGGGGTTTCCTCGAGTCCGCTACGACCATATTGTAGAACGGGCGACGCTTGCTGCCACTCCTTGATAATCTAATTACAACCATTTGGTATCCGTAATGTCTAGGTTAATGTGATAACCGAATTTAAGTCAGCCGCGTATTCTACGCTTTTTTAGTGGAAATACGCAACCAATTGCATACCTAACTGTTTTTACAACAATAGATAAGGTCAATCAGCGTAAATTGAATCGAGGAACTGTTTGATTTCTGAGGCAAGAGTTTCCTCACGACGCTCAAAAAAATGTAATGCATTTTGAATGACTACCTGTCTGGATCCTGGGACCTTTATTATTTGCTGTTTCCGCTCATATCCGCCAACCACTGTAATTTCCCAGTCGTCTGAGGCAAACACATCCATAACGGGGATCTTAATTCTAAACATTTCCTGTAACCCATTAAGAATGCTAACAAATACCCAGGAATTAACTAGTGTCTCATCTACAGTAATGAGATAGTGATTAGCCATAGTAGCCCCAAGACTATGGGAAACAATGGAAATATTATCAAAACCTCTTACATTTAGAAATTCAGCAGCCAAATCAAATCGATGGAATGCCTCGGGATAAGTCGGAATATAGTCACCAACCTTTGCGCCTCCACCAAGGATGGGCATTTGAATCGACAGCGTGCTGTAACCAGATTCTGCTAACAAAACACGTAGCATGCCATAGAGCTCAAAATCAGGATTCCACCCTCGACCATGCGCTATGATAATTGCACCCTTGGGGTTTTCCGCTTCAGTGTAGATGCCTAAAAATTTATGCTCGTTGGACTGCTCTATCCAAACAGGGTCACCCACAATGATCGACGGAATAATTTGATCCGCCCAATTTTTCTCTCGATCGTAATCAGAATATGCAGTGTATTCAATCGCTCCGACAGGAATCGTTGGGGAAAAAACTAATAAAAATATAATCTTAAAAACATGATGCATTAGGACTTTCCTTACTAGTTAAAATTACAAAAATGGCATTTATCATCGGCCCATTGAGCCCTTCATGCCAGAAAGCATACGTTTAAGCCCTCCAGCCTTACCCATTAGCTTCATCATTTTTTGCATTTGTCCAAATTGATTCAACAATTTATTAACTTCCTGAACCGTCACACCGGCCCCCTTAGAAATGCGACGCTTTCTTGAGGCCTTGAGTACCTCTGGACGACGTCGCTCTCCTGCCGTCATCGAATCAATAATACCAATGGTTCTAAGAGCGACTTTCTCGTCCAGTGAAGCCCCTTTCGCAGCCTGAGATAAATTCGAAGGCAATTTTTCTAGAATCGCTCCCATACCACCCATATTTTGCATTTGTTGCATCTGCACCTTGAAATCTTCCAAATTAAAACTTTTCCCAGACTTTAGTTTTTTGGCAAGCTTGGCCGTCTCTTTGTCATCGACCGTTCTTTTCGCATCATCCACTAATGAAAGAATGTCACCC
Source organism: uncultured Pseudomonadota bacterium (assembly GCA_913057675.1). Lineage (GTDB taxonomy): Bacteria > Pseudomonadota > Gammaproteobacteria > Burkholderiales > Eutrophovitaceae > Eutrophovita. Next base: position 13,952 of record CAJXOL010000008.1, on the reverse strand, counting down.
ATCCCCAAAATGCGATTCGCGATTCGTTCTGGGAAAAAAGGCTCTAAGCCAGTCATTTTTTCACCAGTACCGATAAATTTAATAGGCTGGCCCGTCACCTTCTTCACTGACAGCGCGGCGCCGCCTCGTGAATCACCATCCATCTTGGTAAGGATGACACCTGTTAGCGCAAGGGTGTCCGCAAAGGTACGTGCGACATTAACGGCATCCTGACCCTGCATCGCATCAACAACGAACAAAGTCTCAACAGGATTTAACGTGTCGCTAAGCACCTTAATTTCATTCATCATTTCTTGATCAATTGATAAACGGCCAGCGGTATCGACGAGCAGAACATCGTAAAAACTTTTTTTAGCTAACTCGAGTGCTGCGGTGGCGAGATCAATCGCAGACTTATCAACTTGGGGTGGATAAGCGTCGACACCCACTTGTTTGGCGATTATCTCCAATTGAGCTTGAGCGGCCGGACGCCTCACGTCACAACTCACCATTAAAACGCGTTTTTTCTCCTGCGAGAGTTTCAGCGCTAACTTACCGCATGTTGTGGTTTTTCCCGCTCCCTGAAGACCTGCCATCAAGATAATAGCTGGGGGTTGCGCGGCAAATGAAAGTTCCGCATTGCGACTCCCCATCAACATTGTTAACTCTTCCCTAACGACCCCAACAAGCGCCTGGCCAGGGGTAAGACTACCCAAAACCTCTTGGCCTTGCGCTTTGGCCTTGACGTCTTCAATGAAGTCCTTGACGATTGGGAGCGCGACATCCGCCTCTAACAAGGCAATGCGTACTTCTCGCAGAGCATCCTTAATATTGGTGTCTGTGAGTCTAGCTTGACCCCTGACGGTTTTGATGACTCTAGATAGGCGATCCGTTAATGTATCTAACATATTTTTTTGAAACTCTTTAAAAGAAAGCCTAATAAAATTTCGACTTATTTATTCTGTTACGATCTGGATTAAATTATGAATACAATTTTACTTCATCTTGCCACGACCTTTGCTTATGCGTTGTTGTCGCTGATTATTTGGCGCCATTTACAGTCACCTTCCGTAGGGAACTCGAAGTGGGCCAAGGTAAAACCTTGGATCAACTTCTTAACTCTTGTCCCCATTGGGTTGCACATCGCATTAACTTATCACTACTCGTTAGGACTTAATGGCTTGCACTTGGGGTTAGGGAACTTTACCTCTCTCATTGTCGCAACAGCATGCCTCATTTATGCCACTCATAGCTTATGGGCGGGCGCAAACTCCTTGCCCGCGCTCTCCTTACCATTTGGAGCAGTCGCCTCTCTACTGCCGATATTTGATGGGGCATCAGTACAAATACCACACACTGAATTACCAATATTCAAAATACACCTGATATTATCGGTTATTGCCTATGGCCTACTATCGGTATCATTAATTCACACGCTCATGATGAGTTACCTTGAAAAAAGCTTACATCAGCACAAACTTTCACCATTGATTGAAAATTTACCGCCGCTACTAAAATTAGAAACTCTTTTGTTCACAATTGTGCTTCTTGGTTTTTTAACTTTGTCAGCAGCCTTGGTGAGTGGCATTTTTATCTCTTTGGAAATTCAGTCCACAATACTGCCGATAAACCACAAAACAATTTTTAGTATTGCGTCGTGGCTACTTTTCGCATCATTACTAATCGGTAGACATCTGCTTGGATGGAGAGGCAGAGTCGCACGAGAAATTTTAATTATCGGCTTCTTACTATTAATTATTGCTTACTTTGGCTCACGTTTGGTATCTGAAGTTATTTTACAAAACCCGCAATATTAATCAACGTAAGCAACTGCCAGCATTCTTTAGATCTCAAATAAAACATCACATTCAAACATAGGCGAAGAACATGGAAGACGTTTCCATTCAAACACTCCTCATTATATTTTGTATTCTCATCGTTGTTTCTGGATTTTTTTCAATATCCGAAACAAGCATGATGGCGTTAAACAAATATCAATTAAGGCACCTCGCCAAAAATAAGCATCGGGGTGCGAAAAAAACCCTCAAGCTTCTGGGGCAAACTGATCGATTATTAGGTTCAATTCTTCTTGGGAACAATCTATCCAATACGGCAGCAGCCGCTTTGGTTACCGCTATCACGTTTAAACTACTCGGGGAAAGTGAATTATCATTAACCATTGCAACTCTCGTTGTCACTGTAGCTTTGCTTATTTTTAGCGAAATTACCCCAAAAATCATTGGGGCCAGCTATCCCGAAAAAATTGCACTCCCAGCAAGTTATATTCTTGAACCTCTAATGCGATTAATGCATCCCTTTGTATCCGTCGCCAACAGTATTGTAAAGGTCATTTTATGGTCCCTACGCATTAAGCCCGTATTAGGAGACCAAGCATCACAATTAAGTCAGGAAGAGCTACGCACACTTGTTCTAGAAGGCGGCAACTACTTGCCTCGAAAACATCAAAGCATGCTGGCTAATTTATTTGATTTACAAGCCATAACGGTTGAAGACCTGATGGTTCCAAGGAACAAAATCGAGGCTATCAACTTGAACTCACCAATCACTGACATTCAAACGGAAATCATCACTTCTAACCACACCCGTATACCAGCCTTTAAAGACAGTCCTGACGAAATTATTGGCATCATTCATATGCGTAAATTATTAAATGTATCTGAAGATAACCAGATCACAATGGAGTCTATTGAACAAGTTCTCAAAGAACCTTACTACATACCAAAAGATACAAGCCTACTTACTCAACTCCAAAATTTTCAGGAACGCCATGAAAGAATGGCTTACGTCGTTGATGAATATGGCGACTTAATGGGCTTGATTACAATTGAGGATATCATCGAAGAAATCGTAGGCGAGTTCACCACGCAATCTCCCTTGTTTACGACATCTGCAAAAAAAATGCTGGATGGCAGTTTAGTGATAGACGGGGCTGTAACTCTTCGAGACTTAAACCGAGACTTTAATTTAAATTTTCCCCTCGATGGCGCGAAAACATTGAACGGTCTAATACTAGACCACCTTCAACAAATACCAGAAACTGGAATTTCAGTTCAAATATCAGACTACTATTTGGAGATCTTGCAAACAAAAGATAAGTCAGTCAAGTCAGTGAAACTCGTGCCAAGGAAAACGGTAGTCGAATGATTAAACGTTTAATCATTGGACTAACGGGTGGGATTGGCTCTGGGAAAAGTGCTGTATCAGATGCCTTCGAACGTTTGGGCGTTGACGTCATAGACACTGACAAAATATCCCACCAACTCACGATGAATGATGCTGACACCATAGATAATATTACAGATCATTTTGGCGGCGATATCATCCAAGACGGGATACTCAATAGACCCAAACTCAGGGCAATTGTTTTTAGTGACGATGCTGCAAGATTGCATTTAGAGAAAATTCTTCACCCTAGAATCCGAGAAGAGGTCCGAAAGGCTGTTTCGAGAGCAGTTGGGCCGTACATCATTATAGTTGTGCCACTGCTTGTTGAAAAAGCTCAATATTCTTTTATCAATCGTATTTTAGTCGTGGATTGTGAAGAGCTGATTCAGGTTCAAAGGGTTATGAAGCGAAGTAGCCTGACTGACGTTGAGGTTACCAACATAATGTGCACCCAGGCGAATCGGCAAGAGCGGTTAAAAGTAGCAAATGACATTATTATCAACAACGATGACCTGCCATCGCTCCTCAAGCAAGTTCGCATAATGCATGATAAGTACATTCAAATTTCCTTGGCGCTTAAGAATTGTTAGAGATTAAAGAAATAAATATGAAAAAAACCATAGTTAATTGTCCGCACTGTGGCAATTCAGTTATTTGGCAAAAAGAATCAAAATCCCGTCCTTTTTGTTCGGAACGATGTAAGCTAATTGACACTGGAAACTGGGCAATGGGAAAATATAGCGTTGCCTCAGAAGACAAGCTATCAGATGACGAGTCTCACTAAGTTGCTACCAAGCCCTTCGAAGCATCGAAATTCCTGCAGCCCCGTGAGTCCACGCATCACTTAAATCTTCCTTGAGCAACCCACCCAACGCATATACAGGTGTCTTTACCTCCTCAATCAAGGATTGAAAGAGACTCCACCCAAGAGGGTTCTCATCCGGGTGAGACGCAGTAACTTTAACCGGACTGAGCACAGCAAAATCAAGCTCTAATTCATCTACTCTTACTAGGTCTTCCTTTGAATGACAAGAGGCCGCACACAAAGGGACTTGTGGACGGCGAATTGTCGATTTGAGTTGTTGCGAAGTCAAGTGCACGCCATCAGCTCCAACTCTATCAGCGATGTCAAAATGCGTATTAACTAACACCTTACTTCCAGTTGAGCGACATACACTCAACACCTCTTTGGTGAAAGCCTCCAAATCAGAGGAAGATAAATTTTTCTCTCGCACTTGAATTAATTGCGGAGAAGTCTTTACTGCTCGCGACAGAGCTTGGAAAAATATTTCCGCACCCAATTCTGACAGATTGGTTATCAAATAGTGATCAGGCAAGCGAAGAGACTTCAAAATAGGGATGTTTGGCTCCAAAACCGGTGACACCCCGAGTGAACCAGGTCCTTGCCAATGCAGCTCCTGATCCTCTAGCGATTTAACTTCTCCTGACCAATGCGTGACTTTAAAAAATTTGATATTTACGTCCGCATGCGGATATCGAAATGTCTTTGTAATCCAAGGATGAAATGTCTCAGGGATAATTCCTAGCTCTTCTTCTAGTTCCCGTATTAAAGCATCAGATGCTAGTTCTTTTTCTTCAACCTTACCACCAGGAAATTCCCAAAACCCCTCATATATTTTACCGATCGGTCGTTGTGCCAGCAAAAAATGTCCATCCGCATCAATTAGAATCCCCGCGACTACACGGATCACATTGTTCACCGAATACGGTTCGATTTAATATCTTGCAGTTTCCTAGTACCAACTTCATTTTTTGCGAAGTGATACGCCACCCTGCCACTTCGCGACCCCCGCTCTAGAGCCCACTGCAGAGATCGCCTGATCACGCTTTCATCCACATCAACAGACCCCGAAGACAATGTTTTCACCCAATAACCCGCAATCATTAAGTACTCGTCTTGAGTGAAGGCATCGAAATGAACCCATAAACCGAAACGCTCTGAGAGAGATATTTTTTCTTCAATATTTTCGCCAGCGTGTATTTCTTCCCCCTTATAGGTTGACTCCAAATTTTCTGTCATATATTCAGGCAAAAGATGCCTGCGATTAGAGGTTGCATAAATCAAAATGTTATCCGAGGTAGCCGCAACCGATCCATCGAGCGCAACTTTAAGTGTTTTATACGTATCGTCATCAGCGCTAAACGAAAGGTCATCACAAAAAATGACGAAACGATACGGCTGACTTGATATCAAATCGATGATTTGAGGTAACTCATGCAATTCAGCCTTATCTACCTCAATAAGCCTTAACGTTTTTTTTGAATACTTGTTGAGTAAAGCTTTAATCAATGAAGACTTACCTGTACCTTTTGAGCCAGTTAAAAGTACATTATTGGCGGGTAACCCAGCGATGAACTGACGAGTGTTCATGTCAACCAATTTTATTTGCTCGTCGATGGCAGATAAATCCCGCACCTTTATATGATCAGGAATAGTCACTGCCTGCAGAAATCCTCGGCCGCCATAACAACGCCAACGACTCGCAACAACCTTTTTCCAATCTGGATTTTCGAGTCGCGCTGGGAGGCGCGCCTCAAGTCGCTCAAGCAACGATTCTGCCCGCTCCAATACCTTCGTCCAATCAGACATGGTTAGCTCCTGTATTCAGCATTAATTTTAATATAATCATGCGATAGGTCACAGGTCCAAATAGTCGCTGCATTTCTACCGCGACCCAAACTTATTGTCACAACAATCTCATCCGATTCCATCAAAGGCTTAACGTCCCGTTCTCGATAATTAGGTGCGACCTCACCATCCTTTGCAACCAAAACGTCGCCAATCCATATATCAATTTTTGAAACATCCAAGTTTATTACATGGGCAGCACCAATAGCGGACATGATTCGTCCTAAATTAGCATCTGATGCATAAAAAGCTGTCTTTACTAAAGGAGAATTAGAAACTGAAAACCCCACTTCACGCGCTTCGGCCGTGGACTGACAGTCTTTTACTCTGATTTCTATAAATTTCGTTGCTCCTTCTCCATCGAGAACAATTTTTTTAGCTAAATCTTCACACACCGATGTAATTTCATCTCTAATTTTGACAAACCCAGGGCTATCAGCTGAAGTGATCTTGGGGTCGCTACTCGCCCCTGTCGCGATCAACATGAAACTGTCATTTGTCGATGTGTCTCCATCAACACTAATGCAATTAAACGTACGGTCATTTGCATAGCGCACAATTTCATCTAGACACTTATTTGACACATGCGCATCGGTTGCCACAAAAGCAAGCATAGTCGCCATGTTCGGCTTAATCATGCCAGAGCCTTTAGCCATTCCTGTGATGCTGATTGATTGCCCATCGATTTGAAAATTTCGCGAGGATATTTTTGGCACTAAGTCAGTCGTCAAAATACCTCGAGAGGCCTCTTCCCAACCCATTACAAGCTGAGTGTCCAAACATTTGGGCAACCCCGAAAGTATTTTTTCTACAGGCAATCGTTCCATGATGACTCCGGTCGAAAAAGGAAGTACTGAATCGGGATTTACCTGGAGTAGTTGGGCTAACTCATAACAAATATTCTTCGCATCTTCAATGCCGCCTGCGCCGGTACCTGCATTTGCAACCCCGGTGTTAATTACCATCGCGCTAATTGGCCCACCTCGTGACAATCGTTGTCTGCACAGTTGGACGGGGGCTGCACAAAAATTATTTTGCGTGAATACTCCTGCAACGGTAGCAGTGTTATTCAACAATAACACGACTAAATCAAGACGGCCTTTCTTACGGATTGCCGCACTCGTTGCTCCTAAAGTAAGCCCATCGATGCCGAACACTCGACCGAATTTATCCTCAGGTTGAACACTCGACACGAGTTACTACCCTAGCTTTCCATGACACTGTTTATACTTTTTACCTGAACCACAAGGACAAGGCTCGTTCCGTCCAACCTTCTGTTGTGATCTAACAAACGTATCAACCTTGCTAGCATTTCGTTGTGGTGGATTCTTTTCCTGCGTGTCTCCATGATTGTATGCAATGTCAGTTAATCGAGGTTGCTCTTTCGAGACATTTTCAACCTCTTCAGCGCTGCGAATTCGCACTGTCATCAGCAACTTAGTCACCTCATTTCGTACTGTTTGCAACAGCAGCGAGAACAACTCAAACGCTTCGCGCTTGTATTCTTGTTTAGGATTCTTCTGAGCATAACCACGCAAGTGGATTCCTTGTCTAAGATGATCTAAAGCAGCAAGGTGATCACGCCAATGCGAGTCAATACTTTGCAACATAACTGATCGCTCATATTGCTGCACCGCTTCAGTAGGAGCGTCAGTCATCTTTCCATCGTAGAAAGTTTGCGCTCTACCCTTAATCTCGTCTACAAGGTTTTGTGCTTCTAACTCCGTCGCCTGATCCATTAAGTTACCTACATCAGTCTCCAGCGTATATTCGGTTAGCAACGCGGCCTCTAACCCCGGCACATCCCATTGTTCTTCAAGACTGCCTTGTGGAATATAACTGTCTACCAGATCCTCTATGGCTCCATCTCGCATACCAGAGACCATATCGACTGTATCAATGGAATCTAGTAAAGCGTTTCTCTGTTCATAAATAACTTTGCGCTGCTCGTTGGCAACATCGTCAAACTCCAACAGTTGCTTCCTAATATCAAAGTTTCTACCTTCAACTTTCCTTTGTGCGTTTTCGATCGCTTTAGTGACCCAAGGATGCTCAATGGCTTCACCCTCAGGCAGTTTCAATCGCTCCATGATGGCCGCCACCCTATCAGAAGCAAATATCCTGAGAAGTGAATCTTCTAGTGACAAATAAAATCGAGAGGAACCTGCATCTCCCTGTCTTCCTGAACGTCCTCTTAACTGATTATCAATTCTTCTAGACTCATGCCTTTCTGTTCCAATGATGTGCAGACCGCCGAGCGCCAATACTTGGTCATGCCTTTCCTGCCATTCACCTACTTGATCAGTATCGGTTGGCATTCCACCAAGCACAATATCCGTCCCACGACCAGCCATATTAGTCGCTATGGTGATCATTTTAGGACGACCAGCTTGGGCTACGACCTCCGCCTCACGATCATGCTGTTTCGCATTTAACACCTGGTGGGACAACCCTTCTTTATCCAACAAAGTGGAAATAAGCTCAGAGTTTTCTATAGATGTTGTTCCTACGAGTACAGGTTGTCCGTGCGAGTAACAATTTTTAATGTCATTCACTACTGCGTTATACCGCTCCTTGCTCGTCTTGTATATCTGATCCATCTTGTCTGCACGAATCATATTCCGATGGGTTGGAATAATGACAGTCTCCAAGCCATATATTTGCTGGAACTCAAAAGCCTCCGTATCTGCGGTACCCGTCATCCCTGCCAACTTATCGTACATTCGGAAGTAATTTTGAAAAGTTATCGATGCCAGGGTTTGATTTTCCTTTTGAATCTTGACACCCTCTTTTGCCTCTACAGCCTGGTGTAGTCCATCAGACCAACGTCGCCCCGACATTAACCGCCCAGTGAACTCGTCAACAATGACAATTTCCTGATTCTGAACCACATAATGCTGATCCTTAAAAAACAAGTTATGAGCGCGTAGCGCACCATATACATGATGAATTAAGGAAATGTTTGAAGGATCATAGAGACTTCCTTCATTAGTCAATAGCCCCACTGAGAGCAGAAATTCCTCAGCATTGTCATACCCACGTTCAGTCAATATAACTTGGTTAGACTTCTCATCAACAGTAAAGTCTCCATCCTCTTCCTGCCCTTCTTCCTGCGTCTCTTGTTCGACTTTTTTTAATTTTGATGCGATTGAATTTATTTTTAGATATAGCTCTGTATTGTCATCAGCTTGACCTGAAATAATAAGCGGTGTTCGGGCCTCATCAATCAATATGGAATCGACCTCATCCACAATGGCAAAACACAAGTCCCTCTGAACCTTATCCGACTTTTGAAAAACCATATTGTCACGAAGGTAATCAAAGCCAAATTCATTATTCGTGCCGTAAGTTATATCGGCCGTATAGGCTGCCTGTTTCTGCTCATGATCCTGCCCAGAAAGATTCACACCAACAGTCATACCAAGAAATTCAAAAATCTTTCCCATCCAGCTGGAATCTCGATTAGCCAAATAATCATTTACGGTAATCACATGCACAGAAGAGCCTGATAAAGCGTTTAGATAGGCAGGCAAAGTGGCTACTAAGGTCTTACCCTCACCTGTGCGCATTTCAGATATTTTTCCCTGATGAAGCGCTATCCCACCGAGGAGTTGAGCATCGAAGTGCCTCATCTTTAACACACGTTTACTTGCCTCCCGAACAACAGCAAAAGCATCAGGTAAGATGTCATCCAGGACTTCACCCGACTCCAGACGCTGCTTGAACTCAAGCGTCTTGCTTTTGAGTTGCTCGTCAGAAAGAGCGGTCAACTCATCTTCAAATTGGTTTATCAGCCGAATTGTCTTTTGGTAAGTCTTCAATAATCGATCGTTACGGCTACCGAATATTTTTTGGAGCACTTTAGAAATCATCAACGTCGCCTTAGCGGAATGGTTTACTTAAGCCTATTAGTCTAACACGTGGTGTACCATTGCAATTACATCTAGTAGGATTTTAATCGGTCATGACTAAGCGTACATAGTAGGCTTGTTCACCATTAAAAATTAACTATACAAATTATTGCCCATGGCCAAAAATACTAACATTGCCGAGATCATAAAGAGTCATCCAGAACTGACCAACCTCCAGAATCAAATCAAGACCATGCAAAGCATGCGAGTCCAGATTAAAGAGATCCTTCCCAAAACTATTCAGAATAAAATAGAGATCGTTTTAGCCAATCCAAAAAAATTAACTATATTTGCTGGAAACCAGATCATTGGCGCAAAAATCAGACAGATGTCACCCACGATACTCAGGCACATTCAGAGTAAAAAAGAATATGCAATAATTGAAACAATTGACATTAAGGTTACGCCTCCCGAAAACGGTATAGCTCACGTGAAACGAAAATCGATAGATCACACTACGAGCAGTTTGGGATTCATTGAGGAAATGAGGAAAAAACTACTCACATCATAATCAGACTACCTGCAAGTTGGTGTGTATAAAGCCCGGTAAATTGTCTTTCTGTAGGAATTCGACTTGCTCCCAAGCCGATGCGTTCCCCACCAATTTACGCAGTAACTTATTATTTAACTCATGTCCAGATTTATGAGCTGAAAACGCACCGATAAGAGGCCTACCAAGCAAATATAGATCGCCAATAGCATCGAGTGCTTTATGCTTAACAAACTCATCGTCATATCTCAACCCATCTGAGTTAAGTATTCGATATTCGTCCATCACAATAGCATTTTCAAAACTTCCACCGAGCGCCAACCCCTGAGATCGCAACATTTCAACATCCTGCGTGAATCCAAAAGTCCTCGCACGGCTGACTTCTTTCACATAAGAAGTAGTTTGAAAATCCAACGAAACCGATCTATTTTTATCGGCAAATGCCGGATGTTTGAAATCAATACTGAAATCAATTTTAAATCCATTGTGTGGAGAAAAAGAAACCCACTTGCCTCCATCGTCAACGCGTATTTTACTTTTAATTCGAATGAATCTTTTCGGCGCTGACTGCTCCTCAATTCCTGCCGATTGGATCAAGAACACAAAGGGCGAAGCAGATCCATCCATAATGGGTACTTCAGCTGCAGTTAAGTCGACATATACATTATCGATACCTAAACCACACAATGCGGACATCAAGTGCTCTACAGTTTGTACTTTAACTCCTCGGTATTCGAGACAAGAGGAAAGGCGGGTATCTACCACCAAGAATGGGTCTGCCTTAATGTCTACAACCGGATTAAGATCTATGCGCCTGAACACAACACCTGTGTTTGGAGCAGCGGGACGGAGTATGAGCGCAACCGTTTTTCCCGTATGCAAACCAATCCCTGTAGCCTTAACTAAATTCTTTAAAGTGCGTTGGCGAATCATCGTCAGTAAGTCAATACATGCTAATAAAAAAATTGTTAGGGATCCGAATTAATTCGGAATTCTACTCCTAACTCCATGATATCAAGAATTAAGTTACATCAACAAGGAGCTCTGAGACGATCTTAATCTCGAATAACTTAGTCAGCTTGCCGGCGCAAAAACGCCGGTATATCCATATCTTCAACCCCAGTCCGCCTCAGCGCAGTCACAGCCGCCTGGCGCCCTCTTCTTCTAATAACTGCTGGTGTATCTGGGTCTTCACTCATCACATCCTCTACGACATCGTCATCCGCTTCAGTTCTTACCACTGACACCGGGACAACCTCTGTCCTGCTTTCGCCGCCACCAATTCCAGTAGCCACAATCGTAACCCGCAAATCATTATCCAATTCTTCATCAATAACCGTACCTACGATAATAGTTGCATCTTCAGCGGTAAATTTTCTAATCGTCGCCATTACATCGTGAACTTCCTTCATCTTCAAATTCAGGCTAGAAGTAATATTAACTAATACACCTCTCGCACCATTCAGGTCGACGCCCTCTAACAAAGGGCTTGCAACAGCACCTTCCGCGGACCTCTTTGCTCGATCATCACCAGAGGCCATATGTGAGCCCATCATCGCCATACCCATCTCAGACATGACGGTTTTTACATCAGCGAAATCAACATTAACTAGACCTGGGCATTTAATGACCTCAGCAATTCCGGATACAGCGCCATATAGCACGTCATTAGCTGCCTCAAATGCGTCTAACATGGACACATCCTCCCCAAGTACGGCCATCAATCTATCATTAGGAATAACAATTAATGAATCAACATATTTAGTTAGCTCTGATAATCCCTCAGATGCTATTTTTTCACGCCTACCTTCAAAGGCAAAAGGTTTAGTCACAACCGCTACCGTTAAGATGCCTAACTCCTTAGCGACTTCAGCAAAAATTGGGGCTGCTCCAGTACCCGTACCGCCACCCATGCCAGCAGTTAGGAAAATCATATCAGCACCATCAATTATTTCTGCGATTACCTCGCGATCTTCTATGGCCGCTTCTCGCCCAACTCCTGGGTTTGCCCCAGCTCCTAAACCTTTGGTGATCTGAGCTCCCAGCTGAACTGTACGCTCAGATTTGTTGCGAGATAATGCCTGCGCATCAGTGTTCGCACAGATAAATTCAACTCCCTCAACACCCTTTTTTATCATATGGTCTACAGCGTTACCGCCGCAGCCACCAACTCCGATAACTTTTATAACTGCCTCTTGCGACTGGCTATCTAGGATCTCGAACATATGGGCAACTCCTAAGTCTTTATTTATGATCAGAGTGTAACAATTACTTCGTCCATTAACTAGTTACATCGTCAAAAGTTTGTTTCAAACCATCGTTTCATTTTGGATACTACCGTTTTTACTGAGCCGTTCTTCATTTGATCTACTTTTTGTCTCTCTCTATGGAAAACCGCCGCACTTAAGAGGCCTGCGGATGTCGAATAACGTGGATTACGAATAACCTCCGCCAAAGAGCCAGTGTAGGTCGGAGTGCCAAGCCGAACCGGTACGTGAAGAACCTCTTCTCCGAGCTCAACCATCCCCTCCATCGCGCTGCTTCCCCCGGTAATTACTATGCCAGAGGACAACAACTCTCCTAATCCACTCCTGCTAATTTCCGCCAAAACTAATCCGTATAACTCCTCCACTCTGGGCTCAATAACTTCAGAGAGCATTTGTCGTGATAACTTTTTAGGGGGGCGATCGCCTACTCCAGGCACCTCGATGGTCTCATTGGAATCTGCGAGTCCACGAAGTGCGCAACCATAACGTCGTTTAATATCTTCCGCTTCTTTGGTAGGCGTTCGAAAAGCCATCGCAATATCGCTCGTTATCTGATCTCCAGCAATTGGAATAACTGCTGTATGCCGAATCGCTCCTTGCGTATAAATTGCGATGTCGCTTGTTCCTCCCCCGATATCAATGAGACAAACGCCTAGATCTTTCTCATCCTCAGACAGAACCGCGATCGCAGATGCCAAGGGCTGTAAAATTAATTCGCCTACTTCTAGACCGCAACGGCGTACGCACTTAAGAATATTTTGAGCTGCCGACACCGCTCCTGTCACAATATGCACCTTTACTTCTAAGCGCATACCAGACATAGCTAACGGCTCTCGAACATCCTCTTGACCATCAATAGCGAACTCTTGATTAAGCACGTGGAGAATTTGTTGATCCGTAGGTATTGGGATCGCTCGAGCAGTTTCTACAACTCGATCAATATCAACTTGAGTCACCTCATGACCTTGGACTGCAACCATGCCATGGGAGTTAAAACTTTTAATGTGACCACCTGCAATCCCAGTCCAAACTTCTTTAATTTTTCGGTCAGCCATCAGCTCTGCCTCTTCAAGCGCACGCTGAATCGCATTCACCGTAGACTCTATGTTCACGACAACGCCTTTTTTCATGCCTTGCGATGTAGAACTCCCGAGTCCAATAACCTCGTATTGGCCATCATCTTTAACTTCAGCTACAACAGCCGCTATCTTCGACGTACCGATATCTAGAGCGACAATAATGTCAGCATATTGGGACTTGGCTTTCGTTCCGTTTTTCGTCCAATCAATATTTTTCATATTTAAGACCCTTTCCCCCGAACAACTGTTGCGCTAACGGAAAAACCATTCACATATCTTAAATCAGCGTACTTAATGGGTTGTTTAAACCGTGGCTCAACGCCCGGTAAAAATCTCATGAACCTGTCTCTTATACACATCTGACGCTGCCGACGATATGCAGTGTGTAGA
>CAJXOL010000007.1 GCA_913057675.1 uncultured Pseudomonadota bacterium | reverse complement strand
ACGAGATTTCTGCCTGTCTCGTGGGCTCGGAGATGTGTATAAGAGACAGCTCAAGAACACGGCTGTCCTGACAAAGGACATCCTCAATCTCGATCGTTGATATATTTTCACCACCTGAGATGATGATATCTTTGGATCGATCCTTAATGGTTACGTAACCAAACTCATCAATGACGGCTAAATCCCCAGTATGGAACCAACCTCCATTAAATGCGGCATGCGTAGCAGTCGGGTTTTTCAAATATCCTTTCATCGTGATGTTGCCACGAAAGCAGATTTCCCCTATTGTCTGGCCGTCACGAGCTACCGGAAGCATTGTTTCAGAGTCAAAAACGTCCATTCCTTCTTGCACGACATAACGCACACCCTGACGGCCATTTTTTTGAGCGCGCTCCTCCAATGATAGATTTTCCCATTCAGGATGTTGCGCACACACCGCAGCTGGTCCATAAACTTCGGTCAGGCCATACACATGGGTCAAGTCAACTCCCAGAAGCTCCGCACCTTCAATTACAGATCGCGGAGGTGCTGCACCAGCAATCATGCCTTTGACCCGTAATTTAAGCTTTTGATCTTTACCGGCTGATGCGTTGATCAAGGTGTTATAAACCACCGGCGCCCCACACATATGTGTGACACCATGGTCTCGTATTAATTCGAAAATGACATCAGAATCAACGCGTCGAAGGCAAATATTTGTCCCAGCAACGATTGCTAACGTCCAGGGAAAGCACCAACCATTGCAGTGAAACATGGGTAGCGTCCATAGATATCTTGAAAAATAGGGCATAGTCCATGTCACCACATTACCAAGAGCATTTAAATAAGCACCTCGATGATGTGTCACAACACCTTTAGGGTCACCGGTAGTTCCAGACGTATAAGACAAGGCAATCGCATCCCACTCATCTTCAGGCAATTTCTGCTCAAAAAATGGATCTCCACTCTGAATGAATGCTTCATATTCAATATCACTCAACAGCGGCATGTCTACGAGGTTCGCATCAGCAATATCGATTAATAGCGGTTTCTGCTCCAACGTTGCCAACGCGGCACTGACGACCTCGTGATACTCTCGATCGACTAAAAAAACCTTGGCACATCCGTGTTGGAGCATAAACGCAATCGCTCCTGAGTCTAAACGCGTATTCAGTGCATTAATAACGGCACCCGCCATCGGTATACCGTAATGTGCCTCAAACATTGCCGGCGTATTAGGCGCCATAATCGCGACCGTATCACCCTGCTTCACCCCAAGCCTAACCAACGCGGAGGCGAGTTTCCTGCATCGAGTATAAGTTTCTTTCCATGTTTGCTTCTGTTCTCCATAGACAACAGCCATACGTTCTGGATAAACATCTGCGGCCCACGCGATAAGAGAAATCGGGGACAAAGACGCATAATTTCCTTTGTTTTTTTCTAGCTCTTTATTAAACGCGTCATGCATTACCGATTACACCTTTTAATTAAATACTTTGCTACCTTATCAATCAATCTAAAATATCGCATCGATGGCCTGGCTAATGTGCTCTACCTTGATCAACTCGATACCCTTGGGGCTGATTTTAGGAGCATTTGCTATAGGAATGATGGCTCGATTAAAACCAAGTTTGAGCGCTTCTTTTAAACGATCCTGACCACGCTGCACCGCCCTGACCTCACCCGATAAACCGATCTCACCAAAGGCTACAGTTTTACCACCAACTACTTTCCCTCTCAATGACGAAACGATAGCCAAAAGGACGGGCAAATCGGATGCCGGCTCATTAATTCTGACACCACCAACTGCATTAACAAAAACATCCTGATCGAATGCGGCTATACCTGCGTGTCGATGCAAAACCGCTAGCAACATAGCCAATCGGTTTTGCTCCAACCCAACGGTAAGTCGCCGTGAGTTCGCCGAGTGGGACGTATCAACAAGGGCTTGTAACTCTACCAAAAGGGGACGACTACCTTCCTGAGTCACCATCACACAACAACCAGCAACTTCTTTTTCGTGTTGTGACAAAAACAATGCTGAAGGGTTCGCCACTCCACGAAGCCCTCTATCTGTCATTGCAAAAACACCAAGCTCATTAGCCGCTCCAAATCGATTTTTAATCGAACGAACCAACCGAAAACTCGAGTGAGCATCCCCCTCAAAATATAAAACCGTATCAACAATATGCTCAAGCACGCGAGGTCCAGCAATAGCACCTTCTTTTGTCACATGCCCGACCAACAATAGTGTTGTGCCATTCGCTTTAGCGAAGCGCGTTAATTGGGCCGCACACTCCCTCACCTGAGACACACTACCAGGCGCAGGCTGTATGTCCTCGGAATAGACCGTCTGAATAGAATCGATGACGGCAACATCAGGCTTTTCTCGAGTTAAAGTATCCAGTATTCTATTCAGCTGAATTTCAGATAAAAGAAGCAACTTCTCCGATTTTAAATCTAACCGCTGCGCTCTGAGTCCGATCTGTTGTGATGACTCTTCGCCGCTGACGTAAATGGCCTTGTGATCTTCGCTCATCGCACTCATGGCTTGGAGTAATAACGTCGACTTACCAATCCCTGGGTCACCCCCGATAAGAACTACGCCTCCCCTTACAAGACCGCCACCGAGCACTCGATCTAACTCACTGCTATGCGTGGAAAATCTCGCCTCCTCTGAGGCCTCGATTGAACCTATCGGTATCAACGTGTTGGTATGATTTAGGGGCTGATAACGCTCCCCACCGCGAGTTACAGTTGTCTCTTGGAGAACGTTCCACTCATGGCAGTGTGGGCACTGACCAGCCCACTTTTGAGTCTGACCGCCACAACTGGAACATACAAATGCCGTCTTAGATTTGCTCATACCACATTATATCTATGCGTGGACTGGTAATCACTATTTCAGTCAGAACAGAAAACAGGGACTCGAGCGGTCAACCGAGTCAATAGCTCGTAGCCAATGGTTCCAGCATTTTGAGCGACCTCGTCAACAGGTAATCCCTCCCCCCAGAGGACAACAGTTGATCCGACGTTTCCTGTTGGGACATCAGTTAAGTCGACCGCAAGCGTATCCATCGAAACTCGCCCTACGGTGCAGGTGCGGATACCATCAACGATCACAGGAGTGCCATTGGGCATCGATCGAGGGTAACCGTCGCCATATCCTCCTGCTACTATGCCAATTTTCATATGTTGGTTCGCAGTGAACGTTCCGCCGTATCCTACCCGCTCCCCGATGCCAATCTCTTGCACACCAATGATTCCAGATTTAAGGGTCATCACAGGTTTCAACCCCAAGGAACTCGCGGACACATCCGTCATCGGGGATGCCCCATAAAGCGCGATGCCGGGTCGAACCCAGCTTTCCTCATTCGGACCAAAACGAAATAATGCCGCAGAGTTACTCTTGCAAGCAGGGACCACCAAAGATCCAATCGCCTCTAAAAATTGTGCATTTTGCCAATCAACCCCTCTAGGAGAGTCAGCCTCTGCATAATGCGTCATCGCCGTAACCCGTTCCACAGCAGGCAAACTACAAAGCACTTGATAACATTGCATTACCTCATCGACTTTGATGCCAAGGCGATTCATGCCAGTGTTTATTTTCAAAAACACATGGAACGGATACGACAATTCGCATTTCTCGAGCAATGCAATCTGCTCAATATTGTGAACAACTAAATCAAGCTGAAGATCTGCCGCAAGACTCAATTCCTCAGAACTAAAAACACCCTCTAGCAATAATATGGGTCTACGAGCATCCTGTTCTCTCAAGAATGCTGCCGCATCCATCTCAATAACCGCAAATCCGTCGATCTGCGAAAGAGCAGGGAAAATACGACTCAAGCCATGACCGTATCCATCGGCCTTAACTACAGCAAAAACTTTCGCACTCCCCGCTAGACTCTTAATCAAGGAAATATTGTGCCGCATTGCATCTCGATTGACTATTGCCTGAATAGGTCTTGAATTCATCACTAGTTTTAGCTCACATTCGCTTGTTTAAGCTTAATTTTATTCATCATGTCCATAGCAAAACAAAGATCCTTCCAGACATTTGCTTTCTCTAAAGAATTTTCTAATAAATCCTGCGGGTGATACGTCACCACAAGACTCACCTCACAACTTTCATGCCTCACCTGTCGGTAATCAGATAAGTCTTGATTGAGTTTGATTAAACGCTCCGCGGAAAGACTACCAAGCGCCACGAGGATTGATGGTTGAATGGATTGAATCTGTTGCTCGAGAAAATGAGTGCAAGCCACACTCTCATTTGGATCAGGCTCCTGGCCATTCGGAAGTGGAGACTGAACGACATTCAATAAATAGACTTTATTATCGCGGCGTAAATTCATTGCTGACAACATATTGTCGAGTAATTTCCCGACCTCCCCAGAGAACGTTTCACTAGATAGATTCTCCTCTACTTCCAATTGCTCGCCAACAAACAACCAATCCGCTTGGTGGTCGCCCGAACCAAGCACAACATGACCACCAAAACTCGACAGAACACATGAATCACTTATACTCACTGAACTTTTGCGCAACTGCCCAGCATTCTCGAGCGAATCATATTCAACTGCGGGTTGTGCCGTCCTATTGTTCTGGGCGGCAGCGCTAGTAGAAGACCCATCAGGGCCATGGCCTAATCTCCAGATAGGCGTTATGCCGATTTCGCTCAAAATTTCTTCCCTGGTACTCAAAACAACATCTCCATTACAATTGCATCTTCCCGACCCCTTTGATCAGGATAATAATTCTTGCGTAATCCAACTTGCTTAAACTCTAGTGATTCATACAAAAATATAGCAGGGAAATTAGAGCGCCTTACTTCCAAGATTATCTTAACTGCCTGCAGTGCCAGAGCATCACTGACCAGTGATTCTAGAAGATAACGACCGACTCCCTTTTGTTGAAAATTATCCGACACAGTCAAGTTGAGCAGGTGCATTTCATCCAAAACTGCCATCTGGACTGCGTAGGCGATGAGCGCACCATCACAAGTCAAAACATAACATCTATACTCAGAGGCTAAACAATCCGCAAAATTGCCTGGCGTCCAGGGATACGCATAAATCGATTTCTCTACTTGTAGAACCAATGGCAGATCTGCTTCGGACATCGTTCTGACGACTAGATTTGCCTTATCGAGAGGCTTGTTCATCTAGCGTGAGTGCTACTTTGTTTCTAACATACGTTGGAGCAGCATTTTCCGCTGCAACATAGCGGCCATTACTAAATTCTCGCTCTGCAATAAGCAGAACTTCTCTTGCTGATGGATTGATGTGATCAACGTTCACCGTCAGCCCCGATAAGCCAAAATAGGATTTAAACTCCTCCTCGTACGAGATAAATCCGCTACCACATGCGATCCATCCTCCCCCCATAGGAACAGTAACTTCTTGAGGGTCACACACGCACGGCTCCGTTAACGGCACCCAACTACTATCTTTCCGCTCATATGTGGCGAAATACACCTGATTCATCCGAGCATCTTGACAGATCAATACTTTCTCAAAATTTGTTGCTTGAGCTAGCGCCTCTAGTGAGGATACCGGCACTACAGGCACACTAACTCCGAAGGCTAACCCTTGAGCAACACTACAGGCTAGACGCACCCCCGTGAAGGACCCCGGTCCAGCCCCAAAACCAATGACATCCATTTGCTGGAGGCTGATACCAGAATCCAGAATTAATTGATCAATCATCGGCAATATCACTTCCGAATGCCTTTGACCGACATGTTTTTCTAATAGGAGTAGTTCCCCACTCACTGACACGGCAACTGAACACACCTCTGTAGATGTCTCAATCGCCAAGACATTTAACATAAGATTTTTTTGATCCATTTCCACTGACTCAGCATTTACTTTCCACTCAACTCACAATTACATCTCTAAACACTAGCTCACAAATATTTTTAAAGAAAAATATACTTTGCTAACCACGGTTATTCGGATCATACCTTGTATTGCGAGAAAATCTGCTCATTACATCACGACAATTCAATCTTGAACCATCTAAAACGAGTATCCTTTTTAATTATAAATCGAAATAAAGTCTTCAAACAACTTGTTACAGATCGACTAATACCCATACCCTCATAAGGATACATATGAAAAATATTGCCATCATCGGCGCAGGGCTTATCGGTCGCTCATGGGCCATAGTGTTTGCGAGGGCGGGCTACCCAGTCATGCTGTATGACAACTTCGACGGTGCCGTAACGAAAGCCGTTGCTTTAATTAGTCACGGACTTGCTGAACTCAAAGAATACGGTTTGATTGACGAAGACCCACTAACAATTCTCGGCCGTATCACTCCCGCCCAGTCGCTTGAGGAGGCAGTATCAAGCGCTTTTTATGTGCAAGAAAATACTTCTGAAAATATTGACATGAAAAAAGAAGTATTCAAAACACTAGATAACCTCGCACCAGAAAAGTGCATCCTCGCAAGCTCAACCTCGACCATACAAACATCTCTATTTAGCGAACACTTAGAAGGTCGACATCGGTGCATTGTGGCTCACCCAGTTAATCCGCCACACATAGCACCGATCGTCGAAGTCTCACCGGCGCCATGGACCAGTCCCGAGATCACAAAAAGGACATACGATCTTCATCAACTAGTTGGGCAAGCACCAATTATTGTCAAGAAAGAAGTAGCAGGTTTTATTCTCAACCGACTACAAGCGGCATTATTACGGGAAGCCTGGCGCCTTGTGGATGAAGATTATGTTTCAGTAGAAGATCTGGATAAAACCATAAAAGACGGCTTGGGACTTAGGTGGGCCTTTATGGGACCTTTTGAGACTATAGATCTAAACGCCCCCGGTGGGGTTGCCGATTACGCAGCTCGATTTGGCGACGCTTATGCAGACATGATGAGTGGCATCAACTATCCTGATTGGAACGAAGAATTAGTAGCGAAAGTGGAGTCTCAGCGCAGAAAGATCATGCCATTTTCGGAACATCCTGAAAGAGAGTCCTGGAGGGATCAACGATTGATGGCGCTCATTGCGCACAAACGAAATAACAAATCGCACAATTAGCCAAACAGTACAATTTTTTATGTTAATCTTTTTTCAATAAACATCAGATTTTTGGCTCAGTCATTGAGCAAGTGGACGCAAGTTAATCAATACCAAATAGCACTCCAAGGAACCAATATGGCTAATAAAGTAATTATCACGTGCGCTGTGACGGGCTCAATCCACACACCTTCAATGTCGCCTTATCTCCCAGTTACACCAGAGGAAATTGCTGAGGCCGCGGTAGGTGCCGCTGAGGCTGGAGCAGCGATAGTCCACTTACATGCCAGGGATCCAAAAGATGGTAAGCCAACTCAAGACCCCGATATGTTTCTTAAGTTTTTACCGACAATTGCTAAAAATAGCGATGTTGTTATCAATATCACCACGGGTGGCGCGCCGACCATGAGTGTCGAGGAGAGACTGCAACCGGCACTTCAATTAAAGCCAGAAGTAGCTTCTTTGAACATGGGCTCCATGAACTTTGGGCTTTACGAGATGCTTAACCGTTTCAAAGATTTCAAGCATGATTGGGAGCGACCATACTTAGAAGAATCTGATGATCGTATTTTTAAAAATACATTTAAAGACATCGCCTACATTTTAGAATCATGCGGCAACAACAACACTCGATTTGAAATTGAATGCTATGACATAGGGCACCTATACACCGCGGCACACTTCATGGACCGTGGCCTGATTAAAGCTCCATTTCTCATTCAATCTGTGTTTGGATTACGAGGTGGTATTGGCCCTCATGCTGAAGACGTGATGCATATGAAACGAACAGCAGACAGATTATTCGGGGACGATTACTTATGGTCAGTACTCGGTGCCGGGAGTAACCAGATGTATGTTGCCACTCAGTCTGCGGTCATGGGTGGTAACGTCCGGGTAGGTCTTGAGGATAGCTTATGGGGCGGAAAAGGAACGCTCGCGACCTCTAATGCGGAGCAAGTCATCAAAATTAAGAGAATTATGGAAGACCTAGGACTCGAGACTGCATCTCCAGACGAGGCTCGATCGATGTTGAAACTAAAAGGCAGAGATCAAGTCAACTTCTAATAGCACATTTGTTTTATAGAAAAAAACATGGAAAAACTTTCAACCCTCCACCAAAAACAAGTTGTCAGCTGGCTGGCCATCTGCGGATTGATGGTTTTTTGCATGATCATTGTTGGTGGCGCAACTCGCCTCACCCACTCAGGGCTGTCTATTGTGGAATGGGAGCCGCTTATCGGCACCATCCCGCCCCTGAATTATGCCGATTGGCTCCAAGTATTCGATGAATATAAAGGTAGTCCCGAGTACCAGCTAATCAACTACGGCATGTCACTTGATGAATTTAAAGTGATTTTTTGGTGGGAGTACTTCCATAGATTGTTAGGACGTCTCATTGGCCTAGTGTTTTTCATACCGTTTATCTACTTCATGTTGATGGGGCGCCTCAACGGCGGTTTAGTCGCTCGCTTGCTGGGCATATTTGCGCTGGGCGGACTTCAAGGCGGCATGGGTTGGTACATGGTTGCGAGCGGATTAGTAGATGACCCCAATGTCAGTCAATATCGCTTAACAGCCCACCTATCAATCGCGTTTCTAATTTTTGGGGCGATAACTTGGACCGCTCTGACCGTACTTTACCCCTCGAAGGCTAATTTAAACATTCCCGCTAAGAAAATGTACAAATTTTCGATAGCAATTAATCTACTGTTGCTAATTATGGTCGTGTCTGGCGGATTCGTAGCCGGATTGAGAGCAGGACTCATTTACAACACCTTTCCGCTTATGGGAAATAGTTTTATACCGCCTGACCTTTTCGCACTCTCACCATGGTGGACGAACTTCTTTGAGAACATGACTACAGTGCAATTTAATCACCGGATTATCGCCTATACTCTTGCAGCTTTAATACCTATATTTTGGTTTAGACTGCGACGAAGAGATGTATCACTTCGCACTAAGAATTTTTCTAGCTTAATGCTCTGCCTACTCACTGCACAAATGATTCTCGGTATAGCTACCCTACTTTCAGGTGTCCCCGTAATTCTTGGAGTAGCTCATCAGGCAGTTGCTTCATTACTCTTTATAACAAGCCTTTGCGTCACTCATTCAATTGCATCTCGGAGAGGCATGATCTAAAAAAATTTTTGTGTAATCCAAATCATTCTTGGAAAGAGAATACTAGGGTAGCCAACACAATATTGTTTGTTTCAATGGTTTTTTCAAACATAAGCGCGATAGTTTAAAAACGGAAATATTAATGAATAATGCATACGTTGTAGCCGCTCTTAGAACTGCAGGTGGTCGTCGTGGAGGTCTCTTGGCCAATTGGCACCCCGTCGATCTAGGTGCTCAGGTTATTAATGCACTATTAAAAGAAATTGATTGTCCTCCAGATGTGATTGAAGACGTCATTATGGGAAGTGTGAGCCAAATAGGAGAACAAGCAATGAACGTGGCTCGAAATATAGTTTTGGCGTCGCAACTCCCTGAATCGGTTCCCGCCACGAGTGTTGATCGGCAATGTGGCTCATCCCAACAAGCACTTCATTTTGCCGCTCAAGCTGTCATGTCGGGCAGTATGGACGTAGTCGTTGCTGGTGGGGTTGAGAGCATGACGCGAACACCTATGTTTTCAACGACAACGCTGCCTCAGAACAACGGCATGGGACACTATATGAGTCCGAACCTCCAAAAACGCTATCCTAACGTTGAATTCAGTCAATTTAATGGCGCTGAAATGTTAGTCAAGCGCTATGGACTATCGAGACGCGAACTTGATGAATTTGCCTTGGAGAGTCACAGACGAGCGGCAGAAGCACATAAGCATGATGCTTTCAAAAATGAAATCGTATCCATCGAAGTTAAAGACGCTCTAGGAAACTCGACTGGGGAACCTCATGACGCTGATCAAGGGATTAGGTTTGACGCAACGATTGAAGGTATTGCTGCTGTGAAGCCAATTCTCGAGAATGGAAAAATCACTGCGGCTACGGCCAGTCAAATTTGTGATGGCGCGAGTGGCGTGATTGTATGTAACGAGAAAGGATTAAAGCGTCTTGGAGTAGAGCCATTGGTTCGAATACGTCAGATGTCGGTGATTGGACACGACCCAGTCATCATGCTCGAAGCGCCTATTCCCGCAACAGCGCATGCGCTGAAAAAATCAAATCTCTCCGCAGTAGACATCGACTTGTTTGAAGTGAATGAAGCCTTTGCCTCAGTACCATTAGCGTGGCTTAGCGCGACCCAAGTGGATCCAGATAAGCTGAATGTTCATGGTGGAGCCATCGCTCTTGGACACCCTCTAGGAAGCTCCGGAACAAAACTAGCCACAACGCTGATACATGCCTTAAAAACAAAAAAAATGAAATTAGGTCTTCAAACCATGTGCGAAGGTGGTGGCATGGCCAATGTCACCATTTTCGAAAACTGCCAGACCTACTGATCATCATGCCTTATGATTTCCAGCCCTCTTGGCTAAACGAAGAATTAACAACATATAAGGAAACAGTTGAACGCTTCCTAGATACAGAAATGGTTCCTTTTGATGAGGAATCAAGGCAACGAGGACACGTGGGTCATGAGATCTGGAGGCGAGCTGGAGAGATTGGCATTTTATGTACAGATATACCAGTTAAATATGGCGGTGGTGGTGGCGACTTTAGACATGAAGCTATCCTGTATGAAGCAATGGGACATCGTGGTCTAACGGGTATGAGCCCATCCGTTCATAGCATCGTTGCACACTACCTACTCAACCATGGCACTGAAGAGCAGAGACAATACTATCTTCCCCAGCTCGCTCGAGGTGAACTCGTTGGTGCAATAGCGATGTCCGAACCAGATGCAGGTTCAGACCTTAGGGGCATTCGCACCAAGGCGACTGCAAGAGATAATGAATTCTTCCTAAATGGCTCAAAAACATTCATCACAAATGGTTATTTAGCAGAATTAGTTTTAGTCTTTGCAAGAATAGAAACCCATGAAGATAGTGGCAAATTTTCTGTTTTCATCATTGAAACCAAAAAGCACACAGGCTATTCAGTTGGAAATCGACTTAAAAAAATCGGCCTCAAAGCCCAAGACACCTCAGAACTTTTTTTCGACAATATAAATCTCAGCGCCAATCACATTCTAGGCGGCACTCCCGGCCGAGGGCTTTCTCAGATCATGGCAGACCTTCCCTACGAGCGCCTGTTAATTGCTGATATGGCTATGGGCGCGATGGAGGGGGCCTATAAACTTACCGTAGATTACGTTAGAAATCGAAAGGTTTTTGGCGAACCTTTAATTAACAAACAAAACTCTCGATTCGTCTTAGCCAATATGGTTACGACCTTGAAAGTTGCCCGAGCATTCGTTGACGATTGCATCAACAAAATACTCTGTGGAACACTAGATACGGAAACCGCCTCGGCGGCAAAGTTATGGTTAACCCAACAACAAAACCTGCTGGTTGATGAATGCGTTCAACTCCATGGTGGTTATGGATTCATGGACGAATACCTCATTGGACGCATGTTTGCCGACGCTCGAGTACAGCGTATTTATGGTGGGACGGATGAGATCATGAAGGAAATTATCAGCCGAAAAATTTAAAGAATACCCGTACATATTTGGGAACCTTCGCATCCCTAGCCAGTCTATCTCATTGTATGTGCCGCTTCTCGACTCCGGCGGTTCATACGTTCCCCTATATCCTCATATGAGGATTTTTAAAGGCACCTTCGGGTGCCTCTTTTTTTGTATTCTCACAATAAACAGATCACATCGTAGATGCTTCTCATGTGACTAAAGGGTCTGCCTGAAGGTTTTAGATGTCGCCCGCACTCACGGGATGGACAGGCTTAGGCGACATATCTTCGTAATAAGGCATCATTGCCTGGGTTAATATTTCCAACTCTTCCATACGCTTAACAGGCGCAGGATGAGTAGAGAGGAAATCAAAACGCGAATCTTTTTGCCCACTCTCATCAGCCATTTTTTTCCATAACGTTACAGCCGCCTTTGGATCAAAGCCAGCTTTCGCCGCGATTTCAATACCCAATCGGTCGCTCTCGCTCTCTGCCGTTCGACTATTAGGTAACTCCAATGCAATGATAGCGGCCATCGCTGTCCCCTGAATAGCAATACCACCATATTTTTCGTCTGACACCGCAATAGACATCGCCGTAATACCCAATTGCATAGCTAAAGCACGAGACATACGCTCGCGGGTGTGGGACAACAATGCATGAGAGATTTCATGACCCATTACTTGAGCAATTTCATCATCGGTTGCTTCAAGTTTTAAAATGAGTCCTGAATAAATTGCCATCCTTCCACCAGCCATACACCATGCATTTATGATCTCCGGTTCATCAATCACTTGCACGGACCAATTCCAATTTGCCGCATCGGGTCGGTAGATCACTGCCTGAGCCACCAAACGACTGGTAATAGTTTTCACTCGCTCAAGCATATCTGGGTCAGCATTAAGCTTTCCATCTTTCTTAATTGGCGTAAGCATTGCTTTATAAGCCTTGTTTGACTCACTAATCGCCATATTTTCTGGCACTAACATAAACTGTGCGCGACCAGAAATTGGATTAGATTTGCAGCCTACCAAAACCGCACAAACTAGAAATATGGATATAATTTTTTTCAAGAATTCACCTACTTTAATAAGATTGCCTCAGGTAGCCTAGCCATGAAGACGACTATACTTCGGCACCTTTGCCATTAAATATTCAGCCTGATCTTGCAAAATTGTTCTATTTTGCAAAACTAAATGCTCGTACCTATTCGGAATATACGGCAAAAACAACAACGGCATTTTCGCCTGATCCGGATTACGCCCACCCTTTCTGATGTTACAAGGTCGACAAGCAGTAACGACATTCATCCATTTATCTTCACCACCTCCATGAACAGGAGTGATGTGATCGCGCGAAAGTTCTCTTTCTCGATATTGATCACCGCAGTACGCGCAGATTTTACGGTCACGAGAAAACAAGGCGCTGTTTGTTAATGAAGGATGTGGATTACCCATAAATCGATCCACAGAACCTTTAATAGCAATAATACTTTGGGTTTGAATCTCCGATCGCTCACCGGTTAAACGCGACACGCCACCACGAAATGTAGCTATCGCCTCACCTAGCGACCAAGCCACCATACCTCGGGCATGATAAGTGATTGCATTCTCTAGTTGCAGCCATCGACTGGGGACACCAGTCGCATCAAGTGCTAATACAAATGCCACGCTCTACCCCCATCGTTATGGATGAACTTCGCGTTTCGAGAACTAGCACACCAATTAATAGCGCTGGCTCTCGACATAACATATTTAGTATAGATCGTAACAAACTGAAAGAAAAGTGTCGTTACTGCACTTTAACAAAGCTAACCTTTTGTATTGATATGGCACCAACCGGGCATACCGCTTCACATTGACCACAACGGATACACTTGTCTTGATCGATCCAAAGCTGATTATAGTAAAGAGAATCTGATTTGCCTTTCTGCAGGTGCTTATACCTAACAACTACCCCAGCAGCATCAACCTCTAGACCCGATACGGGCAAGATACAGCCCTCTGTAGGCTTCACCTTTATGCATTCATCGCAAAGCACACATAATCTGTTGTCAATTTCAAACTTGTAATGGCATAAGTAGCACCGCTTAGCGGCTTCTACACTGGTCCCATTGTCATACCCAAGTTCAACTTCCTTGCTGCCTTGCCTATCCACCAAATCGAGCGCTGGGACCGGAGTAATCGGAATAACATTCATTTCTTGCGTTCTGAGAAATCGACCTCCTTCAAAATCAACGCCAAAACGTTTTTTTTCAATCTGAACTTTCCTACTGGATATATCCTGCCCAGTGAGGAATCGCGTCACAAGTGAAGCGGTTTTTCGCCCATGGGCTATTGCATCGATCAGCGTTGTGGCACCGGTAGCAAAGTCACCCGCCACAAACACTTTAGGATCTGGCGTAAGCGCGCCTTGGGCTATCGAAACATCGCCTTGCTCATTTAAGATGGCTTCTCTGATGTGTCCTGAAATCCAGTCTGTATCTGCGGTCTGACCTGTAGCTAAAATCACACTATCCACATCAATATCCGTTGAACTACCCGTATCTATACGAATGATCGACTTCCCGCCTTCCATATCAATACGCGTCTTCGCCAAAGAAACTTGTTGAATTGATTCCCCACCACGAAATTGGCTAGGCGTTTTAAAATAATTCATTGCCCCGGTCTCATTCAACAATTCTTGAACCTCACCAGGCAAGACAACCATATCCTGAGGTCCACGACGGTAATACACAGCAGTCTCTGCCCCTAATCTAATAGCCGTTCGCGCGCAGTCCATTGCAGTATATCCACCACCGATTACCACAACATTAGAGCCTATGTGTTTTCGACCTTGTTCATTAACCATCATAAGGAACTCTAGGCCATGCTCAACTCCCGCCAGGTTACCCCCAGGGATATCTAAACGGTTACCATTTAAAGTTCCTGCAGCCAGAACGACCGCATCATGCGAATCAACAAGTGTATCAAGACTGTAATCATTACCAATACTGACACCGCACTTGAGTTCCACACCGAGAGATAAAACCTGATTAATCTCATGCTCAACCACATCTCTAGGCAATCGAAACGACGGAATCCCTTGCACCATCATGCCTCCCGGACGACTGTGCTTTTCATACACGATAACCTTGTGCCCCTCCAATGCGAGGTCTCGCGCAGCAGCCAGCCCCGCAACACCAGCACCAATAACCGCGACATGATAACCACTGGATGATTTCATTTCGGGTCGGATAGTGAGTGCGCCACCCAGATCAGCTGATGATCTTTTGAGAGCACAAATAGCTACAGAATCTCCAAGACCTGGCCTGCTGTGCCTACATGCACTTTCACAAGGCCTAGAGCACACGCGCCCAAGAACGCCAGGAAACACGTTATCCCTAAAATTGATGGAATAGGCTTCGTCTAATTTTCCATTGTTGATCGCCTCAATATATCCAGGAATATCGGTTCCCGCGGGACAGGCGACCTGACATGGAATGTTCGCCTCAACCCAAGCAATGTCTCGCGCGTGACTACTGATCCCCTCGGGCTTTGTGAGCGCAGTAATTTTGGGGCCGCTCATCGTAACGGCTCTCGACCCGATTTCATGCGAGACATCCAAACATTAAAACAACCCAACAACTTTCCCATCTCCGCTCAAATCAATACGAGTAGCCGCAGGGACCTTCGGCAAACCAGGCATCGTCATGACGTCTCCACATACTACGACGACAAACCCTGCACCAGCAGATAGTCGAATCTCACGCACGGTTAGCGTATGCCCAGTTGGCGCACCTTTAAGGCTAGGATCAATGGAAAAGGAATACTGCGTTTTAGCGATACAGACTGGCAATGCCCCATGGCCTTCCTTCTCAAGCTCGGCCAGTCTGATTTTGGCTTTCGTATCAAACTTAACATCAGCAGCCCCATAAATCTTTATCGCAATTGATTCTATTTTGTGCTCAAGACTATCCTCATCTTCGTAAGCAAATGTAAGCTCAGGTTTTTCATTCTCAATAATATCGATAACTTTGTGCGCCAGCGCTTGCGCACCCTTACCACCCTCTGCCCAGTGCTTAGACACAACCACCGACACACCAAGCGCATCGCATCGCTCTTGAAGCAAGGTTATTTCAGCATCCGAGTCATGGGTGAAATGATTAATCGACACCACACAAGGCAGATTAAAGACGTTACGCATGTTATCGACGTGGCGTTCCAAATTTGCGAAACCAGCATCCAGCGCCATTAAGTTTTCTTGGTTTAAATCCGCTAACGCGATACCTCCATGAAACTTTAACGCTCGAATCGTGGCCACAAGCACCACCACATCTGGTTTCAATCCAGATTTTCGACACTTGATATCAATGAATTTCTCTGCACCGAGATCTGCACCGAACCCCGCCTCTGTGATCACGTAATCAGCCAACTTGAGTGATGTCCTCGTCGCAATCACTGAATTACATCCATGAGCGATATTAGCGAATGGCCCACCATGAATAATTGCTGGATTATTTTCCAAAGTTTGAACCAAATTTGGCTTCACAGCATCTTTTAATAAAACAGCCATGGCACCATGTGCCTCGAGCTCAGCAGCGAGAACTGGTTTTTTATCTCGGGTATACGCCACGACAATACGACCCAAACGTTCTTTTAAGTCCGTCATAGATTCAGCGAGGCAAAGAATCGCCATCACTTCAGAAGCAACTACGATGTCGAACCCATCTTCACGTGGATAACCGTTCCCCGGACCACCTAGAGAGACAACTATAGAGCGGAGCGCCCGATCATTCATGTCTACTACACGTTTCCATGTGATACGACGCACATCAATACCTAAGGAATTTCCGTGATGGATATGATTGTCGAGCATCGCTGACAACAAGTTATTAGCTAACTGTATAGCGTTGAAATCGCCCGTAAAGTGAAGGTTAATATCCTCCATCGGTACAATTTGTGCGAATCCACCACCGGCAGCACCACCTTTCATTCCGAAAACAGGCCCCAGACTCGGTTCCCTTAAACAAATTAGCGCATCCTTGCCGATAGAGTTCATCGCATCGCCAAGCCCTACTGTGGTCGTGGTTTTACCCTCACCTGCTGGAGTCGGACTGATGGCCGTGACCAAAATTAATTTGCCGTCCGGTTTGTCTTGTAAGCTCGCGACAAATTCATTGGTCAATTTAGCTTTGTAATGCCCATAAGGCTCCACATGCTCCTCAGGAATACCCAACCGTTGCGTGGCAATCTCAGCGATCCGTTTTAACTTAGCCTGTTGGGCAATTTCTATGTCAGTTAGCATCTTTAATCTTTCACTTTCATGTTACGAAAACTAATGTTCAATCAACTTACTCTTTAACAAACCTCAAAGTCATTCGATCGGACTCTCCAATCGTTACGATCGCAACTTTGTCTTCTTCCGATACATTTCTGAGGTTCGGCAATAAGTTCCAAACACCGCCTGGATGATCGGTAGTGTCCTTAGAGTTTGCATTAATCTCGGAAGAGGCATCTAAACGAAAGCCAGCATTTTTTGCCATTTGAACAACATATTCGACTGTCATGTAGCCACTGCGAATCTGCTCCTCTAACGGCGTTCCTGGTTTCGCTCTATGTTCGACAAGACCGAGAACACCGCCCGGCTTGAGCGCCTGGGCAAAGCCAGCAAACATTGATTCAGTAGCTCCAGATTTTGCCCAGTTATGCACGTTTCTGAATGTCAGAACCATGTCAACGGGGCCATCCGGCGCAAACTCAGGCTGACTTGAGTCGAAATGAACCCAAGTTAGTTTCTCGTAAATATCAGGGTTCAGCGCAATTTTTTCTTTAAATGCCTTTTCTACTTTAATAAAGTAAGGATTAATATCCTCATCCAACGTATAGGAAGTGTAGTAATACTGTCCATTACCGCTAAGCAACGGGGCCAGAATCTCAGCGTACCAACCAAACCCGGGCGTGATTTCGACCACAGAACTTTCCGGTTTTAAACCAAAGAAGAGCAGCGTCTCTTTTGGATGTCGGAACTCATCTCGCTCAGCATAGGCAGGAGTCCGATGCTCAGCGACTAGAGCATCATCAATGATCTGTGCGACATCTGGTCCGCCGCAACTGGACAAAAACAATGCTGCAAAAATGGGAACAAGAAACTGTTTGGAACACTTGACATCAATCATGAGAACCCTCCTAGTTGTGATATCAAGATAGTACTACGACCACTTTAAACTTTCATGCCAGTGATGTTGATAAGTTTTACACGCTAAACCCGTTGCAACCGACCAAGCATACCTTCCTCAACAACGAACTCAGTTATCTCGGCTAATCCTTGATCTATTTTCAAGTTGCTAAAAATAAATGGTTTATCACCCCGCATCCTAAGCGCGTCTCTCTCCATCACTTCGAGAGAAGCTCCGACCATCGGAGCTAAATCTATCTTATTTATGACCAACAAGTCTGACTTGGTGATGCCTGGACCACCCTTTCTAGGTATTTTTTCTCCAGCAGATACATCAATGACATAAATTGTTAAATCAGACAATTCAGGCGAAAATGTAGCGGCCAAATTATCACCGCCACTTTCAATAAAAACAGCATCTAAATCGAAGCGGTTGCTAAGGCGCCCCACAGCTTCGAGATTAATAGACGCGTCCTCACGAATCGCCGTATGCGGGCAACCACCCGTCTCGACTCCTATGATCCGATCTGGAGTGAGCGCACCGTTGCGTACCAAAAAATCAGCATCTTCTTTCGTGTAGATATCGTTAGTGACCACTGCAATCTCGTATTTGTCTCTCATGCCCCTACACAAAGCTAAAGTTAAGGCAGTTTTACCTGATCCAACGGGACCACCAATACCAACTCTTAAAGGGGAAGACGCCATAAAATCACTCCTATTCATTTATATTTATTAGTGTCACGATCTAAACAACCTCGAATACTGCGTTTCGTGTTTCGCACTTGCTATAGCCTGTAATGGCGAAAAATTTGACCAATCATTTATATCGACCAAGAGTGATATCTGAACTGCCTCGTCCCCTGCAGGTATCAGCACATTCAAAAGTCTCTGGCCGGCACTCTGCCCAAGCGGCACTGCCTTTATGGCAACAAGAATCTGATTCTCAATGAAAGACCACACATAACTCGTCAGCATTTCATCGACCGATAAACCATTTTGATTACAGCAAAAAGAGAATCCAATAGGGAAACTTAAATTATCTAATTGCGATAAGAATTGAGTTGAGTGATTAGAAGTAGTGTCCATTTCCCGGATGACAGCCCGAATAGCGTATCCCATCTGCAACGTCTCTTTTTGTATCTCAACGGTCTCTCTAGAGCTCAGATAATCCAGATTAAGGACTTCAATAGCTTGATGATCAACACGATTCCAAGCATCAAACATCTCTCGCAGAATAGGCAGCTCATAGTTTGCATATGGCCCTAGAAGGATTGATGCGACCCACTCGTACACTGTTGACTCATTATGAATTCGTTGCGTATCTACCAACCACTCCATTCCCTGAGAATAACTGAACGCCCCGGTAGGTAAAGATTGGCTAGAAAGCCTCAGCATATTCATCAAATTGTTACGCGTCATCATCGACACTCAAATCGGTCAAAGGGGGGAATTCATGAATAATTGGTCCTCGACCTTTTCCATGCTCTGATCCATGACTGTGTCCACCACCGTAGGCTCCACTTTCGGGATGAAATGGAGCCGTAACTGCTAGCGTTTGAGCACCCAAACCTTCAACCATATCTTTCAAAACCTGATCGTACGCAATACTTAATGAATCCACGTCAATCTCTATTGAGACGTGACGATTACCAAGGTGATATGCAAGCTGCGCAAGAGATCGTGATGATCCCCGCTTGATCTGAAGCAGTGATTCATCCTTAGCGACAACTCGGACTACTCTCCCATCCTCACTCATTAAACAATCACCATCGGAAAGGATTGCACCCCGCTCCAGAAATATACCCACTTCTTCGCCGTCGACACTAAATGTCTTAAATCGAGATTTTTTTCTCACATCAAACGTAAGTGAAACTTCGACATCCACGGTTGAGGTAGTGTCTGCTCGTTTTGTAATAACCAACATGATTTAAAACAAGAAGTATCGCTGCGCCAGCGGCAGTACTGTAGCTGGCTCACACGTTAGCAATTCACCATCCGCATAAACATGATAATTTTGCGGATCAACCTCTATTTTTGGCTGGAGTGTATTCAAAATCATTGATGCCTTGGAGATCGTCCTCGTATTACGAACTGGAACAAGACGTTTATTCAGATTTAATTGGCCCCGAACGTTAGAATCAATAGCCGCTTGAGAAACAAATGTAACCGAGGAGTGACTCATAGACCCACCATAAGCACCGAACATATATCGATAATGAACCGGTTGAGGCGTAGGGATAGAGGCATTGGGGTCCCCCATAAGGGACATTGCAATAACGCCTCCCTTTAAGATCATAGAGGGTTTTACGCCAAAAAAAGCCGGCTTCCAAAGCACAATATCAGCTAACTTGCCGACTTCTATCGAACCAACCTCATGAGCAACACCATGAGTAATTGCTGGATTTATAGTGTATTTCGACACGTAACGCTTTACGCGAAAATTATCAGACCGATCAGAGTCCTCAGGCAATGGGCCCCGTTGAACTTTCATTTTATGAGCCGTCTGCCACGTCCGACAAATAACCTCTCCGACTCGACCCATGGCCTGTGAATCACTCGCTATCATGCTGAACGCGCCCAAATCATGCAGTACGTCTTCAGCTGCGATTGTTTCACGACGTATTCTCGATTCTGCAAAAGCAACATCTTCTGCGATTGCTGGATCCAGATGGTGGCAAACCATCAACATGTCTAAATGTTCGTCTATTGTATTGACGGTATACGGGCGTGTCGGATTAGTAGAAGAAGGTAAGACGTTGGCAAAACCACACGCTTTAATGATATCGGGAGCATGACCTCCACCCGCACCCTCTGTATGGTACGTGTGTATGACTCTGTCCTTAAATGCAGCGAGGGTATCCTCCACAAACCCTGACTCATTCAAGGTGTCGGTATGAATTGCAACCTGAACATCTGAGGCGTCTGCTACCGTTAAGCAATTATCAATGGACGCAGGCGTGGTGCCCCAATCCTCATGTAACTTCAGGCCCATAGCACCCGCTGCGATTTGTTCCTCCAACGGCAGTGGTAAACTCGCGTTCCCTTTACCCATGAACCCTAGGTTCATAGGAAACGCATCAGCCGATTGAAGCATCCTCGAAATGTGCCAAGGACCAGGCGTACAAGTTGTAGCATTTGTACCCGTAGCAGGTCCTGTTCCGCCGCCTAACATCGTAGTGACACCGGAAGACAATGCTTCTTCAATCTGTTGCGGACAAATAAAATGAATATGAGCGTCAACTCCCCCAGCAGTTACGATAGAGCCCTCGCCTGCAATAATTTCCGTCGCCGCACCAATCACGATGTCAACTCCTGGTTGCACATCTGGGTTACCTGCTTTACCAATTCCACTGATACGACCATCCTTTATCGCAATATCAGCTTTGATAATTCCCGTATGGTCAACAATTAAAGCATTCGTAATGACTGTGTCCGCAACCGCGTCGGCAGGTCTCTGACCCTGTCCCATTCCGTCACGAATGACTTTCCCACCACCAAACTTAACTTCCTCCCCTGGTATCGTCTTATCTTCTTCGACCTCAATCCATAAATCGGTGTCCGCCAAACGCACACGATCGCCAACCGTTGGGCCAAACATCTCCGCATAAGCGCGACGATCGATTTTATTAGTCATGTCAAATCTCCCATTACCAGACCCCTAAATCCAAAAACTTTTCGATCTCCCCCAAACGCGACTAGCTCAACCGTTCTCTTTTGACCTGGCTCAAATCGAACAGCTGTACCAGCTGCAACATTTAAACGAAATCCCCTACTTTGCTCCCGATCAAATTCGAGCGCTGAGTTGGTTTCGTAAAAATGATAGTGAGAGCCCACTTGAATCGGCCGATCTCCAGCGTTACATACGATGATGGTGACTAACGTCCTATTTTGGTTAATTTCTATATCACCTTCCAAGGTCTCAATTTCTCCAGGTATCATGCTTAGTTCCTCAAACAATCGGTTGATGAACGGTTACTAACTTGGTCCCATCGGGGAAGGTCGCCTCGACCTGAATCTCTGGGATCATCTCTGGCACCCCCTCCATCACCTGGGAGCGCGCCAACAATGTTGCACCGTATGACATTAAATCCGCTACAGTTCTGCCTTCTCGCGCACCCTCCATGATCTCTGCAGAAATATAGGCTACAGCCTCTGGATAATTCAGAAGCAACCCTTTTTTGAGGCGTCTTTCCGCCAGCAAACTCGCAGTAAAAATTAATAATTTATCTTTCTCTCTCGGAGTTAAATTCATTGAATCACCTCATTCAATTATTACGCATTAAGTATTCCAAATTCGAGGCTTAACAGCCGGACGCAGAAAATAAACCGGTCGTAACCTCGCCCATATCGCTGTGAAAATATCGCGCCCAGCCTCGATGTCTGCCCCTACCCATCGCGCGATTAATACCCCATCCAACCAAGTTAAAGCGCAATGCATTTCACCTTCGGCGATCTTTCTTAAATCTTCAATTAGCGCAGGATTCTGATCTAAACCAACAATGAACATTGTTCCGTAATTGGAATATCCATCCAAAATTCCAGGACCATCCATTAAGCGATCTGGGTCAAAAAGCGTACGCTCCGTAAATATTGGAATACCATCAATTAAGATTTTAGTTTTTTGCTTGAGTTGACCATGTAAGAGAGGGGCATGTTTTACGTGACGACCTAACGAATAGAAATCCCAGCCGACAAAAATAGCACCTGACTCAACATTGACCTCTGTTACAACATCGACCAAGCATCTATTAAAGATAATATTCTCCTGCGGAAGCCACTCACAGATACTCGCTGCAGCCAGGTTTAGAGTTATGAATTGTTTTGAGGGACTATCGAAACTTTCATACCACTTTGTAGCACCGGGAGTAGTTAGTTGAACCCTAGCTCCCACATCCAAATCGCAACTAACCCTTAATTCATCACCACCAGCAATACCTCCTGGAGGATGGACAATCAAGATTTGACAAAGCTCAGGGCCTTCTGGGTACAGCGCTTTTTGAACGACAAGTGGTCCCTCGTGTTTATTTCGGATCATTGCCGTCCTGCCCTCACGAAAACCAAAAGCAAGTTGCAAATCCGCAAACCAAGAAGGTGATGGACTATCTGTTAAGTTCATACTGATAAATAATGTCTAACATTATCAGCATCCATGTCTTCACCCAAACCCGACTTGATGACTTCCCCGCGTTGAAGAATAATGTAATGATCGGCAAGATCTTTTGCAAAATCATAATATTGCTCCACCAATAAGATGGCCATATCACCCCGCGCAGCTAACAAGCGAATCGCATTACCAATATCTTTGATAATCGATGGCTGAATACCCTCGGTAGGCTCATCAAGAATCAAAGTGTTTGGTGACATCGCGAGTGCCCTACCTATCGCTAGTTGCTGCTGCTGCCCACCAGATAAGTCCCCTCCACGCCGATGGAGCATTTCATTTAAAACTGGGAACATATCAAATATTTCATGCGGCAGGTCCGATAACGCTCCTTTAGATTTTGTCGCAAGGCCCATTAATAAATTTTCCTCAACTGTCAATCGCGAAAATATTTCTCTCCCCTGCGGCACATAACCAACACCTTGACGAGCTCGAACATAAGATGGTTGTCCTGTGACATCTGAACCATTGATATGAATCGTTCCACTTGTCGTCTCTAAAACCCCCATCAAACAGTTGAGAAGTGTAGTTTTACCAACTCCATTTCTACCTAGTAAAGTCGTTACAGCCCCAGTGGGCACTGTGAAACTCACATTTTTCAGAGTATGGCTAGAGCCATAATATTGATTAATATTTTTAACTTCTAACATAATTTAACGCCCCAAATAGACTTCAATCACACGATCATTCGATTGCACGTCCTCCATGCGACCCTCGGCTAACACTGCACCTTCGTGTAAAACGGTGACTGTCGATGCAATCTCCGCAACAAACTCCATATCATGTTCAACAACCACTAACGAGCGCTCTCCTGCGAGAGACTTGAAAAGCTTCGCTGTTTTCGCAGTCTCGTCATCTGTCATCCCTGCTACTGGTTCATCCAGCAATAAAAGTTTTGGCTCTTGCATCAGCAGCATGCCAATTTCAAGCCACTGTTTCTGCCCATGCGAAAGCAACCCAGCCAATCGCCCTGCCTGATTAACTAAGTCTATAATTTCCATCGTTTCAGTAATTTTTTTTATCTGTGATTTTTTTCTTTTAGCGAAGAGACTAACCCAAACCCGCTTATCGTACTGCATGGCTAACTCTAAATTTTCGAATACTGTGTGATTCTCGAAAACCGTTGGTTTTTGGAATTTACGGCCGATCCCAGCAGATGCGATTTGAGGTTCATTCATTCTACTTAGATCAAGTGTTTGCCCAAAAAACACCGTCCCAGAATCGGGTTTTGTTTTACCTGTAATCACATCCATCATTGTGGTCTTACCCGCGCCATTCGGACCAATAATGCATCTAAGCTCACCCGCATCTACTGTTAAAGAGAGGGCATTTAATGCTTTAAAACCATCGAAACTTACGGAAATGTCGTCAAGATACAAAATAGGGCCGTGTGACGTATCGACCCCTCTCCGTGCGACACTTCCTAAAGTATTTTTTCTAATGGAGTCTTTCATCCCTAATGTTTCTTGCATTGATTTAACTCTCTATTTTTTTGAATTTATTCTTCAATTTAGAAAACAAACCGACTATCCCAAAGGGCAGGCATAGTGTTACTAAAATAAATAGTAATCCTAAGAAAAAGAGCCAATACTCCGGAAAGGCTTGCGTGAAGAAACTCTTAGCGCCATTTACAGCTGCGGCACCTATCACGGGCCCGAGGATAGTACCTCGCCCACCGACAGCCACCCATACCGCGATCTCAATAGAATTTGCTGGAGACATCTCACTGGGATTGATGATGCCGACTTGAGGCACATATAAAGCACCCGCGATACCACAGATGATCGCAGAGAGCGTCCAAATGAAAAGTTTAAAACGAATCGGGTCATAGCCGCAAAACATCAGACGCGACTCTGAATCTCTAATAGCAGTCAATATTCGACCAAACTTGGATTTAATCAATACTCGAGAGAGAACTAAAACGAGCAGTAAGAAAAATGCACTAAGTCCAAACAATGCTGCGCGCATCGTTGGATCGGTTAGGGAGTAACCCAGTATTCGTTTAAAGTCAGTAAACCCGTTATTACCTCCAAAACCCGTCTCGTTACGGAAAAATAACAACATAAACGCGTACGTGAGGGCTTGAGTAATAATTGAAAAATACACGCCTTTAATACGAGACCGAAAAGCAAAATATCCGAATACGAAGGCCAGAACTCCAGGAACTAAGACGACTAACACGATCGCCCACAAAAAACTATCTGTGCCTAACCAATGCAACGGGTATTCTTTCCAATCGAGAAAAACCATAAAATCAGGCAGGTCGCTCTGATACTGACCATCCTGACCAATTTGCCGCATGAGATACATCCCAAAAGAATACCCACCAAGAGCAAAAAACAAACCTTGGCCAAGGGATAAGATTCCCGCATAACCCCATATCAAATTCATTGCCACGGCGACTATGCAATAACACATAATTTTGCCAATTAGCGTCACGGTGTAGGAGGAAATATGAAATGCACCACCATCTGGAATAAAGAGATACATCCACGGCACAACGATAAGAGTTAGTACAGCGAATGTTATCAATCCAAGCCAACCAAGCTTAGAAAATAACGGTTCAATATTTGATTGATACTGCATTTATCCCTCCACGGAACGTCCCTTTAGGGCAAACAACCCTTGAGGACGCTTTTGAATAACAGCGATGATGAATACGAGGATAATAATTTTAGTTAAAACCGCCCCAACACCAGGCTCAATGAATTTGGAGAACACTCCAAGACCGAGCGCCGCATATACCGTTCCAGCTAATTGCCCCACACCACCAAGCACTACAACCATGAATGAATCAATGATGTACGCCTGACCAAGATCCGGTCCGACATTACCTACTTGAGATAAAGCAACGCCAGCTAAGCCTGCAATGCCGGAACCTAAGCCGAATGCAAGCATATCGACCTTAGCCGTATTAACACCAACACAAGCTGCCATACTTCGGTTTTGTGTGACGCTACGGATAAATAATCCTAGCCTGGTTTGACTAATCAGCAACCAAATACCAATAAGCACTAAGGCAGCAAAAACAATAATAGCAATACGGTTAAGAGGCATGACGATATTCCATACTTCAACGCCTCCCGACAACCAAGTTGGGTTTGACACCTCAACGTTTTGCGCTCCAAAAATCTGTCTAACCAACTGAATTAGAAAAAGACTAATACCCCAAGTAGCCAATAGCGTTTCAAGTGGACGTCCATATAACCAACGAATAACAGAACGCTCAAGCACGACCCCAATGATGGCCGAAGAAAGAAATGCCATCGGAATGGCAGCCAAAACATATAGGTCAAAATAGTTTGGTAGATAATTAACAAACAGTTGTTGTGTCACGTAAGTTGCGTAGGCACCAATCATCAACATCTCTCCATGAGCAAGATTGATCACGCCAAGCAGTCCATATGTAATCGCGAGACCCATCGCGGCAAGAAGTAAAATGCTACCTAGAGATAACCCGCTAAATAAACGCCCAAAATAATCGATAAACGTGAGTTTCCGATCGATAGCAGTGACAGCGAATTCTATCGCCACCCTGACTTCAGCAGATGGCTCTTCAAATTCACCTGATTCATTTTTTTCTAATTTAGCTACTAGCAATTCTCGGACACGTCGTTCACTGCTCGACGTTAAATAGTTAACCGCGTCGATTCGCTCTTGCTCATCAGGGCTATCCAACAAAATGACGGATTGACTCTCTTTTAAAATTCGCCCGATCTCCTCATCAGATTCCTGAGCGAGGGCTTTATTTAAAAAAGTCAGCAATGAAGGGGATAGATTGTCCCGTAAAGACTTCGCTGAGGTAAGGCGTATTTCCCTATCATCCGATAACAATTGAAGTACGCCCACCGCGCTCTCGAGCTGGGACCGCATACGGTTATTAACAATAACCGTGTTATAGGTGTCGGGCTGAGG
Organism: uncultured Pseudomonadota bacterium; assembly: GCA_913057675.1. Lineage (GTDB taxonomy): Bacteria > Pseudomonadota > Gammaproteobacteria > Burkholderiales > Eutrophovitaceae > Eutrophovita. The sequence continues at coordinate 14,026 of CAJXOL010000007.1, read as the reverse complement.
GTCGAGCATCTCCAATGTGATCGCATCAATCACATTCCAATCATCATTTTCCAGAACAATTTGACCTGTGTCGGTAACTAACAACTCGCTGTTTTGAAGCTCTTTCAGTAGTCTAAGCGCATCCGAATCTCCGACTCGTGCAATCTTATCAATAGCTTTGAGACGCTCCATTACATGCTCTGACGCCAACCCAGATATATCCGTTCGATCAAGCGCTGCACCGGCCATAGGAAAGGCGAGCGCAAGGAGACTTAAAATAAATAATAATGCGTTTCGTTTGTTATTCAACATGCTCGCGTCAACTTAACCACAAAAAGCCTGCTGCTTGAAGCAAGGCAGACCTTTTGTGTATTTCGTTTACACTGGTAATTTAAACAATTTCATACCAGCACCAGAGGAGATTATTACAATCCCTGCTTACTCTCGTTGCCGGTAATAAATGGGCTCCAAGGCTGAGCTCTGATGGGAGCCTTAGTACTCCAAACCACCTGAAATTGGCCGTTTGGAAGGATCTCGCCAATCATAACTGGCTTATGAAGATGGTGATTTGTCGCGTCCATAGTAAGTGTAAAGCCGGATGGCGCTTTGAATGTCTGACCACCCATTGCCTCACGGACTGCATCTACGTCCGTAGTTCCAGCCTGCTCTACCGCCTGTGCCCACATTTTGATTCCAACGTAGGTAGCCTCCATCGGATCATTAGTTACTACAGTATCAAGATTAGGGACGCCGTTTTTCATGGCCCATGCCTTATACATTTTAGTAAATGATCTGTTTTGCTTACCTTTAACCGACATGAAGTAATTCCAAGCAGCCAAGTGCCCAAGTAATGGCTTAGTGTCAATGCCTCGGAGCTCTTCCTCACCAACAGAGAATGCCACGACAGGGACATCAGTTGCTTTCAAGCCTGCATTACCCAACTCTTTGTAAAATGGAACATTAGAGTCACCATTAATAGTAGACACTACAGCCGTTTTCCCACCAGCAGAGAATTTTTTAATATCAGCAACAATGGTTTGATAATCACTGTGACCAAAAGGCGTATAAACCTCTTCAATATCTGACTCTTCAACACCCTTAGAAATCAAGAAAGCTCGGAGGATTTTGTTGGTTGTTCGAGGATAAACATAGTCTGTCCCCAAAAGATACCAACGCTTAGCTCCACCACCCTCTTCACTCATCAAATATTCAACTGCTGGAATAGCTTGTTGATTCGGAGCGGCTCCGGTGTAGAACACATTTTGTGATAACTCTTCCCCCTCGTACTGAACGGGATAAAACAGAAGATTATTTAATTCTTCAAAAACTGGTAATACAGATTTTCTTGATACAGAGGTCCAACAGCCAAAAACGACATCAACCTCATCCTGCGTGATTAACTGTCTGGCTTTTTCAGCAAACAGTGGCCAGTTTGATGCAGGGTCAACCACTACTGGCTCAAGTTGTTTACCCAATAATCCGCCATTAGCATTGATTTCCTCAATAGTCATGAGCGCTGTATTCTTCAACGCCGTCTCCGAAATAGCCATTGTTCCCGACAAAGAATGCAGGATGCCAACCTTAATGGTTTCCTCAGCCTGGGCCGTCATTGCAAACGCAGAACTAATTCCGAGTGTCGCACTAATTACAGTTTTTATGAATTGCTTTCGGTTCATTCTTATGATCCTTAAACGGTAGTTAAAAAAATGTTTCCTCACCCCAGAAACTGAAATTATTAAGATCAACTTCAGATCCTGAACTGCTAATAGGGTATAAAGCATGAACCGTGCCATGATAAAAAAAACCATAAAAAACAGATGCTTAAATTAGAAGCGCACCACATAAATCAAATGACATGAGATTGCAACGAGTGATAACGAGATAAAACGCACTAACTGCACTCACCGCACGACAAAAAGGTAGAACTGGCGCACTACGATGGTGCGTGCGTTTTATAAAAATATTACCTTGGAAAATACCCAGTACTGTATATAATAACAGTACTGGGTATTTAACTGCTATCGATATGAAACTGCTGACACAAAGACAAACTGAAATTCTTAGCCTCATTCAAAGCTTTGTTGAAAATACTGGCTTCCCTCCTACACGATCAGATATAGCCCGAGCCCTGGGTTTCAAATCTGCAAATGCGGCCGAAGACCACCTCAAAGCACTTGAAAAAAAAGGGCACATCAAACTCATACGTGGCACATCAAGAGGAATACAACTACTTAAAAACGCCGGACTGCCCATTGTGGGTCGAGTGGCAGCTGGACAACCCATATTGTCTGAAGAGCACATACAGAATAGGGTCCAAGTTGAGCAGTCTTTGTTTAGACCTGCGGCAGACTATCTACTCAAAGTGAGGGGAAGCAGCATGCGCGATGTTGGCATCCATGATGGAGATTTACTCGCCGTCCATGCCACATCAGAAGCACGGTCTGGGCAAATCATCGTGGCACGCATCAACCAAGAAGTCACGGTCAAACGCTTCAAACGGAAAAACAAGGAAGTATGGCTAGAAGCAGAAAATCCTGATTTTCAGCCTATCTATGTGAATGGCGAACGAGATGACTTTGCCATAGAGGGCCTCGCGGTTGGCATCATCCGTAACGGAAAAATCAATTAGTAATCGACTGAATTATGGCATCTCCCCTCCTTCAATCCATCCTCCCTACTCATATCTGGAAAGGGAAAGAGCACAAACTCAATCCGCTTGGATACGTACCTTCAGGCTTCACCAATATTGACGAAAGAATCCACGGATGGCCCCTTGGCACACTCATGGAAATCGTACCTCACCAAATCGGAATTGGTGAGTTTTCGATATTGATTCCGGCACTTGCTCGACTCTCTCAAGATTCACGCTGGATCTTATTAGTCTGCCCTCCTCATATTCCCTATACGCCCTTTCTATCCAGAATGGGCGTCGATACCAGCAAAGTCATCATCACACAGGCACAGAACATTAATGACGCAGGATGGTGTATGGAACAAGGATTGAGATCGAACTCTTGTAGTGCGGTCATCGGTTGGATTCCACAGATAACAGAAAAAATGATTCGTCGACTACAACTGGCATTAGAAGAAAAAAAAGTGTTGAGTGCTTTTTTTACAAAGCCAATAACAAACTATAAAAACAATCCCACACCCTGGAGAATCATAGTCAGGCAGGCCAACAATGAAACGCTAATCGACATCCCGAAACGACGAGGTGGAGGCCCCATTAGCGCAATATCAATCTCTAACCTATTGCACCAAACATGTTGTGGCTTTGCCTAAGTTTCCCAAATTTATCTATCGATATTTTTTCTATTGGTGATGAGATTAAAGAACCCGTAGTGATTGTCGAATCAACGAATACGATCATTGCAAGCAACAACACGTCTCAGCAATTAGGCATCCGAAATGGCATGGCGCTATCCGCGGCTTATGTCCTGTCAAATTTTATCCAAGTTAAGCACCGCAACAAAAATCAAGAAATTAAAAAACTAGAAGAAGTCGCCACATCACTTTTCAAGTATTCATCTCAAATAAGCATTCGACTACCGAGTTCAGTTCTCGTTGAAATTGGAGCCAGTATCAAGCTATTTCGTGGCACACAAAGCCTAAAGAATCAAATAACACAAACGATTACTGATTTAGGGCTTCATGTACACACAGGTGTATCCCCCACCCCTTTAGCCGCCATATGGTTCTCACGATACAGATCAAACACCACAGCCTTTACAATCAATGACCTGTCTCAACACCTTGATCCATTACCCACCTCAATCATTGAATCTGGGGATATATCAGGCATGCAACTGCATGATGTTGGGATTAAAACTATTGGCCAATTAGCACGTATCCCCAGATCCGCAGTAACCCAACGTTGGGGAACTTATGCGTTGGATCAATTAGATCGAGCTTTCGGCAAAAAGCCAGATCCTCAACCGTTCTTTTCATTACCAGAAAATTTTGATTCTGAGGTATCACTCAACCTTCCCGCCTCTTCAGTAGGGGAACTTCTATTTGGCCTTCATCGAATAATTCAAAGCATGACCACTTACCTACAGGTTAAACAATACGGAGTCATACAGTTTGAACTAAGCATCGTCAATGAAGAGAAACTGCAGCATGACTTCAAGTTCAAACTTTCAGCACCCTCTAGAAATCCAAAACATCTGACTCACCTAGTTCAAGAACGACTTAACCGAGAAAGCATTCCTTCTAGAATTGAGTCAATTCACCTTAGGTCCATACAAGAGACACCCTTAACTCCATCCAGTCATTCACTACTCCCTCACGAAGAACAGAGCGAACTGAGTCGAAGTCATTTAATTGACCAACTACAAGCCAGAGTAGGAGAAAAATCTGTCTATGGGATCACCGTCTGTGCAGACCATCGTCCAGAAAAATCTTGGGGAGAGACCATTCCAGGACTACATCAGCACTACACAAAACTCAATCATCGACCCTCTTGGTTACTGCGCATACCCAAAGCATTAACTTCGGTATCGGACATCCCAACCCTACGCGGACCATTAACCATCATTGACGGGCCTGAGCGTATCGAAACAGGATGGTGGGATGATCAAGGCATCAAAAGAGATTACTTCATAGCCTTAACTCAAGACTATTCACAAGTCTGGATATATAAAGATGCAGTGAGTAACCAATGGTTCTTACACGGCATTTTTGCATGAAGACAGCCCCTGTTATTACCCCTTATGCAGAACTTCATTGCATCAGCAACTTTAGTTTTCTTACGGGCGCCTCACACCCTGAGGAACTCGTAGAACAAGCCAAAAAACTTGGATATCACTCTATTGCGATCACAGATGAGTGCTCTGTAGCTGGCGTTGTACGTGCTCATGTCGCCGCGCGAGCGGCAGATATTAAATTACTAATTGGATCTGAATTTAAACTTGAGGAAGGGACTCGATTTATCCTGATTGCCAAAAATCGTGACGGCTATGGTTATATGTGCAATCTCATCAGTACCGCACGTCGTCGCGCATCTAAAGGCGAATACTACTTAAGCCAAAAACATTTTAAAGACGTCGAAATCAACTGCATCGTGATATGTCTACCCAACACTGATTTATCAAAGGAGAGGCAGATCAAAGACCTTGTCTGGCTAAAACATTATTTCAAAAATCAAGTATGGATTGGCGTGGCGCAACTTCTTCTCAATCACGAAAAAAAACAAATACTGGCCATTGAACGCTTGTCACAATTCATGATGGTCCCTCTTGTCGCAATTGGTAGCGCACATATGCATATACCGGAGCGTCGTATGCTACGAGATACGATCCATGCAATTCGAATCAAAAAAACCGTTAAAAACAGTGGTTATGAATTATCCCAAAATGGGGAAGGTTACCTACGCAGCATTGACTCGATCGAACGCTTATATTCCTCTCAACTCATTACTGAAACTCTCGCGATCGCCAACCAATGCAACTTTGACCTCAGTACACTCAAATATGAGTACCCCGAAGAAATTACACCGAATGGAATGAGTACAACTGAACATTTACGTGCGCTCACTCAAAAAGGGCTCATTTGGAGATTTCCTCAAACCATTCCAGAGAAGGTTCAATTACTGGTTGAACGGGAGCTCAGCATCATTCATGAATTGAACTATGAATCATATTTTTTAACCGTATTTGACATCACCAGCTATGCCAGATCTCAAGGCATTCTATTTCAAGGTAGAGGTAGCGCGGCAAACTCGGCAGTTTGTTATGTATTAGGTATCACAGAAGTAGATCCTAATCGCTCAGAAATGTTATTCGAACGATTTATATCTAAAGAGCGACACGAACCACCTGATATCGACGTCGACTTTGAAAATGACCGTCGAGAAGAGGTGATTCAGTATATCTACAATAAGTATGGCCGAGATCGAGCAGCACTAACTGCAACTGTCGTCACTTATCGACCTAAAAGTGCATTCAGAGACGTTGGCAAAGCACTGGGACTAGATACAGAACAAATTAATCGTATTTCTACGAGTTTCAGCTGGTGGGAACAAAAATCGAGTCGGTCCGAACGACTCAAGGAAGCTGGTTTTAATACAAACACCAAAATCATTCGGCAACTCATCTATATCACTCAGGAACTATCTGGATTTCCGCGACATTTATCCCAGCATGTTGGTGGGTTTTTAATTTCACAAGGCCCGCTGACTCAGTTAGTCCCTGTTGAGAATGCGGTCATGAAAAACCGTACCGTAATACAGTGGGACAAAGATGATCTAGATGCACTGGGATTGCTCAAAATTGATGTATTAGCACTGGGCATGCTCTCCGCCATTCGTCGCTCTCTGCATCTTATTGAAAAGTGGCGTCATAAACCTTTCACCATATCTGACATACCGCCAGAAGATCCAAAAGTCTATGAAATGATATCGAAGGCAGACACCATTGGCGTTTTTCAAATCGAATCTCGAGCACAAATGTCCATGCTCCCTAGACTAAAACCAAAGTGTTTTTATGATTTGGTGATTGAAGTCGCCATCGTACGTCCTGGCCCTATTCAAGGCGGTATGGTTCATCCATATCTGCAACGTCGTCAGGGTAAAAAGCCCGTCACCTACCCCTCTGCTGATGTTAAAAAAGTTTTAGAACGAACTTTAGGTGTACCCATATTCCAAGAACAAGTGATGCAACTCGCTATTGTGGCTGCGGGATTTACGCCTGGCGAAGCCGATCAACTCAGACGCTCCATGGCGGCTTGGAAGCGTAACGGTGGTCTAGGACACCTTGAGAAAAAACTCCTTCAAGGAATGCAACTTCGTGGGTACAGCAAAGAATTTTCTAAACAAATATTCCAGCAAATTCTCGGCTTTGGGCAGTATGGATTTCCAGAATCTCACTCAGCGAGCTTCGCTCTACTCGTGTACGTCTCCAGCTGGCTTAAGCGTCACGAACCAGCAGCGTTCACGTGCGCACTACTCAACAGCCAGCCGATGGGTTTTTATGGCCCGTCCCAACTGATTCAAGACGCACAACGCCATAATGTGATGATTCTGCCCGTAGATATATTACTGAGTCATCATGAGTGTCATTTGACTCACACACCCAACACAGATAAGCCAGCTATCAGGTTAGGCTTCAATATGATTAAGGGACTCTCCAGCGATGCGGCACACAGAATTGTGGCTCATCGGTCGGAACACTTAGCGATGGATCAAATTGCAAGGCTCGCGGGATTAAATAAACAAGACTTACGCGCACTCGCTCGTGCTGATGCCTTATTGAGCTCTATAGGGAATCGACATCAAGCAAATTGGTGGGCACGTGGGCTGGACCTAAACCCACCCGAGCTATTTCACCACTTACCAGGCACACAGGAGTCTCTGAACTTACCCACACCGACAAAGGGTGAAAATATTGTTGCTGATTACAGGAGTCTAGGGCTCACCTTGCGAGAACACCCACTGCGCTTACTCAGAACAGCACTCAATAAAAGAAAAATAGTAACAGCCGAGAAGATCAAAGCACTTCGAAGTGGACAATCGGTTCGCGCAGCAGGAATCGTCACCTCCCGGCAACGCCCCAGCACATCCAGTGGTGTGGTATTCCTCACTCTTGAGGATGAAACGGGGTATACGAATGTGGTGATCTGGAACCGAATCGCCTTCGAACAACGTCAGATACTGATGAAGGCTCAACTAATGGTTGTTTTGGGACATGTCGAAAGAGATGGTGAGGTTATTCACCTCATTGCAAAAAAATTAATCGATTACTCGCCTCTTCTTGGTAAACTCACCACAACGTCAAGAGATTTTCATTAAAAAATATGACCTTTGAATTCGACAAAATTATTGATAGAACGAATACGTCCAGCAGCAAATGGACTAAATATGATCGCCCAGACATCATACCCATGTGGGTTGCTGACATGGACTTTGAAACGGCGCCGTGCATTAAGTCCGCACTACTGGAGCGCATTAATCACGGCATCTATGGATATACCCAGCCACCCGAAGAATTATCTTCAACTGTTGCAACCTACCTAAAGACCGAATTTAATTGGGCTATCGATACAGACTGGATTATATGGTTACCGAGCTTGGTGGTTGGACTCAACGTTGTGAGCCGTGCATTCGCCGAAGAGGGTGATGCGATTCTTTCGAATACACCGATATATCCACCTTTTCTATCTGCACCAACTTACGGTAATCGGGAAACCATTACCGCACCTCTAGTTTGGAGCGGAACAAAGTGGGCGATGGATTTTGATGCCCTGGAAAAAACTGTTACAAAAAAAACAAAAGCTTTTTTATTCTGTAGCCCACACAACCCAACTGGACGCGTTTGGAATAGTAAGGAGCTCAATGAGTTAGTCGCCTTTTGCCACAAACATAATCTGACTATAATTTCTGATGAAATTCATGCGGGTCTCATCTTGGACCAAGACAAAACCCACACAGTCACTGCAAACCTACCGGACGCTGCGGATATTTCAGTAACACTCCTATCTGCGAGTAAGACTTTTAATATGCCAGGATTAGGCTGCGCGTACGCCGTTGTGAAAAATCCAACATTAAGAAATAAACTAAAAAAAGTGATGAACGGCATCGTGCATCATGTCGGGGCTCTAGGCTATACTGCCACCCTCGCAGCCTACAAAGAAGGTAAGCCATGGCATGCCGCACTGGTTAACTACTTACGTCTGAATCGTGACTACGTTGAAGGCGATTTGTCGGCTCACGACCAACTGACGGTATACCACTCAGAAGCCACGTACCTAACATGGATTGACGCACGCAGAATGAACGTTGACAACCCATCGACATACTTCGAGCAATTTGGAATTGGTCTCTATGATGGTGCACCGTTTGGAGCTCCAGGGTTCCTCAGACTAAACTTTGCATGCCCACAGTCGGTGTTACGTGAGGCAATTCAACGCATCAACAAAGGATTAGAGGCGCTAACCTAGCCGACTAATCGGACTTTGCCTCTGTGGACTCTATGGACTCTATGGGAAAGATTTGACCTGACACCCCCAATAACGTCACCTTAGGGCCTGCGAAGCACTGTAAGTCAATCGTGTAGAGGCTGAACACAAAATAATTTTCATATTTCTGAGCAAAGGGTTGCTCCAAAACACAGGGCACACCATCGAGTGCCTCAATGATCGACTTCAGGATACCCCCGTCTTGCGACAATAATTTTTTAGCGATTTCATTCTTGGCTATTTTGTCACCAACGTACTGTTCAAAATCGTTTTCACTAGGATTATTAGCCGCTAAAACGACCGAGAGAATAGCAAGCAAAATTAGTTTCATATCGCAACAAACTTAAAATCAAACAATTGTAAGATTAACCGATTACTTGGTGTGACGTTTCGCTCGCGCCAGACGCCGCCACTCCCACGGCGGAATAGACGAATCATCATCCCACAAGCCAATTCGCTGATGCTTTGCCAAAACCTCAGCCTCTTCATAACGAATACGATCCTCAGGTTCCTGATCCCGCTGATAATCACGATACCACCAAGCAAGCCCATCTCGGACCAAGGTCCAATTGACGTCTAAATCATCAAGCAAGACCTTACACACCCAGCGCTTGTAACGGTCTCTTTTTACACACTCACACGTCACGGTCTGTCCCCGAATCATCTGAACCAACCTATCACGAGCTTCTGCGCCAAACGGTTGATCCATCTCGGGTGTATCGATACCGCTGAATCGGACTTTTATTTTTTGATCTCCTTCACCTAAGACGGTGATGGTGTCCCCGTCTGCAATCCGGATGACCTCACCTCGAAAAACTTCTGATTGAGACAAAGAAATCTCATAACAAAATGTAATAGCTATAATCAGAGGCAGAATAAGAAAACGCCGTTTAATGAACAAGGCTGTGCCGTTACACATCTGCATAGAAAAGATCCGAGAATTTGTTAGGATATTAATTAGGATAGACGATAGATTACCTTTGCTGTCAAGCTCAAATCTAATAACTACGCTTAAAAAAGGAAAGACGGATGCCAGCAACCTCTATGAACCACTTTACCATTCTGACAGAGGACCTCAATGTCACAGTCAATTTTTATAACAAATTTTTAGGCTTAAAGGCTGGTGAACGACCTCCATTTCCATTTCCAGGCGCATGGCTCTACGCAGGAGATACTGCAGTACTGCATGTCATTGCTGGGAAAACGTTGCCAGAACCACGAGAAGGGGTGATTGATCACATAGCGTTCAGCGCGACAGGTCTGGTAGATACTGTCAATAAATTAAAGCAAAACAACCGAGACTATTCGTTGAGACAATTCAGGGAGACAGATCCTTGGCAACTCTTTTTCTTTGACCCTTTTGGAGCCAAGGTCGAACTAGATTATCCACCAACAGAACCCACGCCCAATTAGTACACCTTTTAATGAGGTGAGTTTTGTGTTGCTTCCGCCCCTGACTCTTGATGATCATGTTCTAAATCAACACGCTCTGCTTCAGAACCCTGAGGTACGGGATCAGCGATTTCAATGCCCAGCTCTTTCTCGTAGTACTTGATCCAGTTGTGGACGTTTCCCTCTTGAATTTCAATGGCAGCGTCACCTGCATGAATATGCCCTATTGGGGTAATTAAGCATACTAAAAAATAAGATACGATTAGTCGATCGAAGATAGGCACAGGCAGCTCCTCAAACAATTCAATGTAATTTGCAGCATTTAGCGCAACAACACCAACATTTAACCCATGCGGTGAAGAAAGTGGTGCGCCCGGAGAGATTCGAACTCCCGACACCTTGGTTCGAAGCCAAGTACTCTATCCAACTGAGCTACGGGCGCGCGGAACATATAACAACGCGGACATTCTATCAGCAAACCGTAATAATTAAACTCGTATCGGCGCTTAATAATAATTAATAGCAGATCAGTTTCAACCGCATTATTCCCCTTAATCCCTATCCAAAAAACACGCATGGTAGACTTGGCACTTACACATCTAGAATATTTAGGGAGATTTAGTCTTGTTGGAAAATAGTTTAGTAAGCACCGCGGAAGATGTTTCTAAAATTGCATTCGGATTTATGGCATCTAAAGCGCTATTCGCAGGTTTACATATCGACGTCTTTACTAAACTGTCTGATGGACCGAAAAGTTCGGCACAAATCGCAGAAGAATCTAAAGTCCCAGTAAACCGAATCACCACATTGATGACGGCGCTAACCAGCATAGGATTAGTTGACCGGGACGGTGAAGGTGAAATCTACTCAAACTCACCTGGAGCAGACGCTTTCCTCTCCAAGGGAGCCAAATATGATTTTGGAGACTACCTTCGTTATCAAATTGACCAACAAATGTATCCATTTCTTGGACAGCTTAATGAGGTATTAGACGGCACACTGGCCGCCGACGCAGTAGACTCCTACCAACACTGGATGAACGATGCGGAACAAGCGTCAATTTACTGTGAAGCCCAACATGCTGGATCCCTAGGGCCAGGTCGAACACTTTGCCGTCTTGTAGATCTCAGTGAAGCAGAAACTCTGCTTGACGTTGGCGGAGGCACCGGAGCGATGAGTATTCGACTCTTAGAAGCTTTTCCTAAGCTGATCTCGACAATTATTGATTTCCCCAACGTCGCAGAAATAGGTTGGAAATTCATATGTGAAGCTAAAATGATCGATCGAATTCGTTACATTCCATCGAACGCATTATCAACTGAATGGCCAAAGGAACAAGGCGCTATTCTAATGTCATATTTATTTAGTGGCATTCCTGGAGCCGAAGTGCCACGTCTTGTTGAATACGCATTCAATTGTCTAAAGCCAGGCGGTAACATAATGATTCACGACTTCATGGTTGAGAATGATCGCTCGGGTCCACCCATGGCAGCGCTGTGGCAACTGCAGCACATGGCGTTCACACCTGAAGCCCGGTCAGTCACTCCTGGATGGTTACGAACACGACTAAACGAGGTTGGCTTCGTCGATATCAAAGAAGACGATATGATCCCTGGCCTCACGCGCTTAATTCACGCACGAAAACCAAATTGAGGTTTCACTCATCCTTAAGATATTAAAGTCGTCTAATTTTTAAGGTCAAAAATCAGGAAAAAATTGGCGCGCCCGGCACGATTCGAACGTGCGACCCCATGCTTCGTAGGCATGTACTCTATCCAGCTGAGCTACGGGCGCGTATTGGAGTGGCGAATTATAACAAAATCAGTATTAAGCGTAACGACTCGAATAAAAATAATATGACTAACTTACGTTAAAATGCCGGCTCTTTAGATTCAATGAAAAATTAAGATGGCTTTAATTGTCCAAAAATATGGTGGCACGTCAGTAGGTTCGACAGACCGCATCAAAAATGTTGCACGACGTGTTGCCAAATGGAAAAAGGCGGGACATGACGTCGTTGTCGTTGTATCCGCCATGTCTGGTGAAACCAATCGCCTTATCGAATTAGCGCAAACCATCCAGCCGACACCTGACCCCAGAGAATTAGATGTTGTCTGTTCAACTGGAGAACAGGTAACTATTGGCCTATTAGCCATGGCCCTAATCGAACTAGGTGTTTCTGCAAAATCATATACTGGAGCACAGATAAGAGTTCTCACTGATAGCGCGCACACTAAAGCTCGTATCTTAGATATCAATAAGGATCGGATACAGGACGATCTGAATTCCGGAAACGTTATTGTCGCAGCTGGTTTCCAAGGCGTAGACGCGGAAGGTAACATAGCGACACTAGGGCGCGGTGGATCCGACACCTCTGGAGTGGCTATCGCTGCAGCACTTGGAGCACAAGAATGTCAGATTTATACGGATGTCGATGGGGTATACACCACGGATCCAAGAGTGGTCCCAAATGCGCGCCGATTGAAAACAGTCACTTTTGAGGAAATGCTCGAAATGGCCAGCTTAGGTTCAAAGGTATTACAAATTCGTTCGGTAGAGTTTGCCGGAAAGTATCGCGTCAGACTCCGCGTACTATCCAGCCTAACTGACCCCGACATTTCGATTGATGAGGAATCGCAATCGGGAACATTAATTACATTTGAGGATGATGGGACTATGGAAGCCGCTCTAGTTTCTGGTATTGCTTTTAATCGTGATGAAGCAAAAGTAACAGTGCGTGGAGTTCCAGATACTCCAGGCATTGCTTTTAAAATTCTTGATCCAATAGCAAAGGCCAACATTGAAGTCGACGTAATCGTACAAAATATCAGCACTGACCAGAAAACAGACTTCTCATTCACCGTGCATCGGAACGATTTAAACAAAACTCTCGATATTTTAAAGCCTGTACAAGCAGTCATCGGTGCTCGAGATATATTGGGGGACGACAAGATTTGCAAACTAGGAGTGGTCGGCGTTGGAATGCGGTCTCATGTTGGTGTCGCAAGTAAAATGTTTGCTGCGTTAGCCAATGAAGGTGTAAACATTCAAATGGTCTCAACCTCGGAAATCAAGATCACGGCCGTCATTGATGAGAAATACATGGAACTTGCTGTGCGGGCGCTTCACCAAGCTTTTGATTTAGAGTAACTGAGCTAGATACCGGAAGCAGTTTCAACTAGAATACACGCTTTCGGCATGCTAATCGCGTTGCCGAATGGAGAGTTGGCCGAGCGGCTGAAGGCGCTCCCCTGCTAAGGGAGTATAGGGTTTATAGCCCTATCGAGGGTTCGAATCCCTCACTCTCCGCCACTAATCACTATAAGTGTATGTTTTATATATACTTTAAATAATATTAGTGCATTAGGATATCCAAAAACCTATCCAAAAACCTTAGGTACAACAAGTCGTTTATCTCTCACCGAAGGACTTGGGCCCGGCCCAGGACTACGTGATCTATAGATACCGGAGCCAGAAGCCAAAACCTGCCTCTCAAAACGGATCTCCAAAAATAGAGATTTAATTGATGGCTCGGCGAATGTCATCTCGCTATATCCTCAGGCGAAATAGAAAATGTGCGCGGCTTGAAGCCCAAGTCACGCGCCGCGTCGGTGTGGTCAAACACCAAATCACGATTCATGCGCTCTGCCATGGCGCTGTCTCTTATACACATCTCCGAGCCCACGAGACAGGCAGAAATCTC